>JBFGAX010000004.1:0-83205 GCA_041567895.1 Acidimicrobiia bacterium
AGACGCGATGTGTATGTGGGCGATACCGGTGAACAAGAGCAGAACTATGCGACCGGTTCTGTGCGCCGATTCTCATGCAGGGCATTCGTGAGGCGTCTCGTATGGGCGACGTCGCTGTCTCGACGTATTCCGCGGTTGGGGTTGTGTTTTCTTTCCACCCACCCCTCTTCGGCCTTCGGCCTGCGAACGGTACCTTTCCCCATCTTCGATCCTTCGGATACCTCGATGGGGGACCATTCGTTTGTGCAGTTGCCTGTGTATACGTATATGCGTAATGTTCCTGTAGCGTATGACCGCGCTTCGAGCCCGGCGAAACGAGGATCTTGATGATGAAGGTTGTGAGACAGCAGCATGACGCATAAGGCCGCCATATTTGGCGCCTCCGGATATGCCGGCGGACAGCTCGTTCGACTGCTCGACGGGCATCCTGCCATCGACATCGTGTACCTCGGCGCCCACAGCTGGGCCGGTCAGACGCTGGGTGCTGCCCACCCCCAGCTCGGTAATGGTGACCGGATCATGGGTCCCATCGACGTCAACATGATGCCCGATGCGGACATGGCGTTTCTTGCGCTTCCCCATGGCGAATCGTGGAAGGTCGGAGCTGCTTTGGCAGAGCGAGGCGTAAAGGTCGTCGATCTCGGTAGTGACTTTCGCCTGGATTCGGATGATCGCTACGTCGAGGCCTACGGCCAACACCATCCCATGGCAGATGATCTGTCGGCCTGGATCTATGGACTTCCAGAGCTGTTTGGTCCGGCGATCACCGCAGCTGGTCGGGTGGCCGCACCCGGCTGCTATCCGACTTCCGCGCTCCTGGCGCTCGCCCCATTGGTGCACGAAGGGATCATCGAGATCGACGGCATCGTCGTCGACGCCATTTCGGGCGTCAGTGGGGCCGGGAGAAAGGTGAGCGCCGATTTGACCTTCGGAGCGGTTGCTGAAGGAGTGAGGGCGTACGGTGTGTTCACTCATCGTCATCGTCCCGAAATCGAGGCAGGCCTCGAAGCTTTCGTCGGGGCTCCGGCCTCGATCGTTTTCACCCCGCACCTGGCTCCGATGCAAGCCGGTCTCCTATCGACGTGTTATGGAGATCTGGCGGGTCCGGCAAGTGATGTCGAAGCAGTCCTCAAAGACTTCTACGACGATGCGGAGTTCGTCGATGTGATCGATGAGCCCCCTCAGACCAGATGGGTGGTCGGTTCAAACCGGGCTCTGCTTTCCGCATTCGCCGACGACCGCACCGGAAAAGTGATCGTCCTGTCTGCCATTGACAACCTCGGTAAGGGTGCGGCCGGCCAGGCCGTGCAATGCGCCAATCTGATGCTGGGAGAACCCGAAGGTGCCGGATTGACGTCTGCGGGTTGGCTCCCGTGAGCGTTGTTGCACCTCTGGGTTTCCGAGCGGCCGGGGTTTCTGCCGGTATCAAGCAATCAGGGGCAAGGGACGTGGCAATTGTTGCGGCCGCCGATCCGGTTGCCGCCACCGGGATTTTTACTCGTAATCGATCCGCAGCCGCACCTGTCCTGCTCAGCCGTCACCACCTCCGGGATCATCAAGCCCGGGCGATCGTTCTCAACAGTGGATGCGCAAATGCCGGCACCGGTTCGGCCGGGGAGAAAGCTGCGCTCGCTATGGCAGAAGCCACTGCCGACGGAATTGGCTGTCGTGTGGCCGACGTGCTGGTGGCCAGCACCGGGCCGATCGGACCGCCATTGCCGATTGACAGCATCAAAAACGCCATACCCGGCGCCATCGATGCGCTCACCGACGAATCCGGAACCGGGGCAGCCGCAGCCATCATGACGACCGATACCGTGAGCAAGGAAGCGACAGCAAACGGCTCGGGCTACGTGATAGGGGGCATGGCAAAAGGGGCCGCGATGGTTCGGCCTGATATGGCAACAATGCTCGCGGTCCTGACCACCGATGCGGTTGTCTCCTGGCAAGCTCTTGAAACGATCTTGAGGAGGGTGGGCGATAGAACCTTCAATTGCCTCAATATCGACGGCTGCGCCTCGACAAACGATTCGGTGTTCCTCCTTGCTTCTGGAGGTGCGGGCGTCCGCCCCGACCTCGAGGAGTTTGAACAACGACTTCATGAGGTCTGTCTCGATCTGGCACTCCAGATGGCACGGGACGGCGAGAAGACGGATCGCGTGATCACAGTGAACGTGCGCGGAGCGGTCAACGACTCGATCGCTCGGGAACTGGGGCGGACGATGACGGATTCTGATTTGGTTCGCGCATCGTTTTACGGAGGAGATCCCAACTGGGGAAGGTTGCTGGCGGCGGCGGGCGCCGGTCCTTTTCCCATGAACCCCAATGCAATGAGCGTCTTCTATAACGGTATTGAAGTCGCTCGCAACAGCGTCGAGGTCGATTATGACCGCAAGACCCTGCTTGCGGAGTTGAGGCAGGGCGACTTCTCCGTCGACGTAGAGGTCGGCACCGGTGAGGGGCAGGCGACGATCTACGCATGTGATCTGACCCCCGGATATGTCATGTTCAATTCGGAGCCGTCCTGATGCCGACCGGTCACGGGGCACCTCACGCCTCGAAACCAAGGATTGCATCGACCATGGGTAAGGCCCGGATCTTGATGGAGGCGATGCCTTTCATCAAGGCGTATCGAGGCCGCATCGTGGTGATCAAATACGGTGGCTCGGCGATGGTTGACGAAGAGTTGCGATCGTCTTTTGCCGACGATGTGGCTCTGCTTCACCTCGTTGGCGTGAAGCCGGTGATTGTCCACGGCGGCGGGCCGCAGATCTCGGCGGCGATGAACCAGGCAGGCGTTGAACCCCAATGGATGGACGGTCTACGTATCACTGACGCTGAAACGATGAAGGTCGTGCAGGCAACCCTGGCCGGATCGATCAACCCCGACATCGTACGGCTGATCAATGCTCACGGCGGTGTAGCGAGCGGTGTCAGTGGTCTCGACGGCAACCTTCTCATCGCGCGACCCAGGGACCAACGGTTGGGATACGTGGGCGAGGTCAGCCGTGTGAATCCCGGGGTGCTCGTCGGTCTCTTGGAGCAGGGCTTCATCCCGGTGGTAGCGCCGGTTGCCAGGGGGGAAGACGGCGAATCGTACAATCTCAACGCAGATACAGCTGCCGGAGCCCTGGCATCTGCGCTTGGCGCAGCCAAGCTGATCTACCTGACGGACGTCGAGGGGCTGTATCGAGACCTCGTGGATGAGGAAAGCTTGATTTCGCGACTCGACACGGATGGTCTCAAAGAGCTACTCGAGTCGGGTAGAGCGTCGGCGGGTATGGTGCCCAAGCTGCGATCCTGCCTGAAGGCCCTCGAAGAGGGGGTTGAGCGTGCTCATATTCTCGATGGCCGCATACAGCACTCTGTGCTGCTGGAGATCTTCACTCCCGAGGGCATCGGCACACTGTTCGCCGACGACTTCGGAGATCTCGAGTGAGTCAGGTAGCTGATCGCTCGAGTGTGGTGATCATGAACACCTATGGATCGCGACCACGTACCTTCGTTCGCGGCGACGGCATCGTGTTGTTCGACGACGCAGGCAAGAGCTACCTCGACTGTCTCGGAGGACTGGCCGTGGTAGCTGTCGGCCATGCGAATCCAGCAGTGACGAGAGCAGTAGCCGATCAGGTCGCGGTCCTGGCCCACACGTCCAACCTCTTTCACACAGAACCACAGGTGGAACTCGCCGAGAAACTGGTAGCCATCTCTGGATTGGATCGAGTGTTTTTCGCAAACTGTGGGGCAACCGCGAACGAAGCGGCTATCAAGTTGGCACGACGCTACGGACAGGCCCTGTCGGGTCCGGATCGCTATCGCATCGTGTCTTTGAACGATTCTTTCCATGGTCGAACCCTCGCAACGCTGGCTGCCACCGGGCAACCTGCAAAGCAGGCGACGTTCGCTCCGTTGCCGGTCGGATTTCATCAGGTGCCAGGCGGAGACATCGACGCGATGGCAGAGGCCGTTGACGAATCTGTTGCTGCAGTGATGCTGGAAGTCGTTCAGGGGGAGGGTGGTGTGGTCTCCTGGTCGGCCGACTACTTGCGGGACGTGCGATCTCTCTGTGACGAAGCGGGAACACTCCTGATCATCGATGATGTACAGGCAGGGATGGGTCGGACAGGAAACTGGTTTTCCTGGCAGGACGTGAACATCAAACCCGACATTGCTTCGGTCGCCAAGGCTCTCGCCAACGGCCTGCCCGTCGGAGCGTGTCTGGCTACAGCAGAAGTAGCAGCGGCGTTTCAACCGGGCGACCACGCGTCGACGTTCGGGGGCGGGCCGGTTGTCTGTGCCGCCGCTCTTGCAACAATCGGCGAGATCGAAGAGAGGGGGTTGTTGACCAATGCGCGAGCGCGTGGTCAACAACTGACGCATGGACTCATGGCGCTGGATGGCGTCTCCGGCGTTCGAGGGAAGGGTTTGTTGCTTGCGGCGGTCCTCGACGATGACCTCGCGCCAGAAGTAGTGGCTGCTGCGCTGGACAACGGGCTCATCCTCAACGCGGTTCGGCCGAATGCCATTCGGTGGGCCCCACCCCTTTCCATCACCGCGTCGGAGGTCGTTGATGCGGTCGCAATATTTGACGCGTCACTATCTGGCGTCAGGACGGCCTCGGATGGAAACTGAGCGAAGGCGGCGGATAATACGCCAACTCATCGCAGAATCAGGTGTCACCAGCCAGAACCAGATTCGCGAGAGGCTTGCGGCCGATGGCTTTGTGGTGACACAGGCAACAGTGTCGCGTGATCTGGCGGCACTCGGGGCTCGCAAGAGCGGAAGCGGACCGTCCGCAACCTATCTCCTGGGTCCTCCAAACCAGACGAACACCGACCTCACGAGCGCGCTGAACACCTTTGGCATCTCGGTTGCATCGTCAGCGAACATCGTGGTGGTGCGCACCGAGCCGAGTGCAGCCGGTGTCGTAGCCGGGGCGATTGACAGGGCAGGGCTCGCCTCGGTGATCGGGACAGTCGCCGGCGACGACACCGTGATCGTCATCACCGCTGATCCCACCGGTGGCGAAGCGCTCGCGAACCGATTAGACCCAAGACCAATGGAGGAGCTGACATGACGGATCCGAAGCGGGTCGTGCTTGCGTACTCGGGGGGTCTGGATACATCCGTGATTCTGGCCTGGATTCGGGAGACCTACGGCGCTGAAGTCGTCGCTTATACAGCAGATGTAGGCCAGGGCGAAGAAGTTGAGGCAGCCCGAAAGAAGGCGCTCGCGACCGGAGCCGTCGAAGCAATTGCCGAAGACCTGACTTCTGAGTTCGTCGAGGATTACGTATTCCCTGCGCTCCGTGCCAACGCCGTATATGAGGGCTATTACCTGCTGGGAACCTCGTTGGCGCGCCCGGTCATCACGAAGGGCCTCATCAAAGCTGCTGAAGAGAGCGGCGCCGACGCCATTGCACATGGCGCCACGGGTAAAGGCAATGACCAGGTGCGCTTCGAGCTTTCCGCATACGCGCTGAAACCAGAAATCCGTGTGATCGCGCCGTGGCGGGAATGGAACCTTGAAGGTCGCGCCGATTGCGTCGCGTACGCCCGGGAACGTGATATCGAAGTGCCGGTCACGAAAGAAAAGCCGTATTCGATGGACGCCAACATTCTTCACATCTCGTACGAAGGAGGAGTCCTCGAAGATCCATGGGTGGAGCCTCCTGCCGGCATGTTCCAACGAACAACCGATCCAGAAGCCGCCCCGGATCACCCCGAGATCGTCACCGTTGGCTTTCGGCATGGCACCGCCGTTTCGATAGACGGGCGAGAGATGGAACCTGTTGCGCTGCTCACCCACCTCAACGATCTGGGTGGTCGGCACGGTGTCGGGCGCATTGATATCGTGGAAAACAGATTCGTTGGAATGAAAAGCCGGGGCGTCTACGAGACCCCGGGAGGCACCATAATCCACCACGCGCTCCGCGCAGTTGAGTCGATCACGCTTGATCGCGAAGTGCTTCACCTTCGCAACGAGCTTTCGCTCAAATATGCCTCGATGGTCTACAACGGATTCTGGTTCGCTCCCGAGCGAGACGGGTTGCAGGCTTACATGGATACGGTCGCGCGTCCTGTGACCGGCGAGGCCAGGCTGCAACTCTATAAGGGGGGCGTGACCGTTCTCGGCCGCCGCTCGGACCGGGCTTTGTACGACCATGCAACGGTGACATTTGAAGCTGATGATGTGTACGACCAGAGTGACGCAACGGGATTCATCCGTCTGAATGCACTTCGACTCCGGACGCTCGCAGAAAAACAGCTTGGCGGTGGCGAGTGAGCCTGTGGGGAGGACGTTTCCAACAGGGTCCGAGTGATCTCCTGTGGGCGTACACCGTCGAACGGGCCGACGAGCGATTGCTGAAACACGATATCGCCGGGTCGATCGCCCACGCAAGGATGCTGGCGGCAGTTGGCTTGATCGCTGAATCCGAGGGCGATGATCTGGTGCGCGGGTTGGAGACGATATCTCATGACGGGGTCGAGTATTTACAAACCGATGAGGACATTCACTCCGCAGTTGAGCGGCGACTATTTGAGCTCATCGGTGAAGTTGCGGGAAAGCTGCACACGGGCCGGTCACGCAACGACCAGATCGCGCTCGATCTGAGGTTGTACCTGGCAGAGGCGGCGGACGACCAGATGGCCGGCATTCAGCGCTTTGTCCTGCAAATCGTGCAAACGGCCGAGCGACACACTCGCACCGCTGTCGCCTCCTACACCCACTTGCAGCAAGCTCAGGTGACGAGTTTGGCGCATCACCTGCTCGCGTATGCGTGGATGGCCCGGCGGGATGCAGATCGGCTCGAGGATTTCTCCCGGCGTGTTGCAGTTTCCCCGCTTGGCGCAGGGGCCTCCGTCGGAAGCTCGCTACCGCTGGAACCGGCTATCACCGCCGAATTGCTCGGCTGGGACGCGACATTCGATAACTCGATGGAGGCTGTCGGGTCTCGGGACCTGGCAGCCGAGTATGTTTTCATTTGCAGTCAAGCGATGGTCAATCTGTCGAGACTCGCCGAGGAGATCATTCTCTGGTCGAGTCAGGAGTTCAACTGGATGACGTTGCCGGACGATCTCGCAACCGGGTCCTCCGCGATGCCCCACAAGAAAAACCCCGACATTGCCGAGCTGGCACGGGGGAGGGCGGCCATCGCCGTATCCGACACTGCCGCCATCCTCGGTCTGCAGGCGAGCCTGCCCCTCACATACAACCGTGATCTCCAGGAGGACAAACGCCTGGTGTTTGCTGCTCATGATCGACTGTTGAGTTCCGGACAGGCCCTGGGCGCCCTGGTTGCAGGGTCGGAGTTTCATCCGCCGCGCCCGGGGAGCCTCGTTCTTTCGCTCGACCTTGCCGAAGTGCTCGTGTCACGCGGGGTCCCTTTTCGGGAAGCGCACGATATCGTGGGAAAGCTGGTCGCCGAGGCTGAGCACAGTGGAATCGGGCTGTTCGATCTCAAACCCGAGGTGCTCCACGCCGCTCATCCGAGCCTCACCGCTGATGACATTCCGACCATCGAGGACTCGCTCGAGCGCCGGGCTGTTCCCGGCAGCGGGAGCCCGGCTGATGTCGCCGTTCAGGCCATAGCGCTGAAGGCGTGGGCTCGCGAGGAGTGATCATCCGTGAGACGAACAGATTTCCTGTGACAAGCTTGCCAGGTGCTGGGGTGCGGTTACGCTGATTGAAGGAACCGGAGTTCGAGGAGTACGAGTGGTGAGGTTTACGAGGTGGCGCGCGCCGTTCATGGTGCTGTTGATGGTGCTGTTGTTGGCGTTGTTGTTGATGCTTTTGGCTGCCAGTCCGGCAGGCGCGCAGACTCCGGGTGCCGATCTCATCATCACCGTCTCGGATGGCGACGTGGCCGTGGAACAGGGCGACACACTGACCTATACCGTGGTCGTCGGCAACAATGGGCCGAATGCAGCCGAGAACGTCAAGGTTCTCAACGCGCTTCCTGATGGCACCTCATATCTCGGGTCCGATGCCTCTGCCGGAAACTGCGATGAGACGGGCGGCCTCGTCATGTGTGATCTTGGAACGATTGAACAAGGAGCGGCTGCTCGCATCCTGGTGTCCGTCTTCATCGACGACATACCGGATGCAACCATTGAGACCACCTATGTCGTTTCATCGAGCACCACCGACCCCGATCCGACCAACAACACGGCTGAGGAGACGAGCACTTCGATAGAGGTCCTGCCGGTGACAGGAGCCATTGACCAGGTCATCCTGCCGATGGCGGTGATGGCCATTTTCGCCGGTACCTACTTCGTCTGGTGGGCACGCCGGTCTCGAGAGGCGTACGTCATCGATCGGCTCAACCTCTAGACCTCGCCGGGTTAGCACGTGCTAAGGCCAGCCGCATCTCACACAGTCTCACCGCCGATCATTGTCAGCGCGATCAAAGGCACGCCTGGCCTGTATACGAGGTAGTCGTAGGAGGGGGCGTCGAGAATCGCGATATCGGATCGCGATCCTGCGCCCAGCCAGCCGATGTCGCTGCGCCGCAGAGCGGTAGCTCCCCCTAACGTCGCCGCCCGCAGTGCCTCCGTGGTAGTCATCCCCATCTCGCGAACGGCCAGCGCTATGCAAAAGCTCATCGAGGTTGTGTAGCTGGAGCCCGGGTTGCAGTTGGTTGCGATCGCAACTGTTGCCCCGGCCTCCATCACACGTCGAGCATCGGGATACGGTTGCTTCGTTGAGAATTCGGTGGCAGGGAGAAAGGTCACCACCGTCGACGAGTTCGCCAGCGCATCGATGTCGTCGTCTGTCAAGAACGTGCAATGATCGGCCGAGGCACAGTCCATATCGACGGCCAGTTGTGCACCTGGACCTGGCCCCAGCTGATTGGCGTGCAAACGCAAGCCGAGTCCGGCGGCACGTCCCGCCTCCAGAACCGATCTCGATTGATCTTCGTCGAACGCTCCAACTTCGCAAAAGGCGTCGACCCATGATGCATGTTCGGCCGCCGCTGTCATCATGTCACCTGTGACGAGATGCACATAGTCGTCTGGCCGTTCCCGGTACTCGTTCGGGACAACATGAGCACCGAGGAACGTGACCTCGGTGGTGAGTCGTTTCCCAATTTGCAGACTGATGAGCTCGTGTTCCACATCGAGTCCATAGCCAGATTTGATTTCGATGGTTGTGGTGCCTGCACGATGAGCTTCTGTCATCCTGGCATCGGCCAGCTCTGTCAACTCCTCGGCGGATGCGGCGCGCGTGGCTTCGACGGTTGTGCGAATCCCGCCCGCCTCGTATGGACGCCCGGACATTCGCGCGGCGAACTCGGCCGAGCGGTCGCCTGCGAAAATCATGTGGGTGTGACTGTCTACAAAGCCCGGAATCACACAACGTTGCCCGGCGTCGATTCGCTCGTCGGTTGCGGGCGGTTTGCCCATACCGGTCTCGACGACCAGGGGGCCGTCGATCGCAATCCAGGCATCGGTGAGTTCGCCTTCTTCCCGGTTGGTGACCAGCAATCCAATGTTGTCGATGAGAGTGGTCATAACGCGGACAAAGCCTCGCTCATGGCCGATACCACGTCGAATGCGACGTGTTTTCCCCCTGTGACGATGGCTTCTCCGGCAACCACTACCGAATCCACATCGACCGCAGATGCTGCGAACACGACGGCTTCGAGATAGTTCTGCGGATCTACTCCGGCCAAGCGGATCGAATCCATTCCGAGCGTCACGAAGTCTGCGGCGGCGCCTGGCGTTATGGATCCACAATCGGACCAGCCCAGGGCTTCGTGGCCGTTCGATGTCGCCATCTCGAGTAACGAGACCGCGTCATGGTGGCCACGTTCTCCTGAAGCGAGCCGGCGGTTCAGTTCGATCGCACGTGCTTCTTCGAAAAGGTCGATGACGGCTTGCGAATCCGTTCCGAGCGCCAGGGTGACTCCCGACTCGTCGAGTCGGCGTGACGGTCCAATACCGTCGGCGAGATCTCGTTCGGTTGTCGGGCAGAAACACGCCGTGCTCTCCGAAGAAGCCAGAAGGCTTATGTCATCTGCGGTCAGGTGCGTGGCGTGGACTGCCGTGAAATTTCCCTCGAGTGCCCCGGCCGACGCGAATACGCCGGTCGGTGTCATGCCGTACGCTGCCTGACACTCTTCGTTTTCCAGAGGCTGCTCGGAGACGTGGGCGTGGAGGGGGAGCGGATCCGGTCTGGTTGTCGCGAACTCAGCGACGCCTGCAATCGAAGCCGGATCGACAGCTCGAACCGAATGTGCCGCAAGCGCGAGCTTTCCGTGTTCAGGAACGCTGATATCGCTGACTCTCGTTTTCCAAGCGAACACATTCTCATCGGAGAATCGGGTTTGGGCGGGCGACAATGGCGCACCGAATCCGCCGCTCAGATAGCACGAGTCGATGAGCGTGATTTTGATACCGGCTTCAGCGGCGGCTGCGAACATGGCTTCGCCCATGGCGTTGGCGTTGTCATACAACCTGCCGCCGGCTTGATGATGAAGATAGTGAAATTCGCCGACGGTGGTTATGCCTGCGAGGGCCATCTCTCCGTAGACCGCTCTGGCGAGAAGGTGGTACGTATCTGGCGTGAGTGTTTCGGCGATCTCATACATGTCTTCTCGCCATGTCCAGAAAGAACCTCTACCTCGCTGGGTCGTGGAACGGAGCGCGCGGTGAAACGCGTGGCTGTGCGTGTTGGCCAGGCCAGGCAAGGTGAGACCCTGAAGTCGCGTGGCGTCATCGGCTGGGTCGACATCGGTACGGACGCTCGTGATGCGTCCCTGATCCGTCCGGATCTCGACACCGGCATCCGGCTGTTGGCCCCCGAGCCAGGCAAAGGAGCACCAGTACACCTTCATGAGCCGATCCTGTCGACGAACCTGGAAATGCGCTCGACGAACGCATCCCGGTGGTGTCGTTCGAATTGTTCCCATGTTGTGAAGGTGCCAGGGTCGGTGACCCGGTCGAGAAACAGCCTGCCGTCGAGGTGATCGCACTCGTGCTGAAAGGTGCCCGCAGTCAATCCCCGCTTGATCTCGTCGCGAGCGTTGCCTTCGCGGTCCAGGTAGCGGACACGGACGGTCACGCTTCGATACACGTTGCCTCGGAGGTCCGGCACGGACAGACATCCCTCGTTGATATCAACAACCTCGTCGTCGATGGCCGTGAGAACCGGATTCACGAACACGGTCAAGGGGATCGGCGGCTTATACGGATAACGAGGATTGTCTTGCACTTCGGCGATGGCGATCCGCAGGTTCGATCCGACTTGATTGGCGGCGATGCCTGCTCCGTTGGCCTTACGCATGGTCTCGATCATGTCATCGATCAGGTTCTGTACGAGTGGCGTCCGGAGCTCCTCGTCAGAGATCACCCTGGTCGGCTCACGGAGGATGGGATGACCGACCGCGACGATCGGCAACACGCTCATCTCGGATCGGTCATCGGTATCCGAATACCTCGCTCGCGAGCGACATCTCTTGCTCTCTCATATCCCGCGTCGGCATGGCGCATGACGCCGGTCCCGGGATCGCTCGTAAGGACCCGTTCGAGTTTCTGAGCGGCGAGATCGGTGCCATCTGCAAGACAGACCATGCCGGCATGAATCGAGCGGCCGATACCGACACCCCCGCCGTGGTGAATGGAGATCCAGGATGCTCCACTACTGGTGTTGACAAGTGCGTTCAGCAGCGGCCAGTCCGCTATTGCGTCAGACCCGTCAGCCATGTCTTCGGTTTCGCGATACGGAGAGGCGACCGATCCCGAGTCGAGGTGATCGCGGCCGATCACGATCGGGGCGCTGAGTTCACCGGTGCGGACCATCTCGTTGAAGCGGAGTCCCAGACGTGCCCGTTCGCCGTATCCGAGCCAGCAGATACGAGCAGGAAGTCCCTGAAACGCGACTCGCTCGTTTGCGAGTTTGATCCATCTGGCAAGTGACAGGTCGTCCGGGAACTCATCGAGGACGGCCCGATCCGTGGCCTCGATGTCTGCCGGATCTCCTGAGAGGGCAACCCACCGAAAGGGTCCTTTTCCCTCGCAGAACAGCGGGCGAATGTAAGCAGGAAGGAATCCCGGGTAGTCGAAGGCGCGGTCGTAACCACCGAGGCGCGCTTCGGTCCGGAGGCTGTTGCCGTAGTCAAAGACCTCCGCACCCCGATCCAGGAAGCCGACCATTGCCGCGCAGTGGCTCGCCATCGAAGCCCGTGCTCGGCGGATGAGCTCCTCGCTGTCGGTGCGAGCCAGTTCCTCAATCGCTTCGGGTGTGAGATCCACCGGCACATAGCTCATGGGATCGTGGGCGCTCGTCTGGTCGGTAACGATGTCGGCGGGGAATTCGAGGTCGAGCAGTCTGGGGATCATCTCGGCGGCATTGCCGATGAGACCCACCGACAGGGAGCGTTTTTCGTCGCGCGCCTCAATGCACCGCGCTATGGCGTCATCCACGTCGGTTGCGACTTCGTCGAGGTATCTGGTTTCGAGCCGGCGTTCGACCCGATGGGGGTCGACCTCGATACAGAGAGCAACGCCGTCGTTCATGGTGACCGCCAGAGGTTGGGCGCCACCCATGCCACCCAGGCCGGCTGTCAAAGTGATGGTCCCGGCCAGCGTTTCGTCAAAGCGGCGACGCGCGATCTCGGCGAAGCACTCATACGTACCTTGCAGGATGCCCTGGGTTCCGATGTAGATCCACGATCCTGCCGTCATCTGACCGTACATGGTCAAGCCCATGGCCTCGAGTCTCCGGAATTCGTCCCACGTGCCCCACTCGGGCACGAGGTTCGAATTGGCGAGGAGGACTCGCGGTGCCCACTCGTGGGTTCGGAACACGCCTACCGGTTTCCCCGATTGGACCAGCAAGGTCTCGTCGTCATCGAGGTCCTGCAAGGTTGCGATGATTGCATCGAACGCGTCCCAGGACCTCGCGGCACGACCCGTTCCGCCATAGACGACGAGATCGTCGGGTCGCTCGGCAACCTCGGGGTCGAGATTGTTCATCAGCATCCGCATGGCGGCCTCCTGCGGCCAACCTTTGCACGTCAGCGTGAGGCCGCGCGCCGCTCGTACGGGACGAGGTCCACTCATAAGAGCACTCCTGACTCGGATTCGGCAGCTGCCACGATGTGGCCGCTTCTGATTTCTTCGGACACACGTTCGAGTAACGGTGACAGCCACACGTCCGGGCCAGGGTCGCCGATGATCTCGCGTACTCGCGCCGCGACCGCTCCTGTCGGTATGGCCGGGCTGAGCGGTGCGCGAAATTCGAGGGCCCGAGTTGCACAAACGATCTCGATCGCGAGGATCCGTCGGAGGTTGTCGAGAACCAGTCGCAGTTTGCGACACGCTGACCAGCCCATCGAAACGTGGTCCTCCTGCATCGCACTGGTAGGGATCGTGTCGACCGAGGCGGGGCTGGCGAGCCGGCGGTTCTCCGCGACCATGGCCGCCTGGGTGTAGTGGGCAATCATGAAACCGGAGTTGACTCCGGCATCATCGGTCAGAAATGGCGGCAGTCCATACGAGCGTTTTGGATCGAGCATCCGATCGGTGCGACGTTCGCTGAGCGCGCTGAGATCGGCGACGGCGATGGCGAGAAAGTCGGCGGCGTGGGCTAATGGCGCTCCATGAAAGTTTCCACACGATTCCACCCTTCCGTCCGGTAGGACCACAGGGTTGTCGATGAACGAGACGAGTTCCCGGTCGGCTACTGAGGCTGCGTATGACGCCGCATCCCGGGCTGCTCCGTGCACCTGAGGCGTGCAGCGTATCGAGTAGGGATCCTGAACGCGGTCGTCGCCGTGGCGATGGCTGGCGATCAGCGGAGACTCGTTGAGTAACGATCTCAGATTATCGGCGCTCTCAGCCTGGCCGACCTGAGGGCGCATGGCGATCAGATCGTGAGCGAACGCCCGATCCGTGCCGAGCAGACTTTCGGTTGTCATCGCCCCTGCGATGTCACTGATCTTCGCGAGCTGGCTGAGATCTTCGAGCGCGAGGACGAGCATGCCCAGCATTCCGTCTGTTCCGTTGATCAGAGCCAGGCCTTCTTTCGCCCTGAGCTCAATCGGATCGAGACCAGCGCCACGCATGGCGGACAACGCGTCTTCTATGTCGCCGTGGGCATTTCGCACCATTCCTTCTCCGATCAAGGGAAGCGCCGCCGCCGCCAATGGCGCGAGGTCTCCGCTCGCACCGAGTGAACCATGTTCACGTACGATCGGTGTGAGGTTGGCATTGAGGAGATCGACGATCGCCTGGGCTACGAGTGGCCTGGCGCCCGAGAAGCCCATCGCCAGGCTCCTGGCGCGGAGCAACATCATGGCCCGCACGACCTCGCGCTCAACCTCGGCTCCCATGCCTGCCGCGTGCGATCTCAGCAGGTTGATCTGGAGCTCAGCGCTGCGAGCCGCGGGAATGATCGTGTTGGCGAGGGCTCCGAACCCGGTTGAAATGCCGTATACCGGATCAGGGGATTCAAAGTGCGCTGTGACTCTCGCCGCCCCTGTCTCGAGAGCGGCGATAGCGCTGTGGCCCAGAGATACGGTGCGCAGGTTGCGCGAGACGTCAACAACGTCATCGGCGTCAATTCCGGTGTTCTCTATGACCAGTGGATCCACGTCTGGAATCTATCAGTCAAACAGCCGGCTCTCGCGCCTTCAGCGATCGGATGCGGATCCTTCAGTGCCCGGTGTTGCCTTCGAGTAGATCGAGGACATGCGGAATGAGGTCTATAACGGAGTCGAGGCTTTCTGAAACGGCCTTGGAGCTACCGGGCGTATTGATGATCAACGTCGTTCCAACTGATCCGGCAACTGCCCGCGAGAGGGCTGCGGTCCTGGTCGCTTCCAATCCGGCCATCCGCATGAGGTGTTCGATACCCTCGGCACGCTTTTCAATCACCCGGAGCGTGGCTTCCGGCGTCACATCGCGGGGGCCGAATCCAGTGCCACCGCTCGTGACGATCACCCTCACCTCGTCGATCAGTCCTCCGATGGCCTGCTCTATGACGTCGGTTTCGTCGGGGACGACGAGGCGGCTCACCACGTCGAAGCCGGCGTCCGAGAGCTTCTTTTGGGCGACGTCACCGGACTTGTCCTGGCGAGTCCCGGCGACCACTCCATCACTTGCAACGATTACGGCCGCCGTTCTGGCGCTCAACGTCATGGAAGGAGCTTATGGCACCCACCTCCTGGTTGCACGTGCCGGTGAGATTCGACAACGCTCTGCTCGACAGTCGGGATAGCCTTGACGGATGCGTCCGATCGTTGCACTCATCCTGGCGGTTGCGCTGTCAGGTCTGACAGCGGCTTCTGCCGACGCTCCTGGATTCGTCGATCCGGACACCGCCCGCTGGGAAGTGCAAACCCCTGCCGGAGGCGACGTGTTCTACTTCGGCGAGATCGGTGATATTCCTCTTGTCGGTGACTGGGATTGCGACGGAATAGACACTCCGGCGATGTATCGAACGACTGATGGCCACGTGTACTTCCGTAACGCTCCCGACGGACTCGCAGATCCGAAACCATTTTGGGGCCGGTGGGATGATGTGATTCTGGCCGGTGACTTCAATGGCGATGGGTGCGACACGCTGGCCACCTATCAGAGGGTGTCCGGCCTCATCCACCTGTCGAACAGCCTGGGATCCGAGCCATCGGTCGAGTACTACTTTGGTATTCCGGGCGACAAACCCTTCGTCGGTGATTTTGACGAGGACGGAGTCGACGAACTCGGCCTTCATCGAGAGTCGAGCGGATTCGTGTACATGCGGTTCACCCACGACATCGGATTCGCGGATGCCGAGTTTTTCTACGGTATTCCCGACGATCGTCTCGTGGCGGGTGATTGGAACGGGGACGGGATCGATACGGTCGCCGTCATGCGTCCAGACGACGGAGTCTTTTATCTGCGCAATGAGAACAGTCTCGGCTTCGCGGACGAGCAGTTTGAAGTCGGTGCTCCGGACTACATTCCGGTCGCAGGAACGTTCGGGCGCCCTCAGTCACCTCCCGAACCTCAGCCACGCAGCTTCACGATCGCCGCCACCGGCGACGTGTTGATCCATTCCGCGGTGTGGGAATCTGCCCTGGCCTATGCCGGGGACGGCGGGTACGACTTCCGTCCCATGTTTGAACCGCTGCGATCTCGTATCGAAGGAGCGGACCTGGCGATCTGCCACATGGAGGTTCCACTTTCGAAGGACAATCGCGGCATCTCATCGTATCCATCCTTCCGAGCCCCGCGGGAAGTAGCCGACGCCATTGCCGATGTCGGTTTCGACACGTGTAGCACAGCCTCCAATCACACCATTGATAAAGGCGTGCAGGGTGCGATCGACACGCTTGGTGTGCTCGACAGTGTCGGACTCGGCCACGCCGGGAGCGCGCGCGGCCCCGAGGAGGATGTCCCTTCGCTCTATGAGGTCAACGGTGTCACCGTAGGACACATTTCTTATACGTATGGCTTGAACGGACTCCGGGTTCCGGCGGGCCAGGAGTACACCGTAAACGTCATTGACGAAGCGGCGATCCTGGCCGACGCGGCTTTGGCACGAGAACTGGGAGCCGAGTTCGTCATTCTTTCGATGCATTGGGGCAACGAATATCAGGCGGTGGAGTCCGGATTTCAGCGGTCGTTGGCCGAATCGCTCCTCGGCGATGAGGACGTCGATCTCATACTCGGCCACCATGCCCACGTTGTTCAGCCGATCGACAAGATCGGCGACGAATTCGTTGTGTTCGGCATGGGCAACCTCATCTCCAATCAGCGCACCAGTAGCACGCGAGTGGGGGTCGACGACGGTTTGCTGGTTCAGATATCCGTTACGGAAACCGACAGCGGCCGGTTCGTCGCTGATTCGGTGCGCGCCACGCCGCTCTATGTGCAGGCGGACGGTCATCGGATTCTTCCGGTATCAGACTTCCTCGGCGCAACGGATCCTTCTCTCGAAGCTGCCCTGCAGACCAGCTTTGACCGTACGAGGGAGCGGGCACTGCGCTATGCGCCGGAAGGCGTAACGATCGACTGAATCACCCGTCGATCGGACACGTCTCCTCATACAGGACGCCGTGTTCGTCGGTGACATTCACGCAAACCACCTCAGCCTTCGGGTCGGTGATGTCCCCGCCGTTCAGGGTCGATTGTTCGAGGAACGTAGGAACCCCCGCCAGGTTGAGCACCATGTGCGTTGCGGCCGTGATTGTCGACCTCACCACCCGCACGACACCGGCCGGATCCGAGCTACCGGGCGTGCCTGGCTTCGGGGCGATGTTTTCGATGGCCGTTGCGCGCCCGCCGCCCGCATCCACCGCCAGAATCGAATCCTCAATGGCGATATCGGAGGTCCGGCTCTGGAGCACCGTGCCTTCGGCACCATCTCTGGCGACCAGCTGGCTCGCGTGTATCTCGATGTGACTGTTGTTGACAACTACGGCGATCGGACTGGCGGCCGATGCGGTCACCTCGACCGACGACAGCATTGCACGACCTGAGGTCAGGTCGACACCTATGGCGGAAGAGGTCGATGACGCCAGATACGTGCCGCCGGTGAAGGTTGCTTCCACGGCATCGAGAGCGAGAGCCACCGCGGTGTTGGTTCCTCTGACGGCGACCGTTCCATCAACGACGTCGAGGGATCCATTCGTCGCTTCTATGCCTCTTGCACTTTGAGCCGCGGCGGCTCCTGATTGGATTGTGATTGCTTCGAGCAGGATGTGGGAGCTGTCGGCAGAAACACCCGTGCCGTTCCCGACGATGGCGATATCGCCTCTTACGACCGACACGGTGGCAGCTTCGATTTGAAGGCCGGTGGCGTTTGCGGAATCGCCTCGCAGCTCGATCGCGAGATTGTCCAGGTGGGCCTCGCCGCCTGCGATCCAGGCGCCAATCTCCGACGCGTGCGTGCGTTCACCCGTGACCGTGACACTCGTGAAGTCACCGGTACTGTCGCTCATGAACAAGCCGTAGAAGTTCGATGCAGCGTTCGTGTCGTTGATTGACGGCGCGATTGTGAGGTTCGATCCCGCGATGACAGATCCTCCGGTCGTGAGCATCCCGTATGCCGTACGGGTGTCCGAGGAGACCAGGATCGAAGCGGTATCGAACGTGGCCGAGGTCGCATCGTTTTTGACGCCGATCACCCCGACCTTGCTCGTGGCTTCGACGGATAAGTTGGCGAAACCGGGTGCCCCGCCGACATTGTTGACGACGGTGAGTGGGCCACTGGAGGTGGCCTCGACGATGACGTCGTCGAAGGTGCTCGAGCTGCTGATGTTGACGATGGCTTCCGCATGCGCGCCGTTGCCTCGCACGGTGACATGCCGGTAGTCGGCGCTCGCGAACCGATTGAGAATGCCGCGAGCTCCACGAGCGTTTCCTATTTCCACGGTCACATCTTCGAGGCCAGATCCTGTCGCGCCGGCCACGGCGGGCCCGCCGGTGGAGGCTCCGACGATGGTCGTGGCATCGCGCCCTGCTCCTCGTATCGTCATATTGGTGACCAGATGGAATACCGGGTCGTGTGCATCTGGCCGGCTCGCGAAGGTTCCTGGCCCGAGATGGACGGTCCCGCCTTCGACCGGTTGGCTCATTGCGAGCTGCGTCAGGCTGTGACGGAGCAGATCCCCGTTCTCCGTCGGTGTTCCAACGGCGTCGAATGCGAGCTCGGCTCCGTCCTGGCTGATGATCTCGATGCCGTTCAGCTGCGGGTTGTTGGTCACGTGCTCAAACCAGACATCGACGTATCCGTTGTCCGAGTACGCGTAGAACGAGCGCCGGGTCCCAACGCGGTGTCCGGCCGACCGTGCAATGTCGAAGTCTTTCGTGACGATCGAATCATGCGCCCGGACATTGAAGACTCTCTCGCCAGGTTCTCCAACGGGATCGTAGCCGGATGAGAAATAGAGATTGACCTTGACGAGGGTGCCCTCCGGAACGGGAAATCGCCACAGCATTTCATGACCGGCCGGTTGATCCCATCGCTCCGTTGCGAACATCTCTACCGGGATCGAAGACGCCACCGACGCATCGATGCTCGAAACGTTCCAGCTTGCGATCGAGCTGAGTGCAGCCGTCTCATTCGTGTAAGAAGACGGATCTGTCGTCGTATCGCCCGTCCAATCCGGACCGCCGTCGTTCGCGAGGATTCCGGGACCGCCGGCATTCACCCGGTAGAGAATCTCGCCAACACCGGCAGCCGGAAGCGGGTTTGGGGGAGGCGTAGGCCGCCCTGTGCGGTCAAATGAGCCAGCTACCGGCACCCACGATGCCTCTCCGAAATCAAGTACGCGATCGGCCTCTTGATTGGCGTTTCGATTGGACAGGTAGAAGCGTGCCGGAACCGGACGATAGATGCCGATCGTGTCCGAGCCGTCATGATCCCAGTCTCCTGCAACGATCCGATCGCCGGATTCTCCATAGAAGAAGGTGTGGTCTGCCGGTCCGCTGGAGAGCCGATTGCGAAGGTAGACGAGCCCGGCTCCTGCCCGATACAGCCCGAGAGTAGAGACCCCATCGCCGTCGAAATCACCGACGAAAGGTGTGTCATCTTTCGTTCCGAAGAAGAAGCGAGTATGAGCAGGACCTGTAGTGAGGTCGTTCCGGAGCAGCACTTCCCCGGCGCGATACACCCCGAGGGTGTCGCAACCGTCTCCGTTCCAGTCACCAACGATCGGGATGTCGCCGATATCACCGAAGTGAAATCGGATGCTGGCAGTCGATGTTTGGTTGCGATTCGTCAGGTATGCGAATCCGCTCGATGGTCGGAACATTCCCGCCGTATCAGTTCCATCGCAGTCCCAATCACCGAAGATCGGAATGTCGCCCGGGCGTCCGAAATAGAACGAATCGATCGATCCGTCGTCATGTAGAAGATGCCACTGGCCGGTGGCCGGATCCCACAAGCCGACTCCGTCGGGGTTGTCCGATGCCGAAGCGCTTCCGGAGATGAACAACATGAGACCCAAAACCAACAATCCGGCGAGAGACGCGATCTTGAATTTCCAGGTGGGTTTGTTCCACCGGCTCGCCGCCGTCGGCCGCATGACCTCTCCGAATCTGCCCGAGCGTTGTGTAGGACGCTTACGCCAATTCAATCACGCCGGGAAGCTGCGTCACTAGGACTTCCGACCTTACTTTGTGAGCAATACTCGGTAGAGTCACAGCATGACTACTCACCGTGTAACGATCGCTTATTGCGTACCTTGAGACTATTCAGAGCGCGCCGTGAGCGTTGCAGACGACATTCTCACCAATTACCAGCATCTGATAAGTGAGCTGACATTCATCACCGGAGACAAGGGCATCTTTGACGTCAAAGTCGACGATACGATGATCTATTCAAAGGCCGAAACCGGCCGTCACGCCGAAGCCGGTGAGGTTCTAGAGAAATTCGAAGAGCTGGTCAAACCCTCTCGAAAGTACGGGGAGTAACCGCCCGCACCGAGGGTTCCATCAATCAATAGCCGTGCGGTGGTAATCGACGGCGATGGGTCGAACCGTTCATGGTGTGTATACCCCGACATACGTCATGGTTCCCTCGAGGTCCTGGCCATAGAGATGCCACGTTGGCCAATCGCGTGGGATGCTTCTCCAGTGGAACAGCGATGCACCCGCCGGCATCTCATAGTCGTTTGACGTGAATCGGTTGCCCCGGCTCGTATAAAAACTCGTGTCGCCATAGTCGACTCCGAGCCCGGTATAGCCGTTCGCCGGAATGTTGTATTCATGGTTGTGGGTGATCAAACTCGCATCCATGCTCACTACGTTGTCATGGACCCACAGGTTCGTGACCTCGCGCGGGTTGCCCTCCCAGGTGCCACGCTGTTGCTCAACGGCGGTGATACCGTTCCAATTGTCCCGGACCTCGTTCGCGTAGATCTCGACGTCACTGCTCGAGGCCACGACGATGCCTGCGCCCCACAGCCACACTCCGCGGGCATCCAGGAAACCGTTTCCCGTGACGACATTGTTCCGGATGACGGCTCCATAGCTGACCTCGTAGAAGATGCCATCGAAGTCGTTGTACTCCACGGTGTTGCCCTCGATGAGTGCGTTGAAGTTGGCAATGTCGAACCACACACCGCTCCCGTAGTTGTGGTGGACATGGTTGTTTCGAAAAACCATGTCGTAAGTTCGGTAGTACTTGCCGCCTCCCGATTCGAAGTCCCAGTGATATCCGACCGTGTTGTTGTGCGATAACTCGCTGTTTTCGACAACCACATCATGGCCCCTTGCTGAAAAGCCCTGTTGTCCGTTGTGATGTGCATAGCTATTGCGGATGCGTCCGCCATCGGTGAGAAAGATTCCGGTGCCGTGGTTGTATCGTGCCTCGACGTTCTCGATCGTCCAGTTGGTCCCGTCAGGCCCATCCATGGTCGCATAGAGGCGGGAGTCGATCGCTCCGACCTGAGTCGGGGTGGCGAACTTCTCGATGATCAGGTTACGTACCGTCACGTGATCTGCTCCACCGAAGATGCCTTGGCCGACGACGCTGGTCTCGACAAAGCGGTTCCGAGGGTCGTTCTTGACCCAGATCTTGTCGGCGCCGTAGTCAAACCACCATGTGTCTTCGGCGAGGTCGCCGATCCACGTCACGTGTCGTTGGATCTCGCCGTCGATGAAGAGGTCTTCGGGATAGCGGCAACGCGGGTTGGTGTCACGACATACCGGACCGGACGCAACCCATTCGGCTGTGACTCGACCCTGCTGGGTCTGGCCGTCGACAAACCACGCGTTGTAACCCGCGTCGTACTGCCACGCGGTCAAGACCCTGGCGCCGGACAAGACGGCTCCGTTTGCACCCACAATCGTCTGATGGTCGTAGGGGCGTACCGATTGTCCGCGGTGTACGCCGGGTCCGAGAACAAACGTGTTCGGCCCCGGGTTGGCGTCGATGATGGCCTGAATGTCCTCACCGGGTGAGATCAGGATTGCACCAGGCTCGAAGATCGTGACAGTCACCGAGGGGGGCGTGGGGTCGGACAGACCGCTCTGATCCGTGACGTGGAGTGTCACCGTGTAGCTGCCGTTGGACGCGAATGTGACGGCTGCAGGGTCGGGACCGATGACGTCGGGCATGGCGGGAGAGCCGGTGAATACCCACCTGAAACTCATGGTGTCGCCGTCGGGATCTGTACCGGACCCTGAGAACGTCACGGAGCTTCCCCGGGGTATCACCGTCGAAGCCGAGGGTGTTTGGATCGTTCCTTCCGGTGCTGCGTTCGGCGCGACCACCACATTGAATGACGTAGCGGTTTCCTGCCCAAAACGGTCCGTCACGCTCAGCTCGATATCGAGTGCGCCGGTCGAGGTCAGTGCAAAGGGTGCCGGATCGGGTCCGGTCAGTGATGCGATGGTGCTACCCGGGAATGACCACACGTAGGACAGAGGACCAACACCGAGAGCGTGTGCCTCCAGATCGAGCAGGCCGCCCACTCGAAATTCCGTGTTCGGTGCAGGCAGGATCCATTGCACTTCCGGTTCCGGCGCCGACTCCACGTTCACCCGCAGCTCAGCCGGCGTCGGATCAGACACTCCATTGTCGTAGTGTGCATCGAGAATGATCGTCCAGATTCCCGCATCGTCCATCGGACCGAGTGTCGCGGTCTGGCCGGTGCGGCGCAGCTCAAACCCCGATGGTCCCACCGCCCTCCAGGACAGAGAAACCGGCCGGCTCGAAAAGGCGGTTCCGGAAACGCGCAATGAGTCTCCCCTGATCAGTGATACGCCTCCTGTCGGTGACGTGATGATGCCGTTCGGCACTCGCGGGCTCACCCGTGCGGCGATCGGGTTGCCTGGAATGTTCGCTTCGAGTTCCACGATTCCCGATGGCATCGACAAGAAAGCTCTGGTTCCACGAATCACGCCGAAGGTATCAACGCCATCGTCGTTCCAGTCTCCCGCTATGACAGAATCCCCCGGTTCACCGAACGAGAACACGGAAGCAACTGCCGAGGTGTTTCCTGCAGCGAGTGTGATGAGCCCCCTGGTCCCGTCATAGAGGCCCACGGTGTCGACGCCGTCACCGTTCCAGTCTCCCGCAACTGGAGTACCGATCCCTTCGAGGAAATCGAAGTCGAAATCGGCAAAACCCTGCGTGTTCGAGTTCCTCAAATAAAAGCGACGTTCCGAGGGGCGGTATACCCCGATCGTGTCAATTCCGTCACCATCCCAGTCCCCGCACACCGGTTGGTCCTCGGGAATACCGTAGAAGATCTGAATGTCGCTGAAACCCTGGCTGTTCGATTGACGGAGATGCAGGAAACCGGTTCGGGATCTGTATAGGCCGACGGTGTCGATCTCATCACCGTCCCAGTCGCACATGATGGGCTGATCGGCTGGATCTCCGTAGTAGAAGGTGCGTCCGTCCGGCATGGTCCAGACGCCGGTTCGCGGGTCATGGCCGACCCACTGATCCCCTTCGAGCTCGACTGCGTCGGCTGCGAAAGCACCCATGACAAGCATCGCAAAAAGCACGACGAAGACCGGCATTCTGCGTGCTCGTCGTACCACCATGCGAGGTTCCCGTCCGCCAGATCTCCCGCAATCAGCGTATTGCGAATTCCGTCAGTGTGCGTGAGAAATGTGGTAAAAAACACCTGAACGTGGCGAGAATGGGGCGGAGGTCCTATGACTCTTCGGCGAAGCCAGGCGGTCGTTGTCTGGCAGGTTCAATCAGCTGCGCCATCGCGACAACCCCGAACCGGCCGGTTGTATCGAAAAGCGTCCCCTGATTGACTCCTATCCCGCCGGGATGAGGATCACTGTGGCCCTGTATGCCGATCCAATCCGATAGTGGCGCACGATTCATGTAGACGGTGATATCGGGGTTCACGTACACCCAGGAGTTTGTGCTCAACGTCTGACTCACTCCGTTCAGCATGTCCGCAATCGCACAGGCCTGCACCGTCAATGACGTGTCCTCACCTGACACCACGGGCACCGTCAAACGATGCCACGCAGTTCCCGGGCCCCGATGCTCCATCGATCGGTCAACGCTGCGGGTTTCGACGGTGGTTCTGTGGTATCTCGTCAACCGATCGGCGCTCCAGGGCTGCATCCACTCGAGATGGGGATGGGTCTCCGGGGGACCGGGAGGTTGCCATGGCGCTCTGACGATGTCCTCCAGAACCACCGATGTCTGACGGATTCGCAATGCGATCGCGTTGGCAAGGACCACGCCATCGTGGCTCAGCGTCGCCCGATCGATCTGGATCCTTTTTCCTGCTCTCACGGTCCGGACGTCAACCTCGAGACGCGTGAGCGGGATCGGTCGAAACAGATCGAACGTTACGCGCGCGAGGTGCATCGCGACCGGGGTTGGATGGCGCTCAATGGCCCATGCCAACAGCCCCGCGGGCGGTCCGCCGTGGAGGAGGTTGTCGTCCCACCCACCTCGAGACCATTCGGTCGCGAGGTAGCCATCGCCGTCAGGTACAAAGAGAGCGTCGCTCAATTCGTCATCGAACTGTGGAGGAGCTATTCGCCACCTTCTGCCAGTTGTACCTCGATCGGCTGCCAATTCGCTCCCGTCACGTCGAGACCTTCGGCTTCGAGAGCAGCTACGGCCGCCTCGGCGAACTTGGTCTCGAAAGCGCCAGGACCTGGATCAGCTGCGATGACTCCCTGGCTCGTGGCAACCTCAATCGTCTGATCCCAGAGCGCCCGATCCATGACACCGATGCCTCCTGGCGATGGCCAGATGAGGCCATTGATTTCGTTCATCTGCCAAATCTGATGCGAGCGCCCGAGTGTGGGTCCGGCCTGCAACACGATATCTGCGCACTCCTCGGCGTTGTCCCGGCAATAGATCCAACCCTTGAACGAGGCCTTTAGAAAGCGTTCGACCACGTCCGGGTTGTCGTCCGCGTACCCCTGAGTGACCCAAACCGCATCCTGCAACATCGCCGTTCCGACCTCGTTGAAGTCGATGACGTTGAGATCCGAAGGCTGGTAGAGCTCTCCGGTTTCTTCGTTTATCGCTTCGAGAACCTGTGCGTACTCGTTGTAGATCATGGCCTCGGCGGCGTCTATTTCGCGGTTGAGAAGCGCTTCCATATCGAAGTTCTGGGCGACCAGCTCAGCAGGAGTCACACCGAATTTCTCGATGGCGGCTGTCAGCTCGAACTCGTTGCCAAAGCCCCAGTTGCCGATGACCTTGCCTTCCCAATCCTCAGGAGATTCGATGCCGCTGTCCGCCCACGAAACCATGAGCGTGCCACTTCGCTGAAAGACCTGGGCGACGTTCACAAGACCGGCACCCTCCTCGTTCGATACCAGCGCCTTGGGTACCCAGGCCAGCCCGAATTCGGCTCCGCCGGTTGCGACCACCTGTTGGGGAACTATGTCCACGGCACCTTCGAGGATGTTGACGTCGAGACCTTCGTCGGCGTAATAGCCGAGTGCCTTCGCTGCGTAATAGCCGGCGAACTGTGATTGCGCGAACCACTGGAGCTGCAAATTGACCGTGGTCATCTCCTCCGGAGTTTCCGCTCCCGCAGCCGTGGTCGTGGTTTCGCCTTCGCCTTCGACTGAATCTCCTCCGCCACAAGCAGAAGCAATCATGCTCATCGCCAACAAACATGCAAGAAGTCTCTTCATTGTCGCGTATCCTCCTCGGTCGGTCCGTGCCCGGTACCAAATCGACGCTACTCGAATGCCCGGTTGGTTGCTAAACGTTACGGATGGAGACGTGCCAGGGTATCGCCACTCGTTCGACCGCCGATATCGCCAGGTATACGAAAATGCCGAACGCAGATGCCAGGACAATTGCGGCCCACGCCTCCTCGAACTGGAAGAGACCGGCCTTGCTGGTTATATATTGCCCGAGGCGCTCTTGTGATCCTCCGAAGTATTCCTTGACGATTGCGCCGATGAGGCTCAACGCGGCCGCCACTTTGAGCGCCGAAAACAGGTACGGCAGAGCGCCCGGCAAGCGAAGCTTCCAGAGAACACTCCGATCGGACGCGGCGTAAGAATCCATGAGTTCGAGTTGAGAGGCATCTGCCGACAACAACCCTTTGACGAGGTTGATCATGATCGGGAAGAAAACGAGCACGGCAACGACCAGCACCGTGCCCCACGCACTACGCAGGCCGAACCACGAGTTGGCGATGGGTGCCAATACGATGATGGGTGTCGAGTTGGCCGCGATTGCCAGCGGCATCGCTCCTTCCCGGACCGGGGCCCATCTTGCGGCAGCGAGCGCAGCGAGCACCGCCAGCGTTGCACCGACGGCGAGTCCCGCGATCGCCGTGGAAAAGGTCGAGAGTCCGGCGACCCGCAACACAGACCACTCCTCGGTGAACGCCACGGCGATGGCCGAAGGAGCTGGCAAGATGAAGCCTTTGATGGCAAACGCCCTCACGATGCCTTCCCACAGCCCCAGGCCGCCGATGAACAACACCGCCGCGGGCGCCCAGTTTTGCAACCGCTTCATCGGGAGTGCCCTGACAGAACATGAGACGTCGCAGACATCATTGTTCCACCCGGCGCAAGCTCTCTCGAACGACCGTGAGGAGTTCGTAGAACCGGGGTTCCTCACGTGTGTCGAGATTTCGTGGCTGATCGAGGTCAATATCGATGATGTCGACGATTCGACCCGGACGAGGCGACATGACGATGACCTTCGTAGAGAGAAACACGGCTTCGGGAATCGAGTGAGTGACAAAGATCACCGTGGTTTCGGTCGCATGCCAAATGCTGAGAAGTTCGGTTTGCATCCGTTCACGAGTCATTTCATCCAATGCGCCAAACGGTTCATCCATGAGGAGCAAAGAGGGCTCGAATGCAAGGGCGCGAGCGATGGCGACCCGCTGTTGCATGCCTCCTGACAATTGCCATGGGTAGTGGTCTTCGAAGCCGGACAACTGGACGAGATCGAGCATCGCCCGCCCCCGATCCGCCCGTTCGGTCGAACCCTTGCCCATTATTTCCAATGGCAGCGTCACGTTGGCGAGCACGTTGCGCCAGTCGAGAAGGGTGGCAGACTGAAACACCATGCCGTAATCGCGATCGATCCGCGCCTGATCAGCCGGCTTGCCGTTGACTTCCACCTTGCCATTCGTTTCGACCTCGAGATCCCCTACGAGCCTCAGAAGCGTCGACTTTCCGCAGCCGGACGGCCCGATGAGCGAAACGAACTCTCCCGGCTCGATGGCGAGGTCGATGTCGGCGAGAGCGTGGACTGCGTTGTTCTTGCCCTCGTTGAAGGTCTTCGAGACGTTGCTCAACTTCACGGCGCTCGTCATGGCTTCACGACCGTTGCATCGATCCTCCTCGTCGACGGCAGCACCAACCGTTCGATCAAGGCCACAACGCCCACGAAGACCAAACCGACCAAAGCAGATACGACAACCGAAGCAAACAGTTTCTCTGGCGACGAAGAAAACGATGATGCGAATCCGAGGATGGCCCGGCCGAGTCCTTCAGCAAGCCCTGCCGGAAGCTCTCCGACGATCGCGCCGATCACAGATGCGGTGGCCGCCACCTTCAACGCGGGGAACAGGTATGGCAACGCGGCCGGAATCTGCAGTTTGAAGAGCGTCTGCCGGGGCGACGCAGCATACGAGCGCATCAGTTCAGTCGCAGTCGCTGCGGGCGATCGGAGGCCGCGCAGGGTGTTTATCGCAACCGGGAAGAACGCGAGATATGCCGAGATGGCAGCGACCGAGACCCATTTCGGCAGGTCGAGCCTTCCTCCCCAAACCACGAGGATCGGAGCAATAGCTATCACCGGGACGGTCTGGCTTGCGACGACGTAGGGCATGAGACCGCGCTCTGCCAACTTCGATCTGACGAACAACAGGCCGAGGCCGAATCCAAAGGAGCAACCAACGACAAAGCCGATCAGGGCGGAGCGAAATGTGAACCATCCCGCTCGAAGGAGAATCACGAGCAGGATGTCCTCTCCGCCGCGTCTCGCCGGGCGAAAGAGTGACCCTGCAATATCCCATAGGTGTGGCATTGACCGCGCATTGGTTCTGATCGGAAGCCGCAGATCGGTGCCCGGCCAGACTCCTCCAGTCGCCTGACCCATCCACTTGTACGCCTCCCATGTGAGAGCCAGAACCGCCACGATCGTGACGATCGACCACAGCCTTCGTATCTGTCCGCTCAAGCTCTCCTGCATGACTCTGATCTTATGCTCGGCGAATGTTCCGTCCTGGTGGCGCTTGCTCGATGTCGGGTCTGGTTGATGTCAACGTTGACAGCCGATGTGCGCAGGTGACTCGAAACTTGTAGAGTCGCGCGCACATGGGATCGGGTCTGGTGATTCGTCCCCGACATGAGCGTCTGACCCTTCAGGGCGGCGCGCGGCTAACACGGGAGACTGCATGCGGCGGAAGCATGTTATTGATGCTTATGGGGCGAAACGCGTCCGGACCGGTTCAGGATCCGGACGGGCGGCAACAGTCCTGTGCACCGTAATGGCTTTGTTTGCCGCCATGGCTCTGCCCGCCATGGCCGCCCCGAATCCGCCACTGCCCTCCGGCAATTGTGGGCTGACCGTCGCTGTCGTTCTCGACGTTTCGGATTCCGTGACAACGGCAGGGGCTGAGCAGACGGTTCGGGACGCAACGTCCGATCTCGTGAACTATTGGAGTGCCAGTGACATGACGGTCGGACTCTTTCGGTTTTGGGATGAGGCGGAATTCGTAGCCCCGTACACCCCCACATCAACGGGGGCGGCTGCTCTGGACGCAGCCGCTCAGACGCTGATCTTCGCGACAGGTACCAACTGGGAGGCCGGCTTCCTCGAGGCGTACAACTATGACGGAGCGCCTGGCCCCCATTGGAGTGCGCCGCCGACCAGCTCACCATTGCTGCCGGACGCAGTCATCTTCGTTACCGACGGCCTACCTACTGCCTATGTGGACGACGCCGGCAACGCCGTCACCGGAGCGCCCTCCGCCACCGCCCAGGCGAATGGCGAGGCGGGAGCCGATCTCTTCCGAGCCAACGGAGTCAAGGTGATCGCGCTCGGAATCGGTTCAGTGAGTGTGGCGAGCCTCCAGGGTATCTCCGGACCGGTTGAGACGGACGACTACTGGCTTGCTGACTTCGCCACGTTGTCTGATCAGCTGCTGGCTCTCGGTAGGACGCTCTGCGATCCAAATCCGCCTCCACCCGCAACCGCCGATGTCGCCATCGCCAAGAGTGATGGAGATCTGGAGGCGACGCCTGGTGAGCAACTCACCTACACACTGGCAGTGAGCAATGCAGGTCCGGATCCCGCCACCGACGTCCTGGTGGTGGACACGGTGCCGACCGGCACGGTTTTTGCATCTGCCACGACCACCGCCGGATCGTGTTCCGAGGTTGACGGCACCGTGACCTGCGATCTCGGCGATGTGGCAGTTGGCGAAACTCCGACCGTGACACTGAGCGTGACGCTCGGTGCGGCTACCGCCGGTGTGTTATCGAATACGGCGTCGGTTTCCACGTCCGCCGTCGATCCCGTAGCGGCGAACAACGTCGACAGTGAGGACACGCCCGTGGTTGATGTGTTGCCGGCCACCGGCATCGCTGGTGATGTGGCGTTTCCGACTGCCGTTGTCGCCGTTGTGGCCGGTCTTTTCCTGCTGCGGATCACGGCTGTCGCACGCCGCCGGCTCACGGCCTAGCTCGAGAGTCGTTCTTCGAGATCTTTGACCGCGGCAGCATATTGTTGGTGCTCGAAGTTGTATGCCCCGAGGTCGCTGTAGTCGAGACGCGGTCGATCGGGCTGCGTGAACGACGGCCACTCGACCGTGACCTCTGAGACGACAAGCGGAGTCTCGAGAGTCCAGCATTCGGTCAGGCCGCATCCACACGCCAATACCCCGATGGTTGGCTTCTTGCGCCACAAGCGATGCTTTGACAGTCCGAGGAAGTATCCGGGTCCGAAGTTGGAGATCTCCTCCGCTCGTATCCCGGTTTGCATGCCAGCATGCTGGCCGAGCATATTGCCGAAGAGCTTGCGAACGACCTCGGTCAGGGGAGAGCCATTGATGATCGGTATGACGGCTAGAGCTTTTCCGAAATTCCGGTATTCGCAGGGCTCGAGAGCGAACTCGATAGAGTCCATGGCTCTACACCTTTGCCCTGGTCCTCCTCCGTCGCCAGCCGAGTAAGGAGCCGATCAAGGCTCCAATCACGAACGTGATACCCACGACTGCCGCAAGGGGCAGTTCTATGTCCCACGGCAGGAATTTCACGCTTACGTTGTCGAGGTTCTGGAGCGCGAATATCGCGATCAGCGCTCCCAGAATCGACGACACGATGGCGAGAAGGCCGCTAGGCCCGCGGCTGGCGCCCTTGCGAGCTCCCTTCTCGGCTGCTTCTCGCACGTCATCGGTGACGATGTCGGTCAATTCTGGAACGCTGTCGGAAAAAGTTTCATCCATACCAGTCAAGTTAGCTGATCTGCGAAGTCCCGGATATCGTTCTCTACAGTTGCGGAGGTCTGCCGACCGTCACTCGAAAGAATCAGGAGCGCCATGGACATGTTCAAACGTCGGCGGGACGAATTCATGAAGTTGATCGGTGATGCGGTTGCGATCATTCCTGGCGAGACCGAATCGCAGCGAAATCACGACGTGCTTCACCCATTCCGTCAGAGTTCCGACTTCGTCTTTCTGACAGGATTTGACGAACCGGACGCCGTTGCTGTCTTCGACCCCGATCATCCGACAGAACGGTACGTGCTCTTCGTGCGGCCCAGGGACCGCGACCGGGAGATCTGGGACGGATACCGGGCCGGAACCGAGGGTGCCGTGGCTGATTTTGGCGCCGACGCCGCCTACCCCATATCTGAACTCGACAAGCGGATCAGATCTCATCTGCGCGGACACCAGACGGTGTATTTCCCGTGGGGTGCCCGCCACGAAGAGCAAGTGCGAGCCGGCCTGGCAGCGTCAAATACGACCAGGGTGCGAAACGGTCTCCAATCTCCCGAGTCGATAGCAGACCCGCGCCCGATTCTTGCGGAGATGCGGTTGTTCAAGACGGACGCAGAGGCTGAGCTCTTGCGAAGAGCATGTGACATTTCGGTACAGGGTCATATGGAGGCGATGCGATTTGCGCAGCCCGGTATGAAGGAGTACCAGGTTCAGGCGGCGATGGAATACGTCTTCCGCTCCCATGGGTCCAATCGTGACGGTTACCCGGCCATCGTCGCCTCCGGCCCCAATGCGTGCATTCTCCACTACACGGACAATCGGCGGCTGATGGAGTCCGGTGACCTCCTTCTCATCGACGCTGCTGCCGAGTTCGGATTCTTCTCTTCCGACATCACGAGAACGTTTCCGGTGAATGGCACCTTCACGGCACCTCAGAGGGCGGTGTACGACGTTGTGCTGAGAGCCCAGGAACAGTCACTGGCGGCCTGCGTGCTCGGAGCGCCCCTCGAGAGTGTCCATGACACGTCGACTCGTGTCATTTCCGAGGGTTTGTCGGAATTGCGGCTCGTGCCGACCTCTCCGGAGGAAACCCTCGAGATGGGCCTGTATCGTGAGTTCTTCATGCACGGAACGAGCCATTGGCTTGGACTGGATGTTCACGACGCCGGCAAATACCGGTTGGAAGGAAGCAGCCGGCCTCTCGAGCCGGGGATGTCGTTCACCGTGGAGCCCGGGGTGTACGTCGATGCCAGACGTCCCGAGGTTGAGTTCACGATGTTTCCCTATGACGAACAAGCAATCGCAGATGACATCGCCGAATTCGGGCCCGAAGAGGCGAAGTCGCGGCGCGAGGCTGCCATGGCAGACGCACCCAGAGTTTCCCACGCCGTACCTCCAGAACTGCTCGGAATCGGGGTACGGATCGAAGACGATGTACTCATGACCGGAGACGGTGCTCTCAACATGACGGCTGCACTTCCTCGCCTCATCGAAGACGTCGAGCATCTCTGCTCCGAAGCTTCCTCCATCCCGGCGATCGTGTGAGAGAACCGCTCAACGTTTTTCGGCTTGCCGGCCGTCAACTCGCGGCTGCCGCGGCTCTGACTGCTCTCGGACTTTGGCTGTGGCCGGACGAATCTGCCGGCGCCTCTGGTGGTTGGGCGGTGCGATTGGCGGCGATTGTCTGGCTCATCGCGGCCCTGGCACTGGTCGCAGCTTGCTTTTGGATAACGGTGGGTCTCGTCGATGGACAATGGAAGCGAAGCGGTTTCACACCGGGCCGCTGGCTTTCGGGCAACAAGCGACGTCGCTGATCGTTGGCGCGCCGGCCGCTTTTGCTCAGCCTGTTCCCCCGCTCCATTGCCTGGCGTCGGCGAGCATTTCCCACCCGCTGATCTGCAGGACCGGGTTCATGAGCGGTTCAGACTCGGCCAGCTTTACGGAAGAACGTGGTCCTCGACGGCGTGTCGACGCCATTCGGCGGCGTTTTTACCGTCGCCCATCCGTTCGAGTACGGACGCCAAAGCGAGCATCGCTTCGCAATGTCCCTCTGACGCGGCTCGGAGATACCAGTGTTTGGCGTAGCGAACGCGATCGAGTTGCATCATCCAGTTTCCGAGCTCGTACATCGAGGGACTCCAGTACTTGTCTGCGGCCGCTTTGAGGAGGCCAACAGCCGCTTCGGTTTGACCCTCCGAGAGGAGCAGGAGCCCCAGTCGATGCATCGCCTCCGGATACGACTCGTTTACTGCCGCCTGGTAGGTTTGTTTTGCGAGCTCGGTTTCGCCAAGCCTCTCCTGAAGTCCCCCTAGTTCGCAGCGCGCTGCGTTCGATCCGGCTGTTGCTGCAACGTCGAACCATGCCAGGGCATTGGCGACGTCACCGTCAATCAGGAAAATCGTGGCCAAATCGCACATGGCGGCCGTATCACCCAGTTCGGCCGCTCTGCGGTACCAGACTTTGGCAGACTCGAGATCGCCCGCCACCTCGTGGCCGAAGGCGATCTCACACATTTCGGCGGCGTTTTCGACATTTGCCTCTCTAACGGCGCGTTGAGTCAGGCGCACGTCGGCCGCGCGCGATGCGTCTGCGAAGTGAGAAAGTTCGTCGCTCATCCCTCGGTATCAGCGTATCGCCGGACCCGAACGCTATGTGTGGTCGCTCTAGTTCGATCGGCCTATTTCGGCGCCTGCGCGTTTGTCACAGATGTGACCTATTGTCTCGGCGGTGGATCACTTCGGCCCAGCAACCCGCGCCTGGTTTACCAATACGTTTCGTGCGCCAACAGTGGCTCAAGAACTCGGTTGGGAAGCCATCGGACGCGGCGAACACACGCTCATTCACGCTCCAACCGGATCAGGTAAAACGCTTGCAGCATTCCTGTGGTCAGTTGATCGTTTGCTTTCAGATTCGGTGCCGGAGGATTCTGATCGGTGCCGCGTTCTCTATATCTCACCGATGAAGGCCCTTGCTTATGACATCGAACGCAATCTGCGTTCTCCTCTCGCCGGCATCACCAATGCTGCCGGCCGGCTCGGTGTAGAGACGGCCTCGATCACTACCGCGCTTCGAACCGGCGACACGCCGCAGGAAGATCGGCGTCGAATGGCGAGAAAGCCGCCGGACATATTGCTCACAACACCGGAGTCTCTGTACCTCCTTCTGACCTCGCAGGCTCGCTCGATTCTCACGTCTATCGAGACGGTGATTGTCGATGAAGTCCATGCCATGGCAGGAACCAAGCGTGGCGCACACCTGGCGCTTTCGCTCGAGCGTATGGAGGAGATTGTCGAGAAGCCCCCACAGCGAATTGGCCTCTCGGCAACACAACGACCCCTCAGCGAAATCGCCCGGTTCCTCGGCGGTGGCGAGCACGGCGAAGACGGTTGGATCGCCCGTCCGGTGACTGTGGTCGATGCGCCCCGCGACAAGCCACTGATCGTTCAAATATCCATCCCGGTGGAGGACATGACCGACATCGGTCCGGCGGGACCGGTCGATGAACTCGAACGCCAGCCCAGCCGTTCGATCTGGCCACACATGTACCCGCGGATCCTCGAGCTCATTCGCCAACATCGGTCCACGATCGTCTTCAGCAACAGTCGCGGCCAGGCCGAACGGATTGCGAACCAGTTGAATGAGCTGGCGGAGGAACCGGTCGCCAGAGCCCATCATGGATCTGTGTCCCGGTCGCAACGACTCGAAATCGAGGATGCTTTGAAGCGCGGGGAGCTGCCTGCGGTCGTAGCCACTGCGACCCTCGAGCTCGGGATCGACATGGAGGCAGTCGAGCTCGTGATCCTCGTCGAAGCCCCGCCCTCGGTCGCAAGCGGACTGCAGCGGGTCGGGCGCGCGGGTCATCAGGTGGGGGCCGCGAGTCGTGCCGCGGTGTTTCCGAAGCACCGGGGCGATCTTCTCGAGGCGGCCGTGGTCGTCAACCGGATGCTTGAAGGCTCCATCGAAGAGACACGCATCCCCGCCAATCCGCTCGATGTGCTCGCCCAGCAGATCGTCGCATCTGTCGCAGTCGAGGATCGAGATGTCGAAGATCTCTACGCGATGATCCGCAGGTCTGCCCCGTATGCCGAACTACCCCTGGGACCCTTCGAAGCAACCCTCGACATGTTGGCAGGCCGATATCCGTCGGATGCATTCTCGGAACTGCGCCCACGTGTCGTATGGAATCGGGTCGACGGCACGCTGAGCGCAAGGCCGGGCGCGAGGATGCTGGCTGTTACAAATGCCGGAACGATCCCGGATCGCGGACTCTATCGAGTGGTTTCACCCGAAGGCGGGCGAGTCGGCGAACTCGACGAAGAAATGGTGTACGAGAGCCGGAGTGGCGACACCATCATTCTCGGATCATCTGCCTGGCAGATAATCGAGATAACCCAGGATCGCGTGGTTGTGGTCCCAGCACCACCGGGGTCTGCCGCCCAATTGCCGTTCTGGCATGGCGATGCGATGGGACGGCCTCTCGAGCTCGGGAGGGCGGTCGGGACGTTTGTACGGGAGATAGGGGCTCTCTCTGAGGCCGAAGCTGTCGAGATGCTCGAATCTGATTTTCATCTCGATGCGTATGCCGCAGCCAACCTCGCCCGGTATCTCGCAGAAGAGAAGGAAGCGACGGGCACACTTCCGACGGACAGAACGGTTGTCGTCGAACGTTTTCGCGACGAGATCGGCGACTGGCGGCTCGTATTGCTCTCGCCGTTCGGATCGAGAGTCCACGCCCCGTGGGCGATGGCCGCGTCCACCCGGATGCGACATGATCTGGGTCTCGACGTCGATACGATGTGGACGGACGACGGAATCATTTTCCGTTTCCCCGATTCAGATGAGCCGCCAGACTCGGCTCCGCTGTTTGTTCCGCCAGAAGAGCTCGAAGAGCTCGTACTTTCAGAAACGGCGAATTCGGCTCTCTTTACGTCGCGATTTCGGGAATCGGCCGGTCGCGCGCTTCTCTTGCCACGGCGTCGACCTGGCCAGCGGACGCCACTCTGGTTGCAGCGGCGAAGGGCCGTTGATCTGCTCGAGGTTGCGAAGGAGTTCCCGACGTTTCCGATCGTTCTCGAGACGTACAGGGAAGTTCTCCAGGACTACTTCGACTTGGAGGCCGTGACAGGGATTCTCGCTGATATCGCATCTCGCAAGATCAAGGTCCGGGACGTTGAAACCGACGGTCCGAGCCCGTTTGCTTCATCCTTGATGTTCGACTTCATATCGTCGTACATGTACGAGTACGACGCTCCTTTGGCCGAGCGGAGGGCGGCGGCCCTGACGCTCGATCGCAATCTGCTGTCAGAGTTGATGGGAGAACCAGAGCTTCGTCAGTTGCTCGATCCCGATGCGATCCATGAGGTCGAGCTTTCGTTGCAGTGGCTCACGGAGACCCGCACGGCGACATCGAGCGAGGGAATACGCGACATGCTGCTCGACGTCGGCCCGTTGGACATAGACGAAATCAGGGCTCGTTCCTCAAACATCGATGATCTCGAGACGGTGCTAGATGAGCTCGAAGCCGAGGCACGGATCATAAAGGTCTCTTCACGCTGGGCTGCCATCGAAGATGCGGCACGATTGAGGGACGCGCTCGGGTATTCGTTGCCGCAGGGAGTGCCGCAGGCTTTTCTCGAGCCGATAGCCGACCCGCTCGGAGATGTCGTTAGCCGGTTCGCAAGAACTCATGGTCCGTTCACGACCGGTGAAGCAGCAGCAGCTCTCGGGTTGCCCGTCGCCGTCGTTGCCGAGGTGCTGGCACGCCTCAAGGGACGCGGGCAGGTAGAGCAAGGCGCCTTCCGACCTTCGGGGACGAAGACAGAATGGGTCAACCGGGAGGTCCTGCGTCGACTGAGGAGACGGTCCCTCGCGAAATTTCGCGACGAGCTCGAGCCGGTCGAACACCATGACCTCGCCAGGTTCATGCTCGGGTGGCATGGTGTGGGTGGAGGTTCCAATCGCATCGGCCGGTTGCACGAGATCGTCACCCAGCTGCAGGGAATGCCGATCCCCGCTTCGATCCTCGAGCGCGATGTCCTGGCGTCCCGGATGGAGTATCGACCAGATCTGCTCGATCAGCTCATGGCGACGGGTGAAGTTGTCTGGATCGGCAGAGGTCCGCTGGGAACCAGGGACGGAAGGGTTGCGCTGTATTTTCGAGATCAGGTTCCCCTCCTACATGCCCCCGACCTCGATGATGTGCCTGCGGGAGAACTCCACATCCGTCTTCGCGAACATCTGCGCGACCGGGGTGCATCCTTCTTTCGCGATTTGTATGACGCGGCTGGCGGCGGCAGTCCCGAAGACGCCCTGATCGCCCTGTGGGACCTCGTGTGGGCTGGTGAAGTCACCAACGACACCCTCGCTCCGCTGCGGGCCTACGGCTGGGGAAAGGCGCGAACGAGAGGAGCGGGTAGACCACGCGTTCCGTCTGCCGCCCCTCCCGCTGGTTCCGGGCGCTGGTACCTGGTGAGTTCTTTGCTACACGATGTTGCTCCGGCGGAGGCCGCCACGGCCAGAGGAACCATGTTGCTGGAGAGACATGGTGTGGTTGCCAGAAGCGTAATAGCCGGGGAGGGAACGCCCGGCGGGTTCACCGGTCTCTACCCCGTGTTCTCGGCAATGGAGGATATCGGCAAGGTGAGGCGCGGCTACTTCGTAGAAGGGTTGGGCGGCGCTCAATTTGCGTATCCGGGCGTCGTCGATCGCCTCCGGCTTCCGGGCGATGACGCGATTCATGTGGTTGCGGCGGCCGATCCGGCAAACCCGTTTGGCGCAACGGTTCCGTGGCCGGAAACCGAAGGGCGACCCTCACGCAGCGCCGGAGCCTACGTGATCCTGGTGGACGGCAAGCTTGCCGTGTTCGTGGAGAGGGGCGCCCGACGGCTCATATCGTTCACCGACGACTCGAATGTGATGCACCAGTCTGCGGCCGGCCTCAAGCGGCTGGCGGCACGCGTCAAGCGCTTGGAAATCGAGCTGATCAACGGCGACAAGGCGGGTGACACGGCGCTGGGTACAGTTCTCAAGGAAGCCGGATTCCGTCACTCATACAAGGGACTGCGGGCTTGATCCCGATATCTAATCTCGGGATATGGGCATTACCGAAACATTTGCAAAGGTGGGAACCGGCGCACACGCGGCACTCTATAAGTTGTTGGGTGGCAGGTTTGTAGGAGCATCGGACGGTCCCGGAGGTCTGATCGTCGTAACGACCAAGGGAAGGAAAACGGGAAAGCTGCGGAGCCGGCCACTCGCCCATATGCGCGACGGTGAGAACTTGCTGGTGGTTGCATCGGCGGGCGGCTCGGATGAACATCCGGACTGGTACTTGAACATGGAGGCCGACCCGCGCGTCACGGTCCATATTGCCGATCGTGAAGAACGCTATCGGGCTCGCATAGCCACCGGAAAAGAACGCGACGAGCTGTTCGCGCGATTCGTTGAACTCAACAAGGCATTCGCCTCATACGCCGAAAAGACCAGCAGAACGTTGCCTGTCGTGGTCCTCGAGCCTGACCCCTAACCGTCTCCTCCACGTGTCGTTTGGCCGATGACCGCTAGCGACGTCCTGGTCGGGGCACAAGCTTGGCAGATCGATTCCGGAATGACTCCGAGCTTCATGAGGCCATTGAATATCTTGCAGCCGAGGCAGTAACCAAACACGGATTCGAGCGTGGCGGCGAAGGTGATGGCACCGACGAGCGCGATGGCCGAGGTGAGCGAGCCAAATCCGTGATAGGCGACCACGGCGCCCACCGAAAGCACTGCGCCGATACCCTGAGCGAAACGTTTAGGCGGGCCGGGCACGAAGCGGTGAACGACTGCCAGCCGGGGAGTGATGCCTCTCGTCACGAGCTGACCGAGGGGTGACAACGTGGGTCCTGTGAGTACCCGTGCCACGAATCCATAGGCGAGCACCCACAGAATCCACGACGAATGGGTGATGAGAAACGCTGATGTCAGAATGACCACACCTGCAGCGACGAGGCGAGCGGAGCTTTCGTTTACCGGATCGGGAAAGGTGAATAGTTGCTTCAAAGTTCAGAGTCCTTGTTCGGAGGGGTGTGGGCTGACGGCAGGCGGAAGGGGCGGAACGCCCTAGGCCATGAGGTATGTCGTCAGACAACAACACGCAATGAGGGATCGGCACAAGGACCCTGTGCCAGGTGAGTGAGGTGATGGAGATGAGGTGGAGCTATCCATTGCGTGACCTTTGCGTCCGTACCGCAACTATAGGCCTAGTTTCTTGCAAATCCACCGGAGGTTTTCAGTAGGGAGAATCAACGCATCCTCATCGGTGCCGGCAGCGGTCGCCCTGATATCGGACGCTGCTCACGCTCTCAATGAGAGGTTCTCTCTCGTCACCTCCCGGGCACAGCAACGTTTTGAGGATCAGGACTGGCGTGGTCAGCGAGCAGATTCTCTCGAACGTCTGGATCTGCACACCTCTGCGGTGCGTCTAGCTGAGCGAGAACTCCGGGTGTTACTGGCGGCGGACATCACGAACCGTGATGTCTGGCGTTCGATCAAGACCGGATATGCCGCAGCGATGAATCACGAACGATCGAAAATACTGTCGTTCACCTTCTTCAATTCCATCACACGTCGCGTGTTCGACACCAGCGGCATCGACCCGGAGATCGAGTTCATTGCTCAACGGGTCGTTACGGGCGGATCGACAACGCCCGGGGCACATCTCCACACTTACGAACGTGGCAATCTGGTAGACCTCATCGAGAGCGTGATGCTCGATTGCGGGTTCACCATCGGGTTTCGGGATGTACACGGCGATGTTGAGCGCGCCGCCGAACTGATCGAACGCCGCGTGCCGTACGAAATTCTCGGGCTGGAAATGATCCGATCGGTGCATTTCCGGGAACAAGCTGCGTATCGTGTCGGCCGGTTGAAAACCGGGTCGTCCTCGATTCCGTTCGTGGTCGCTCTCCGCAACGCGTCGCGTGGAATCATGATTGATGCCGTGTTGATAGGAGAATCTGCGGTCAGCATTCTGTTCAGCTTCACGAGGTCTCACTTTCACATCGACCACGAAGCCGGGTACGAACTCGTGCCGTTTCTCCAGGACCTCATGCCGCGCAAGAGGCCTTCGGAGCTCTTCACCGCTATCGGGTATCACAAGCACGGTAAGACGCTTCTCTATCGAGAAATACTCGATCATCTTGAAGTCACGTCTCATCAATTCACCACGGCGCCTGGCACTCCTGGCCTCGTCATGCTCGTATTCGCCATGCCAGACATGGATCTCGTCTTCAAAGTGCTCCGCGACCGCTTCAAGCCACCAAAACGCACAACAAGGCGGGAGGTGAAAGCGACCTACGAGCTCGTGTTCAAGCACGATCGCGCCGGACGGTTGATCGACGCCCAGGAGTTCGAGCATCTTCAGCTCTTCCGACGTCGTTTCGAGCCCGAGCTCCTTGCGGAGTTGCTCGAGGAATGCGGCTCTACGACGTCGCTCGACGGCGATCTCGTGACGCTCGAGCACGTCTATATAGAGCGCCGGGTCACACCCCTCAATCTGGTGGTCCACCATCCACCATCAGCCGACGGCCCGGACGTGCCGGCAGCCGATCGCACAGCAGCCGTCATCGATTACGGCCAGGCCATACGTGACATGGCCGTGGCAAACGTGTTCCCTGGAGACCTGCTTCTGAAGAACTTCGGGTTGACACGCCACGGGAGGGTGGTGTTTTACGACTACGACGAGTTGGTACGCGTCACGGAGTGTGTGTTTCGCACCTTGCCTGAACCTCCGCCCGGCCATGAAATGGATGAAACGCCGATCTGGGGCGTTGGTCCTAACGACATCTTTCCAGAGGAGTTCGCGTCCTTTCTCGGACTGCCGCCCGGTCTACGTGAGGCCTTCATGGAACATCACGGTGATCTTCTGACACGGCAGTGGTGGCTGGGTATCCAGAATCGGATCGCAGCAGGAGAGCTGATCGAAATACCGCCGTACTCTGACGAGTTCAGGGTGAACCGGGAATACCTGCCAGAAAACAACTCCGAGTAGTTTGCCAACATGCCAGAGGGAGATTCCATCTATCGTGCCGCCCGCTTGCTCGAGAAACGGCTCGTCGGTGAAGAGGTCGTCTCGGTGAGCGGAAGCCATCGCGCCGTGGCCGGATATGGTCGTCGCCTCGTTGGCCGGACCGTTGAACGAATCGAAAACCACGGCAAGCATCTCCTCATTCACTTTTCCGGTGACTGGACCGCCAGATGCCACCTGAAAATGACGGGATCCTGGAACGTCTATCGTCCTGGTCAGGCCTGGACCAAAGAAGAAGGCGCAGCGCGATTCGTGTTGACGACGCCTGATTCCGTCGCGGTGTGCTTCGCAGCCCCCGACGTCGACATAAAACCGACCCCTTTGATCGCCGGCCAGATCGCCTATCTGGGACCTGATCTCACCGCTGACGAATTCGATGCCGAGGAGGCGCTGAGACGGGTTGAAGGGTCCAAAGCCAGCACGGTTTCAGATCTTCTACTCGACCAATCGGTGATGGCCGGTGTCGGAAACGTATTCAAGTCCGAGATTGCGTTTCTACTGGGCCTCAACCCGGCAGGCGATCCGTTGTTGCTGACCGCTGCCGATCGGGAGGCAATTGTGGAGGAGGCCCGGCGTTTGCTGCTCGTGAATCGCGAACTGCCGCGACGTGTCACCACGGGTGATACACGGCGACCCTATTACGTGTACGGGCGCAATAGGCAGGGATGTCGTCGCTGCCGGTCGAGGATTCGGTCTGGCAACGTGGGGGATCCGTCTCGCGTGACCTACTGGTGTCCTAACTGTCAAGGCACACCTTGAACTCGAGTGTGTCTCCCAGGCTTCTCAATCCGGTGTAGAGGGGGTAGGGCTCGCATATCCCGATAACCTCTGGCAGATGACACAGATCGAAATCGTGGAGGTTGGTCCGCGCGACGGTCTGCAGAATGAGACTGTGGTACTCGATACGCCGGTCAAGGTCGAGCTGCTCGACCGTCTGGCTGATGCAGGCGCGACACGCATCGAGGCTGTGAGCTTTGCTCACCCCGGATACGTTCCTCAGATGGCCGACGCAGAAGCCGTTATGGATGGAATCGTCAAGCGGTCCGGGGTTTCGTACATCGGACTTGTCATGAATGAGCGGGGGTATCGGCGTGCTGTGGACACATCCGTTGACGAACTCAACTTCTCCGTCAGTGCCACCGACGGCTTCAACCAGGCCAACCTATCGGCGACCGTGGAGGACACCCTCGCATTCATCGAGAGTGTTGTCCCGGACGTGCGGCTTCCAACGACTGCGACAGTATCGGTCGTGTGGGGCTGTCCGTTCGACGGAGAGGTGGAGCCGGCACGTGTGGTCGAAATCGCATCGCGCCTGGTTGCCGCTGGGATTGACGAGCTTGCATTGGCAGACACGATCGGCGTCGCCAATCCCTGGGCGGTGCGGGGAGTGCTCGACGCGGTCTCAACAGTCACGGGAAGCGTTCCGCTCCGCGTCCACTTTCATGACACCAGAAACACGGGACTGGCTAACGCCTATGCCGCAATCGAATCCGGCGTTCGAGTTCTCGACAGCTCCGTGGGCGGTCTTGGAGGGTGCCCGTTTGCTCCGAACGCGACCGGCAACATCGCCACAAACGACCTGGTCTACATGGTCGAGCGAGCCGGGTTCGTGACCGGATTCGATCTGACCGCTCTCAATGAGATCACCCACTGGGTGGGTACAGAGCTTTCCATCGAACCGCCTTCGCTCGTCGCTCGCGCAGGTGGCTTCCCGAGGCGCTTCTGAAGCCGGGGACGACAGCTACGATGTGCGGCTCGTCAAACCTCGTCGTATCGAAAGCAATCGACGATGTGATCGTTCACAAGCCCGGTCGCCTGCATGTGCGCATACGCGATGGTGGGTCCGAAGAACTTGAAGCCGCGACGCTTCATGTCTTTGGCAAGCGACTCCGCGATCTCGATCTTTGCCGGAATTTCGGCCATGGATGCGAAGTCATGTTTGATCGGTTTCCCGTCAACCCAGCTCCAGAAGTAGTTCGAAAGAGAGCCGGCCTCCTCGATGACATCAAGAGCAGCACGTGCGTTGGTTACCGCTGAGTTGACTTTCAGGCGGTTCCGGACAATCCCTTCGTCCGAGAGCAACGTCTCGATTTCCCCGGGGCCGAACCCGGCAACCTCTTCGATATCAAAACCGGCAAACGCTCTTCGATAATTCTCGCGTTTGCGAAGGATCGTTATCCAGCTGAGTCCGGCCTGGGCGCCTTCGAGAATGATGAACTCGAATAGCTTCTGGTCGTCGAAAACTGGCACGCCCCATTCGTCGTCGTGATATGCCACGTACAACGGATCGTCGCCGCACCATTCGCATCTGACCATGCCGCCAAGCTAGCCGGACGTCAGGACACCTGTCTCAATCCAAGATCCTGATCGCGCATGCTGGTGCGGACGTTGCCCTCGACCGAAGGCATCTCGAGGCGGAAGGTGCTCCAACCATCGTTGTATTCGTAATTGAGGTCGCCCCCCATGAGTCTCGCCAGCTGTCGGGAAACTGCGAGGCCCAGCCCCACCGAGGCAGTCACGCCGCTCCGTTTGTGGGCGCGTTCATAAGCTTCGAAAATGGCGTCTCGTCGATCTTCTGGAACGCCGCTGCCATTGTCTGATACAAGGAGGAAGGTGGTCGGGCCGAGGCTGATCGACTCAACCCTGATGTGATCTCCTCCGTATCGGAACGCGTTCGTCAAGAGATTGCGGACGATTTGTTTGAAGCGGGTCGGGTCCACCCAGGCCGAGCTCGTGACCGAATCGAACTCAACTTGTTTGGCCCCCTCGTGCATGCGTGCTGCGGTTATCACGTCACTTACCATCGGTCCGAGATCGAGTGCTTCCTGCACGATGTTGACTTTGCCGATCTCTGCCCTCGCGGCAACGAGAAGATCCTCGACCATGTTTGCCATTTCGCGACTCTCGTCGGCCATGAATTGAACGAGCTCCATACGCAACTCCTCGTCCAGGTCTGCGCCTTGTTCGATGAGCGATTCTGCGGATCCATAGATGGTGGTCAATGGGGTGCGTAACTCGTGGCTCACGGAGGCGAGGAATTCGTCTTTGGAGCGGATGACCTCTTCGAGCCTCCGTTCCGCTTCTTTGACCTTTGTGATGTCGACAATTCCGACAACGGCTTTGGAGAGGTCGGCGGTACCGTCAGGATTGCGTGGTGTCGACCAGTTCACAATTCCTGCCATCGGCCGATTCATCATTTGGGTCGAGATCTCATATGTGGCGTTGGTCTGACCATTCCAGATTGCCGAGATGAGCGGTCGAAAGGCGGCACGTTCGGCCTCTTGCTGAAAGGTGTCCTCGTTCCACCTTGCCGTGAGCTGCTCCGGCGACGATATGCCGATCAGTCGGAGGGCGGCGTCGTTGGCGTCAACGATTTGCATGCTCAGAATGCCGATGACCAGATCATGGGGATGGTCGTCCAGATATTCCTCGAGATCGACGACGCCGAGGTCGCGCAGGCTGGTCACCCAGTGACCGACATCGGTCTGGTCCATTTCCCACAGAGCGATCGGATTGTTCACAAAGAGATTGCGATAGTGGCTCTCGGATCGTTGAATGCGCTGGTTGGTGAGCTCTTGCCTGCGGTTGAGGACTTCGGCCATTTCCTGGCCGGAGATGGCCAGCGAACGTTCGAGAAGATATCGGTTGCGATCAGAGTCCTCGTAATACGCGGAAACTCTGTCGAGAAGCATGGCCCAGTCCTTGGCGTGCTTGGGCGGTTTGTCGAGCGAAAGGCCCATGCGTTTCAGCTGCCGGAGCAGCACTGCATTCATGCTGCTTCGGCGATGGTTGTCACAGTCATCGTTTGGTTATGGAGCTCGCAGGTCCCGGTCGTGATCGGCGAGATCTCGCCGTAAGAGTAGAAGCCGATCTGTTTGGTGCCTGGGGGCAAGGAGTCGAGTACGGCTTCGACCTCTTCGTCTGTCCGAACGCCAAGGACCAGCCGCCGTCCCACACACGAGATGGAAAGACACACGGCGTTCTTCACGTCGAGGTTCTTGCCTGCGATATCTGCGGCTTGTTCGGCGCCACCCACCAGGCGTTCAAAGTTCGCCTGCATGAGCTGGGCCCCGTAGCCTTGAGGTACATCGCCTGCGAACCTCAAGCTCTGCGCAATCTCGTCGACCGAGAGGATCGTGCGGACTACCTCGCGGGGAGAGTGGGGGTCTGTGATCTGCAGCGGAAACAGCAACCCGCTGGCGGGCAGCTCCGAAGCAAACTCCCCGAGGTACTGCTTGTACAGCGGCAGAGCGGGTTGACCATCGAGCTCGTACAAGATGTTGCCGGTGGATCGGGTGATGAGGCGCTGCGGTCCGAACTTGTCCCAGCCACCCTGGCTGCCATGTGAGATTTCGACGTCACCATAGAGACCGACCGCCGTGACATAACCCGTCCGGGGTTGACCCTGAACGAGAACCCAGGTTCGTTCGAAGCGGTCGCCATCGCCCGCCAGGCCACCGGTGATGGATACGGACGAGGGGAGATGAGCGTCGATACCAGCCGTGAGATCGGTCCCATTGACGAGCAAGCCGTCGGAAAACACCAAGACCGCTTTGAGTGCGGAGCCCTGTAGTTGGCGGGCGAGCGACTTTCCGGCGCCATAGCTGTCAGCATCACCGGTGACCGGCGAGCTCGCGAACTTGACCTCTGCATTCGAAAACTTCATGACGGCCACGCTGAGGCTGTTGTCGCTGACCCCAATGTCAAAGATCTCTCCAGAAGTCGAACAGCCTGCCACCACCGAATTCGGATATCGGCGCACCAATTCGCGCAGAGGAGCGTCCTGTTCGATCATGTTGGAGCTTCCGAAAGCGAGAACGAGGGTGCGATACGAGTCGACGTCAGGCAGGGGAGAAGACCAGCGGCCCTCCTCGTCGTACCTGAAAATCTCTGAAAACATTGGGTATCCAAGCGGTCGGCAACGGCTAACACAATGCTTCGGCCTGTCGGAACCAGATATTTAGCCCGCTGGCGACGTTTCTGGAGATAGCAGCTCTGCGGTTCTCCGATCGAGATCGACCCAACGGTCGACCAGCCAGCGCAGGCGGTCCGATTCATCGTCCGGGATATCTCCAGCGGATACCCGCCAGAACCTGACACGAATTGTCGTTCCCACCAAAGATCCGGACCAGATCTCCCGCAGGGACGCCATGCCACCCAACCCGGTGTGCGTTCCGAATACGACGTCGTAACCGGACTCCAGTAATGCCAGTGAACCTCCAGGCTGCGGCGCCAGCACGTGCTCGAGCGAGCTGTATCGGCTCGCCAGTTCTGGGTGCATCTCACTCATACGCTTGATCGACGAGTTGCGTTTTTGCTCGGTGAACCGGGTACCTTCCGGATAGATCATGACTGCGTCGTCCGGGCCGAGATCGCTAGCCAGATCCCGTATGGCGGCCAGCTCGTCCGATCTGTTCGAACCGCTTCGATCGACAAAATGATTTGGCAGTCGGGACCCGACGATGTCGAGGGCCGGGTCGGAGAGCAGCTCGCGCTTGAGAATCCATCTGAGCCGGATGCCGCCCCGGTGTGCAACGAGTGCCGCCGGAATCAACACGTCGATCATCGAAGCGTGTCTCATCATGAGGATGAAGGGACCGGGTGTTGTCTCGTCTAATCCCGAAGCCTCGAGAGTCATCGAAAATGCCTTCGTCACTGCGACAAGCATGAAGTTGGTCCATAGCCCTTGCAGCCGATAACTCCAGCGCACGAGGTTGTTCGTTGCACCAAACCCGCTGAGTACGAAGTGCACGCCGGCCGCCGCCAAGCCGACGATCTCGGCTGTCAAATAGGCCCAGGCAACAATCAGAAGTCGAATAGTGGTGAAGCTGGTGTTGCCGCCGCCGAAACGCATGACGTCGACGAGAGCGGCGGCAACGAGTAGCAACGGTGCCAGAACAATCGAACCCACCCACATCGCCGAAATCGATGAAAATGTTCGGGCACGGCGGCGCCAGATTGTCGAAGTCTGGTCCATCCAGAGAACATACCCCCGATCAACGCTCAAGCGGGCGAGCAGTCTTGCCGATGTAACAGTACGGAATTGAGTCTTTCTGAGGAATAGTGATGAGTGACAAGTACCGACTGGTGACGCGAAGCGATTTTGACGGGCTCGTATCGGCTGTGCTGATGGAACAGCTGGGCTTGATCGACGACATTCTCTTCGTGCATCCCAAGGACATGCAGGATGGCCTCGTTGCGATCACCGATCGGGACATCTGTACCAACCTTCCATACGTGCCCGGCGCTCACCTCGTCTTCGATCACCACCATTCCGAAACGATTCGAAATCAAGGCCAGGCAGAAAACCACATCATCGATCCGGCTGCTCCTTCGTGCGCTCGCGTCGTCTACGACTACTACGGCGGTGCAGAGGCGTTCCCCAACATCCAGCCGGACATGATGGAAGCAGTCGATAAGGCCGATTCGGCCAACTACGAACTCAATGATGTTCTGTTCCCATCTGATTGGACACTGCTCAACTTCGTGATGGACGCCCGGACCGGGCTTGGCCGCTTCCGCGACTTCCGCATCTCCAACTATCAACTGATGATGAAGCTGATTGGTCTTTGCGCTGATCACACCATCGAAGAGATCCTGCGTGATCCCGACGTCTCTGAACGTGTGGAGCTGTATCGCGAACACGAGGGCCCCTTCAAGGAGCAGCTGAAGCGGTCGACGCGGGTTGAGGGAAAAGTCCTCGTGGTTGATTTGCGAGATGAGGACGTCATCTTCGCGGGCAATCGGTTCATGATCTATGCCATGTACCCGGACACATTCATGTCCATCCATGTGCTGTGGGGGAAGCAACGCCAGAACACGGTTTTTGCCATGGGTAAATCGATTATCGACCGTAGTTCACGCACCAACGTAGGAACCCTCATGCTCGAGCACGGCGGCGGCGGCCACCGGGCGGCAGGCACGTGCCAGGTTTCGCACGACGAGGCCGATCGCGTGCTCGAGGCTTTGATCTATCGCGTGAACGCGAACGGCTGACAAAAAGATTCGCGAGACATCTGATCGCACTCTGCGCGTCAGGTAGCGTATGACGGACATGAAACTGCCAGATCGGCTACTTCCCGAGTTCGTCAAGCCTCCTATCTACAAGGTGTATGAGGGACGGCTGACCCAGAAACTCGATCGTGAACACCTGCCACAGCACATAGGCGTGATCCTCGACGGCCATCGGCGATACGCCAAGGCCGAAGGATTCGAGGACTTCACCCGTTCCTACCGAGCCGGCATGCGAAAGTTTGAGACGTTCCTCGAGTGGGCGGCCGTCCTCGAACTCGAAGCGATCACAGCCTGGGTTCTTTCGACCGAAAACCTCAACCGACCGCCAGAAGAGCTCGCTCCCTATTTCCAGGTGCTCATCGATCTCTTTGAGCGACTGCCTCTGACCGCCGGCGAGTGTGGATATTCCGTCCGATTCATCGGCAGTCTCGATCTGCTTCCCACGGATTTGACGAATGCGGCGAAGCGAGTGACGGAGTTGACAGCTGGCCGCGATCGGGTGCTCAACATTGCGATGGGATACGGCGGGCGCCAGGAGATCGTCGATGCGGTGGCCGATCTAGTTGACACGCTGTACGCGGAGGGTGTCGATCCGGCGAAGATGTCCGAGCATATTTCGGCAACCGCCATCGGAAACCACATGTATGCGCCCGATGTGCCCGACCCCGACCTGGTCATCCGAACCAGCGGCGAATCCCGGTTGTCAGGCTTTCTCCTCTGGCAGTCCGCGTATTCAGAGTTCAGTTTTGTGGACGTCTATTGGCCGGCATTCCGCCGTGTCGATTTCCTACGTGCCATGCGGGACTACTCGAGAAGCGAACGCCGCTTCGGCAAATAGCCGCTACCTCGCACCAGTTGTTCAGGTGGCATGCGCCCTTTTGCGGCAATGTGGGGCGGTCGTTTTTCCAGGTGGCATGCGCATAGTGTTCAAGCCCCTTAGCCTCGATGTTTGGGCGGCGAACCATCACGAAAACGTCCAATGCACCCCGACGCCTCAGACCATCCCGGCGAACACCCACGGACAACTCCACCGAGCGCTCGACGAACACTCTCGGACAACTCCACCGCCCCACCGACGCTCTGAGGGCCCGTGTACCGCGAGACATTGACGTCCGGCCACAAGGCGGTAGCTCTTGTCTTAGATCACGGCCTACGTAATAGCCCCCATACGTGCGGATTGTTCCAACCAACAGGCGTGTAGCCGCCGACAAACAACATTCTTCATGGAACCCCCCCGCAAACCTCAGACCATCCCGGCGAACACCCACGGACAACTCCACCGAGTGCTCGGCGAACACTCTCGGACAACTCCACCGCACCACCGACGCTCTGAGGGCCCTTGCCCTCCGTGACAATGACGTCCGGCCACAAGGCGGTAGCTCTTGTCTTAGATCACGGCCTACGTAATAGGTCTCGTACGTGCGGATTGTCCCAACCAACGGGCGTTTAGCCGCCGATAAGAAACACGACCAGCAATGAAAAATGGCCACCTTGCGGTGGCCATTTTTCGGGCTAACACGGGAGGCGGGAAACCTCTCGGAGTTAGTATCGTCACCCCGATGGAAAACTTGAGGTATTTCCGCGAAATTCAGGAGGCCAGTGTTGAGGGCCTCATGATGCATTTGCGGCAGCATGCCCTTCGTACCGACGGTCCGTTCACGTTGCGCTCCGGCACCATTACTCCGTGGTATCTCGATGGGCGACAATCCACAATGGATGGCCCCGGCTCGGTGTACGTGGGCAGAGCGGTACTCGGAATACTCGACGAGTCGGTGGTCGCAGTTGGTGGTATGACGATGGGCGCCGATCCGATCGCAGTCGCTACGGCGCTCACAGCCGCGATGCAGGATGTTCCGCTCAAGGCGTTCAGTGTCAGGAAAGAACCGAAGGATCATGGACTCGGCGGAAGACTCGTCGGGCCGGTGCTGCCGGGCGATGTCGTCGCCGTCATCGAAGACACGACATCGACCGGGGGGGCGCTGGTGGAAGCGATCGAAGTTGCGCGAGACGCCGGCCTCGAAGTCATCCAGGCCATCGCGCTCGTGGACCGATCGGAAGGTAAGGCGGCCCACCTCGTCGAACAATTCGACGTGCCCTTCCACGCCATCGTCACTCCAGAGGATCTGGGCGTCACCCCGTGAACTATGAAGTTCACCGCTCGGCTTTGTTCGGGTGGCTGGTGGGTGTGTTGTCCGTCCCGCTCGTATTGATCGGATTTGATGTGCTCGTGTTGCCGAAAGTCGTACCCGGGTATGGTCGTTTCATCGATCGACTTGCGGAATTGACCCGCCTCAACAGTCCGGGAGCAAACGGTTCGGAGGAGGCCTGGGCACTCGTGTTCTCGGTGGTTGGCACAGCTATGTTGATCTGGTCGACCAAAGAGATGTTTGCTCCGAGGCCGGTGCTGAAGGCAGATTCCGGTGGACTCACGTTCAACGCACTCGGAGGACCGGCAGCCGGTTCGGTCTTTTTACCGTGGGACGAAGTGTCCAGTATCGAAGCCGTGGTGTTGGAAGACGCCGACGGAGATGTGCCTGCGCTCCGGGTACGGGTCGGGGATGCCCGCCGATTGCCATCGCACCCCTGGGGAGGAGAATGGGTCGACGGCAGCCTTGTACTGAGAGCCAATGCATGGTCTGAAGATCCAGTGGACGTCGCTCGCAGCCTGAAAGCGATTTCGATTGCGAGCCTGCCACCGCCCCCCGAGGAATCGCGCGTGCGCTACGGTCGGGTTGCCTGGGGGCTGGCGATGCTCGTGATCGGCCTGATACTCGGCGCGTCCGTTCTCCTATCAGGCGGAGAGAACGAAAACTGGCCGCTGATTCCGATTGCCGGATTGATTGGTCTTGGCTCTCTCTGGATTGTCGCCGGTTTCCGTTCGGCCTTTGACGATCGATTCTCCTGGATGTTCGATGGGGAGACTTCTTGAGCAGATTGGTGGGTGCCCATGTTGATCCGTCTGATCCATTGCAGGCGGCCAGGGAACGCGGTTCAGGGATCCTGCAGATGTTTCTTTCGAATCCTCAGGGTTGGAAAGCTCCAGAGCCCCGAAACGATGCGGCAGAACTCCGGGATGCGTCGGTTTCGTTGATCGTTCATTCTCCGTATTTGATCAACGTGTGTGCCGGCAACAATCGAATTCGGATTCCGAGTCGCAAGATTCTCAACGACACACTTCAGGCGGCAGATGCCATATCGGCAGATGCGGTCGTCGTTCATGGCGGACACGTTTCCGATGACGAGGATCCAAAAGAGGGATTTGTGCGATGGAAAAAGGCACTTGATCAAGTCGAGAGCGACATGCCCATCTTCATTGAAAACACGGCTTCGGGCGATCGGGCGGTCGGCAGGGAGGTCGACATGATCGCCCGATTGTGGGACGTAGTCGGAGATACCGGGGTGGGGTTTTGTCTCGATACATGCCATGCGTGGGCAGCCGGGGAACCGCTTGACGGTCTGGTTGAGCGCATCATGGATGCGACCGGCAGAATCGACCTCCTGCACTGTAACGGTTCGCGGGATCCCTTCAACAGTCGGCGGGATCGTCACGACAATCTCCTGCAGGGCCATATCCCTGTCGATCAGATCGCCGAGATAGTACGCAAGACCACCTGCCCGGTCATTCTCGAGACCCCCGGAGGAGCGTCGGATCACGTCGACGAGATCAATCTGGTTCGATCGTACACAGAGGGTATCTGAACTAGCCACATTGCGCAGCAGGGCAATGCTGACGCCTCGCAGTAGAACCCCTCAAACGGGGGATCTTCTGAGCCGAAGAATATCGGAAGCGCATTGAGAGGTGAGTCGATGGTGGAATCTGCCGCTATCGCAAGCGAACAACCGATTCCAGAATGGGTCGACCGGCTTTCCTGGTTCCATGCGCGCATTCGACAGGCGCTCGACGCAGGTGTCGGTGAAGTCCTTCAGTTTGCGGTTGACGCCGTCGCCACTCTGCTCGCCGCAGATCAGGCAAGCCTTCACGTTTTTGAGCCGAGCATTCGCGATGTTCGACGGTCGGTGGTCGGCGGGCCGCAGCCCGGATTGTTCCGTGAACGCCCGTACGATGGTCACATCAACGGCCCCAGCGGCATGGCGTTTGCTCACGATTCAGCCGTGATTGTCGATCCACACGTCCTCACCGAGCACGATCGCACCATGATCGGCTCGATGCTGATTGCCCCGATTCCGCTCCGCGCGGGCACCACCGCAACCATCGCTGTAGTCAACCGCTCAGGCTCACGGAGATTCGTGAAGTCGGACGTCACGACGATGAGCATTGTGGCTCACGAACTCGGAATGCTCATCGATAGCCACGAACGCCTTGCCGCCGAGAAGAGCCAACGACGCCTTGCTGAGTCGCTTCGGGAGGTGACATCGTCCATGGTCTCTTCGCTCGACTTCACAGCCGTGCTCGGGGCGTTATTGAATGGTCTCGAGCCGATGATGCAGTTCACGGCTGCCTCGGTGTTGCTGCGCGAGGGCGAGATGATGCGAGTCATGGCAACACACGGTATAGAAGACGCAACGGAGATTCAGAAGTCGTTTTTCAAGGTCGCCAGCCATCCCATCCTCAAAGAGGTCGTGGAGACCCAGGGCCACGTTGTGGTTCACGGCCTCTCAGCAGATCAGGCCCCGGTGTACGCGGGTATAGGCAACATCGAGCACTTCATTGCCATGCCGCTCGTGTCACGCAACCGCGTCATCGGGGTCCTGACCGTGAGTCGATCCCAGGGCGAGCCCTTTGACCTCGAAGAGCTCATCGTGCTCGATGCCTTTTCCGTTCAGGGTGCGGTTGCCATCCAGAATGCCAGGCTGTTCCAATCGACTCAGGAGTCGCTTGCAAAAACAGAGACGCTGTATCAAACCGCACAAGCGCTCATCGCCTTCGATTCGCTGACCGAAATGCTTCAAACGGTCGTCGATGGCGCGGCTCGTTCGATCCCGGCCAGACAGGTCTCGCTGCAGACAGTGAGTTTGCGGGAGCGACGGATCATTCATTTCGTTCGTGGGGGCGAGGACCGCAACGGAATCGCGTCCGTCAACTTTGAAGAATTGTGGGACGGCCTCGGCGGGTGGGTGTTACGCAACAAAGAGCCTGTGATCTCGAATGCCGACGATGATGAGCGTCGGGAAGGGGCTCTGGCGCGCAAACGAGCACGGAACGCTCGGCTCGGCTCGCGCATGGTGGTCCCCGTCAGGTTCCGGGGGAAACTCTTCGGTGTCATGCAAGCGGCCAAGATGCGTGGCGAACCGGACTTTGATCGGCGCGATCTGGAACTTCTGGGCGCCATGGCAAACCAGGCGGCGATGGCGGTTGAGAACGCACGGCTTTTCGACGAGGTGCAACGGCTGGCCAACACCGACGAGCTCACCGGTCTCTCGAATCGTCGCGACCTGTTCGATCGTGGCCAGCGCGAGCTGGATCGATCGGTTCGTAGTGAGCAACCTGTTAGCGCACTCATGCTCGACATCGATAGCTTCAAAGCCGTGAACGACACTCATGGCCACTCCATAGGAGACGAAGTTCTCCGAGAAATCGCAGCTCGGATCCAGGGAGCCGTTCGTGATGTAGACATTGTCGGACGCTACGGGGGCGAGGAGTTCGCGGTCGTGTTGCCGGAGACAGAACTCGACATCGCGCTCGTTGTCGCCGAGAGAGTGAGGAATGCGATTTCCAATCGGCCCTTCGAGACGGGAGCCGGTTCGCTCGACATTCGAGCTTCGCTCGGCGTCGCCCAGGCTGACAAGCGAGGCGGAGAGACGATCGGTCATCTGTTGGATCGAGCCGATACGGCCATGTACGTAGCAAAGACCGACGGCGGTGATCTCGTCAAGGCCGCCTGAACATCCACATCAGTACGCGCCGTCGAGCTTGCGGTGATCCCAGCTGATGATCGACACGGGGTCCACGGTGACGGCCGTGTTCTTGGAAGCATGCGATCCGAGCGCTGCCTCGATGAGCTCCGCATCGGGATCCTCCACTCCGAGCAGACGATATTTTCGGGCTATGTCGCCATAGATGCGGAGAACGACATCGCGTTCGGTATCGAGTGTGGCCGTCCCTTTGATCATGACCCCTTGTAGGTCACCATATTCGACTCCCGACTCGACCAACAATGTGATCGTCGGGTCGCGGTTCAAGTTGCGGATTTTTTGGGATTTCGTGAAGCTTCGAAACGCCACCCGGCCTTCGTCATCGAGAACGAACCACATTGGCGCGACGTGTGGCCATCCATCGGGTCCGATTGTCGCAACCTGCACGGTGTGTGCCGCCGAAACGTACTGCGCTATCTCCGATTCCGTCATTGAGATGTCTTTGCGAGGCATGGGGTCACCTTAGGAGAACGCCTACGCTTGGCGACGGTCGGCCAATCGGTAGACGAGCAATCCGATATCCTGAGGTGAGCCGAAACACATGTCCCTCAACAGCTGTGGGGAGACAGAAAGGCAAACATGAGTACTCCGTCAAGCGGTTACGCCGTTGACAAACAGCAGGAACCGAACCGCAAGCATGTGACCGCGCCCGACATTCGCGCTCGAAAGGGCGGTCCCAAGATCAAGATGGTTACCGCGTATGACGCTCCATCCGCCACCATCGCCGACCGGGCTGGAGCCGACATCATCCTGGTTGGCGATTCGCTTGCCAATGTTGTCCTTGGCTTGTCAGACACCCTGACGGTCACGGTCGATGAGATGGTCCATCACACGAAAGCGGTCACCCGCACAAAGCCAAAGGCCCATGTCGTTGGCGATATGCCGTGGCTCAGCTACCACCTTTCCCCCGAAGAAGCGGTTCGCAATGCGGGGCGTTTCATCAAGGAGGGGCGGGCGGAGTCCGTGAAGCTCGAAGGAGGGCGTAACCGGCTGGCGGCGATCGAGGCGATCATCGCTGCGGAAATACCGGTGATGGGGCACCTCGGACTCACGCCTCAGTCCGTGAACGCCATGGGGGGCTACAAGGTGCAGGGCAAGGGAGTCGAGAAGGCTCGGCAGTTGATCAATGATGCCAAGGTTCTCCAGAACGCCGGCGTGTACGCCATCGTTCTCGAGGGAGTCCCAACACTTCTCGGCCAGCTGATCACAAAGGAAATCGATGTTCCGACGATCGGGATCGGGGCCGGACCGCATACAGACGGTCAGGTACTCGTATATCACGATCTTCTTGGTCTCCATGATCAACGCGTTGCCAAGTTCGTCCGCAAATACGCCAATCTTTACGAAGCCTCTCTCGAAGCCGTCACACATTTCTTTGCGGATGTCGAGGCGGGGGTGTTCCCGTCCGATGACGAGGCTTATGAGATGCCGGAAGATGCTGAAGCCGCCCTCTTTTCCGATGAAGATCTGCGCAACATCAATTTCGGCGAAGACGGCACGGTAGGTGGTGAGTCATCCGGCGGCTTGTTTTAGCTGTCCTCGTCGTTTTGTCCGCTTGTGCCACGGCTGAACCGACAGTCGACGTTTCGTCGACGACGGTTCTTGCGCCGGATTCGACGACCGCTGACGGGTCGGGTGCTACAACCCGCTTGCCGGAGATCACGAGTACAACGGAATCCATTACGACCGAACTGCCTGTCGACCGGGGCGACGTGTCCGTCGCGTTCCCGATCACATCGATTGTCATCGCCGGTGTCCCCTACGTCGTGGCCCTGGCGGCCGATCCGGATCTACGAGCGCAAGGCCTGATGGGTGTCACCAGCCTCGGGGACCTGGACGGCATGCTGTTCGAGTTTCCCGAGGAGTCAGAGCTCTCCTTCTGGATGAAAGACACGTTGATCAGTCTCGACATCGCCTTTTTTGACGAAGAGGCATCGCTCGTGTCGGTTCAGACGATGACGCCTTGCACGTCGGATCCGTGCGAGTTGTACGGGTCGGGGGAACCCGCCAGGTACGCGGTCGAGGTACCTGCCGGGTTGTTTGACAACTTGCCCTCCGATGCAATGTTGATCGTTGGGCGCTGACAACATCCTCTGGCCACAATCGAGATAGGCCGGGTACACTGCGGCCGCACATTCCTGCTCCCGGATATACCGGGGGCCTCTCTACCGGGATCTCGCGTCGTTCGATGTCGAGATGGCGCGGTGATTGTCCAGAGGAGGTAACACGATGCGCAGCTATGAGCTGATGATCATCCACCGGCCTGAGTTGGCCGAAGCGGATGTTCGCACAGCGGTTGGTCAAGCCGAACAGGCCTTGAAGGCCAACGGGGCAGAGATCACCAACACCGAATTCTGGGGTAAACGACGCTTTGCCTACGAAATCGACCATCTCAACGAGGGCTATTACTCGGTCCTCGCGTTCAACGCCGAAGGTGGCGCCTCCGACCAGGTTGAACGAGCATTGTCTATCAGCGATGCTGTTGTACGCCACAAGGTCATTCGGATGGACAACAGAAAACGTGTCCCATCGGCGTGACACAATGGGAAGCGCTTCCCCAATCACGAAGGAGTAAGAGATGAGTTCAAACACAGTGACGTTGATCGGCAACCTGGTGGACGACCCGGAGTTGCGATTCACGCCGTCCGGCGTTGCGCTGGCCAAGATCAGAATCGCAGTCAACCGCCGGTGGCAGCAGAACAACGAATGGCAGGAGGAGACCAGCTTCTTCGGTGGAACCCTGTGGCGGGAAGCGGCAGAGAATGCGGCCGAGAGCCTGCAGAAGGGGATGCGAATCATCATGACTGGCAGCCTCGAGCAGCGGACCTGGGAAACCCAGGACGGCGAGAAGCGCTCCGTTGTCGAGATTCGAATCGACGAGATCGGACCGTCGCTGCGGTGGGCGACAGCGGCCGTCACCAAGACGCCGAGGCAGGGCAGTGGCGACTTTTCTGGCGACAAGCCGGTAGCAGCCGCACCCGTCGCCCGCGAGGAGTGGGGTCCCGACGAGGCCCCCTTCTAAACCGTACCCCAGTTCAAGTAGGAGAAAGCAATGGGAAAGAAACGTCCACAGGCAAACGCCAAACGCCGCAAGGACTTTGGTCCGCCGAAAAAAAAGGGTCCGTGCCCGATTTGTAACACCGGAATCGATTACAAGGACACCGCGACCGTTCGGAAATACGTGTCGGATCGTGGCAAGATCCGAAGCAGGCGTGTGAGTGGCCTTTGTGGAGCGTGCCAGAGAGAGGTGGCTCGCGCCGTCAAGAATGCTCGTGAATTGGCGTTGATCCCATACATCGCGCCCGGTGGGAAGCCCACCGGAAGGGGTGGAGGACGTAGCCGATGAAGATCATCCTCATGGATACCGTTGCCGACCTCGGCCAGAAGGGTGACGTTGTGGATGTTGCGGATGGCTATGCCCGCAACTACCTGTTGCCGAAGTCCCTGGCGGTAAAGGCTTCGCGCGGTTCGCTGAGGCAGGCGGAGGCTCTCCGGGTGGCACGCGAAGATGCAGAGCGCAAAGCTCGCGAAGAGCTCGACCGTCTCAAAGGAATGCTCGTGGGTACGAGAGTGGTCATTGCGGCGCGTGCAGGTGATGAGGGCAAGTTGTTTGGCTCTATCGGAAACGGTGACATCTCGGAAGCGATCAAGCGTTTCATTGGCGTTGAAATCGATCGCAAGAAGATCGAAATCAACGAACCGATTCGCTCGATCGGTCTCCACGAGGTCACGGTACACCTCCATCAGGACGTCTCTTTTCCGGTGAGTCTCGACGTCATCCCGGCCTAGAAGCCTTTCGAGGGCGAGCGTCCATTTCGTCGCCAGGATTCTTTTCGCGGCAATGCCCCCGCCGACTGATGGCTTGAGTAGGTTCTGGTGGCCGGCACCGGCCGGATGACAGCGACATTTCCGTGATACCACCTTCCCCCGTATCTCCTAACGGCGCTCAGGCCGGAGAGGTGCTTCCCGATCAGGAAATCTCGAAAGAGGACATTTCGAAACGAGAATTCGTGTCACAACGTCCGGGTACGTTTTGGAGCACGACGCAGCGGGACCACGATGCATCAACTGCAACAGACTGTCGGGGGGCAGATTCAATATCGGGTGAGTAATCCCCACAGCGCTGGCTCAGGTCGGCGTGGATAGAGATATGGACCGGGCCATGCGCCGGGTCCCGCCTTCCAACCTGGAGGCGGAGGAATCCGTGCTGGGCGCGGTCATGCTCTCGGTGGACGCGGCAAACACCGTGATGGACAGGCTTCATCCGGGAGATTTCTATCAGCCGTCGCACCAGGCGATCTTCGAAGCCGTATTGCGCCTCTATGACGCAAACCACCCGATCGATGCGATCACGGTGGCGGAACAGCTGAGGCGTCAGGAAGAACTCGACCGGGTGGGGGGAGTCTCCTACCTGACGCGTCTCATTGACAGCGTCCCTACCGCGTCGAACGTCGACTATTACAGCAAAATCGTCGAGGAGGCCTCACTTCGGCGCAACCTGATGCGGTCGGGATCAGAGGTGAGCGATTTGGCCTTTCTGATCGACAAGGACATCTCAGATGTACTCGATCTCGCCGAGAAATCGGTGTTCAGCGTTGCCGATCGCAGAATTGGCGACGGTCTCATACCCGTCAAGCCACTGCTTTCGACGACCCTCGAGTCCATTGAAGCGCTGGGCGAAGCCGGCGGACAGATGGCGGGAATGGCGACGGGATTCAAGGACCTTGATGCCAAGCTCACCGGCCTGGCTCCCGGAAATCTCGTGATCATCGCCGCCCGCCCGGGCATGGGTAAGAGCGCGCTCGCGACATCGATGGCATTCAACATGGCTGCCGAGGGGCATTCGATAGCCATGTTCACCATGGAGATGAGCCGCCATGAAGTGGTGCAGCGCTTGCTGTGCTCGGTTGGTCGTATTGACTCGATGAAACTTCGGGCCGGCAATCTCACCGACCGTGACTGGCAATCGGTTGCCAGAGCGGCAGGTCGTCTGCACGAGGCCCCCATCTTCATCGACGACTCGGGTCAACTCACGGTTACCGAAGTTCGCGCGAAATGCAGGCGGATGAAGCGTTCTCACGGGTTGGATCTCGTGGTGGTCGATTACCTCCAGCTCATGTCTGCGGGATCACGGTCTGAGAATCGCCAGCAAGAGATCTCCGAGATCAGCCGGGGACTCAAGGCTCTCGGGACCGAGCTCGATGTGCCCATCGTTGCACTCTCTCAGCTGAACCGTGCGATGGAGCAGAGACAAGATAAGCGACCGATGCTTTCTGACCTTCGTGAGTCGGGCGCTCTCGAACAGGATGCCGACATCGTGATGTTCATTTACCGCGACGAGTACTACCACCCAGAAAGTGTCGAGACCAGGGGGATTGCCGAGGTCAATGTCGCCAAACACCGGGCTGGCGCCACGGGGATGGTGCGTATGACATTTCTGCCAGAGTTCACCCTCTTTTCCGACATCGGTCGCGACGCCATGTAGCAATCGTTGTTTACGGGAGGCGAACAACGATTGTGGAATGTGTCACGTCGACCCCTGTGCAGGACCCTTGCACCCGGGACCTTTTACCGAGTGACCGCCATAGTGTTCATCGACGCATGATTCGTGAGTGTCCAATGGTTAGTGCCTTGGCCCATTCGTGTGGAGTGGGCAGATCTCGTTGCTGACGATCGAGGCAACGAAGTCGGGCGTTCTGTAGGGTGGAGGCTGCGATGAGTCACACCGATACGGTCAAGCAATTCGCCGACATGCTGTACCAGGCCATCCCACGCGTTGAGGTTGCCATCCGTGATTGGGAAGGTACCCGGTACGGCCCCGAAGAAGCCGCGGCAACATTGGTTTTGAGCCACCCGGGTTCGCTTCGAGCTGCTCTGATCGCACCCACCGATCTATCGGCGGGTGAGGCATACATCTATGAAGATATCGACATCGAAGGCGATATCCTCGCAGCCCTCTATCTCGGAAACGTACTTGATGAGCTTCGCAAGCAACCCCGGATGCTTGCGAAGGCTCTCAACCTCGTACGCACGTTGCCGAATGAGAGCAACCGTCGCTTGCACCGTCGCCCCCGTTTGTCTGGCAGGCTTCATTCGGTGGCTCGAGATCGCCAGGCAATCTCGAGCCACTATGACACGGGCAACGAATTCTTCTCTCTGTTTCTTGATCCTTCGAAGACGTACTCGTGCGCATATTTCCTCGATCCGCAAGAGTCTCTAGAGGTTGCTCAGCGTCGCAAACTCGATCTCGTGAGTCGAAAACTTCTCCTCAAACCGGGGCTTTCTCTGCTGGACGTGGGAAGTGGATGGGGGTCCATGCTGCTCCACGCCGGGATGAATTACGGCGTGGTCGGGCACGGGATCACGCTGAGTCATGAACAGTTCGAGGAATCAAACCGGCGGTTTGCGGACGTCGGACTCGGACATCAGCTCGCGGTGGAAATGAGGGACTACCGCGAAACGTCAGGGTCATTCGACGCCATCAGCTCAATCGGGATGTTTGAACACGTCGGGGCCGCCCAGCTCACAACCTATTTCGAAAAGATGTTCGGGTTGTTGAAGCCCGGGGGGCTGATGCTCAATCACGGGATCACGACCCGCGAACGGCGGCGCTTACCCCGCTTGCGGGAAACGTTCGTGTCTACCCACGTGTTCCCTGACGGTGAATTACTTCCGATCGAGAACGTGATTCAAGCCGCCGAAGACGCCGGTTTTGAAGTTCGCGATGTCGAGAGCCTCCGCATGCACTATGCCCTGACGCTGCGCAACTGGATCGCAAACCTCGAGAGCAACCGCGAGCGAGCCATCAAACTCACCAGCGAAAAGATATACCGAACATGGCGCATCTATATGGCGGGCTCGGTCGTTGGATTCGAAACGGCCGGGATATCGGTCTACCAAATGATCCTGGCCAAGCCAAACACCCCGTGGCAGTTCGGTAGACGATGGGCCGTCGCCGAAGACGACACGGCCGGGGCGGGTTCCTGACGCGTCGCCCATCGCCTATGGACCGGTCTGCATCGGGATCATTCGTACGGGCTAGACCAGTGTCTCAGCCGAATCGGGCAGCGGGTGGGGGGCACGAGCCTGTCGAGCCAATCTGGCACCCAGGAGTGCCAATAAACGTTTACCATCAACTTGTGCGATTGATCTCAACCTCGTGATCGGCAACGCTGACCCGACGATCGATATCGGCCGACGTCTCGCGCGCGCCGAACCAACTCAACAGCTCGCCAGACGCTGGGAAGATAAGTTGGTCGATTGGCTGCTATCCGATCAGGCGTTCAAGACCCAGGCGTTTCGATTGGTCGACGTTTATCCGGCGCTGCGTTCTACAGCCGACCGCTTCGACCACCTGTATAGCTATCTCCACGTCCAGGCTGCGCCAGGACTCGTTCGTACCGGCTTGCGCCTCGCGTCGAAGTCCGGTTTGGGCAGGCGTGTCGCGGTTCAAATCCTCGACGCGTCCATATCCCGTATGGCGCGGAGATTTATCGCAGGAAGCACTCCGGAAGAAGCACTTCCTACCCTCAGCGATCTCTGGAGCCAGGGGACGGCACCGATCCTCGACCTGCTGGGCGAGGTGACAGTTACCGATCGCGACGCCGACCGATATGGAACGCGAGTGGAGGAGTATCTGACCTCTGTCGCTTCCCGTATGGCAGCGTGGCCGCCTCAGGACCACCTCGTCACGGATCATCATGGACTTCTACCGCGGCTGGCGGTGGCTATAAAGCCCACCGCGCTTTCTGCTCGTTACCACCCGCTGTCTGCCGACGTTGGCATTGCCGAGGCTGCCACCCGTATCCGACCCATTCTTCGGTCGGCCATCCGCCACGACGTCTTCATCTGGTTCGATATGGAGTACTACGCGGTCAGGGATCTCACGGTCCGGCTGTTCAAGTTGCTTCTCGAAGAACCGGAATTCGCACGCGTGAATGCCGGCATCGTTGTTCAGGCCTACCTGCGAGACTCGATGAGTCAGCTCGAAGACATCGTCGAGTTCGCTGCGAGTCGTCCGCATCCGATCGGTGTTCGTCTCGTTAAAGGTGCCTACTGGGACACCGAGACGGTCGAGGCGGCTGCTCACGGGTGGCCGAGTCCGGTGTATGCCGAGAAGTCAGAAACCGATGCGAACTTCGAAGCATGCACCAGCGTTCTCAATGCCGCGTATCAGGTCCTGCGGCCGGCCTACGCGTCACATAACCTGCGATCTGTGGCGAACGCGATCGCCGACGCGCAGAGAAAGAGCCTTCCCGAGAATGCATTGGAATTTCAGATGCTGTATGGGATGGGCGACGACCTGCGCCGGGCAACCAATCAACTTGGCATGCGGACCCGGTTCTACGCTCCGGTCGGAGAGTTGATCCCCGGCATGGCATACCTCGTTCGACGATTGCTCGAAAACACGAGCAATGAGAGTTTTCTCCGGCAAAGCCGGAGCCACGAAGAACTCGACGAGCTGCTCGCACCACCGCGCCCGAAGGCAATCTCATGATTGATCCCGATGGATACCAGCCCGAACCGCTGCGACAGTGGCACGTCCGGTCGGTCGTTGAAGATTTTGGAAAGGCGGTTGAGGCGCAGAGCCGGGCTCCTGTTCTTTCGGTACCCGCGATCATCGGAGGACGCGAGGTTTCGGTCGGCACCCTCGAATCGGTTGATCCGGGCAAGTACGAACGGGTCGTCGCGACAGCTGCGAGCGTGGGTGAGGATGCGGCAGATGATGTGGTTGCCGGTCTGTCAGAAGCGCACGGTTCATGGTCTGACCGGAGCCATGAGGACCGAGCCGAAGTCCTGGTTCGTGCAGCTACCTGGATGCGAGAACGGCGCGACAACCTGGCGGCGCTCGAAGTGTTCGAGGCAGGGAAACCGTGGGATGAGGCAGACGCCGACGTGTGTGAGGCGATCGACTTCTGCGAGTACTACGCACGACAGGCGATTCTCCTGGGGCGGGGCGGGGTGGTCCAATCCCCACCGGGGGAGGAGAACCGGCTCGAATACTTCGGGCGCGGTGTGGCGGCTGTCATCGGCCCGTGGAATTTTCCACTCGCCATTCCGACGGGCCTGACCACCGCCGCTCTCGTCGCGGGCAATGCCGTGGCTTTGAAACCGGCCGAGCAAACTCCGGCCATTGCCTACCAGTTGATCGAAGCCTTGCGGGCAGCCGGTCTTCCCGAAGGGGTTCTGGCGTTTGTGCCAGGTCCGGGAGAGGAGATCGGAGCAGCGCTGGTCGCCCACCCCGGCGTACAAACGATTGCTTTCACTGGATCAAAGGAAGTTGGGCTCGCGATCATTGAGGAGGCCGGAAAAACCCGTCCGGGACAGGCTTTCGTCAAAAGGGTCGTCGCCGAGATGGGCGGCAAGAATGCAATGATCATCGATTCCGATGCAGATCTCGACCAGGCGGTGCCGGCGGTTGCCCGGTCGGCGTTTGGATTTGCAGGCCAGAAATGCTCGGCCGCCTCGCGTGTGTTCGTGATGCAGGAGATCTACGACGAGTTCATCGACAGGCTGATAGCTCATTCGGCGACCCTGGAGGTCGGTCACCCCAGTGCCGCGAGCGTCGTCGTTGGCCCTGTCATCGACGCCGACGCCCACGCCCGCCTGACGAGCGCCGTTGCCGGGACAGCCGGCACTGTCCGATTAGGCGAAGCGGTTCAGACCACGTCACAACCGGCCGGTTGGTACGTACCCCCGACGATCGTGGACGGATTACCTTCGACGGATCGCATCATGACCGACGAATTGTTTGGGCCGGTGGTCGCTGTGTCCGGCGTGGACGACGTCGATCGTGCGATTAACGATGCGAACAACACCGACTACGCACTCACAGCGGGGATTTATTCACGTTCTCCGGAAACCGTCGCCCGCGCCGTACGCCGTCTTCGGGCGGGGAACATCTACGTAAACAGGACCATTACGGGTTCAATCGTCGGACGCCAACCCTTCGGGGGTCATGGCCTATCTGGAACCGGACCAAAGGCAGGTGGACCGGACTATCTGCAGGCGTTCTCAGACTCCAAGTCGATTTCCGAGAACACCATCCGGCAAGGTTTCGCGCCCGACTATCTCAATTGATGAGCCTATGCAGGGTTGCGATGAGCACCTGAGTCGTGGTTTCGGCGATGTGTTCGGGAGTGTGTCCGAAGTCGCGACGTAGTGCCTCGTAGGTAAAGAGGCTTTCGAGAAGTCCAAACGTATCTCCGAGAAGGGGAGGCGGAGTACCCGGTTGCCCGGCGAGGCGCCAGAGGCGAAGGGCGAACTCATCGATGTATCGCCGGCGGGCGAGGCGTCTGGCCTGAACCGCGGCGCCAACGTTGCCGTGTGATTCGGGGTCGGCTGCTATCTGCCAGTGTGCGAGGCCCATGCCGGAGGCGACCTGATGAGAACGGGTGAGAACCGACCTGATCAGTTCTTCCGGCGTTCCGGCGTCTACGTGCTCGAAGATCGTGTTCACGATCCGGTCGTATTGACGTTCGACCGCCGCGGCTATCAGTTCTTCCCGACTGTCGAAGTAACGAAAAAGTGTTCGGCGTCCCACTCCTGCGGCGGCGGCCAACTCATCCATGGTGACATCGACTCCGTTGCGTGCCAGCAGTTGTTCGGCTGCGTCGAGGACTGAACTCTTTCTCTCATCTATCAGCGGAGAATCCATCGCCCACAGGCTATGGATCCGGATCGAGGCTTCCCAGCGCCCTCTTTCTAACCGCAACATGTCCGATCGCACCGCTCTCGTAGGATTGGCCTCCTCATGGCGGATACCGGGCTCGAAATCCAGCCGGATCGAGTTGAAAAGCTCGGCCCGTTCATAGGCGTTTTCACCCCATCGGTGCTGACGATTCTCGGGGTCATTCTCTATCTGAGAACTGGCTGGGTGGTTGGGAACGTGGGGTTACCGAGGGCGCTTCTCATCGTCACCATTGCAAATGCCATCACCCTCTTGACCTCGCTGTCCGTATCAGCCGTCTCCACCAATATGCGAGTCCGGGCCGGAGGTGCGTACTACATCATCTCGCGCAGCCTCGGACTGGAAATTGGCGCCGCAATCGGAATTCCATTGTTCCTTGCCCAGGCTCTGTCAGTGACCCTGTACGCGTTTGGTCTTGCAGAGAGCCTCCGATACGTCTGGCCGAATGTTGAAATCATTCCCGTCGCAGCAGGCACCGTGATCGTTGTGGCACTCCTTGCCGGTAGAGGAGCGAGTCTGGCGCTGCGGCTGCAGTTGCCCATCGTTGCCGCGATCGGTGCCTCGCTTGGAGCGCTGGCGATCGGGGTCACCGGGCGGGCTCCCGACATCGGTGAAGTCGCAGCCGGCATCGAGGGTGGGGAGTCGTTCTGGGTTGTGTTTGCGGTGTTCTTTCCTGCTGTGACGGGGATCATGGCCGGGATCTCTCTTTCGGGAGACCTGCGCGACCCGCAACGATCGATTCCACGCGGGACGCTGGGGGCCGTGTTGACCGGGTTTGCCGTGTACCTGGCCGTTCCGGTTCTTCTCGCCGTTGCCGCGACGTCGCAAGAACTGGTCGACAACGAACTGATCTGGTTCGACATCGCTGGTCCCACGCTTTCGTGGTTCATTTTCCCCGGACTGTGGGGCGCCATCTTTTCCTCCGCGGTGGGCAGCATTCTGGGAGCACCGAGGACGATTGAAGCGCTCGTCAAAGACGGTGCCCTTCCCGGCCTCTTCGCCCGAGGCAAGAGCGTCACCAGCGGTTTCGGCGTTTCGCTGTTCCTGTCGACCGGAACAGCGCTCGCAGCAGTTCTCCTCGGCGACCTGAACACGGTGGCTCCGGTTCTATCAATGTTCTTTCTCATCACGTACGGGGTCATCAACCTCGTGGCCGGTCTTGGCATCCTGAGCGGTGAGCTTTCTTACCGGCCGACGCTCCGCATCCCCTGGTGGCTGTCGCTCGCAGGGGCGGCAGCGTGTTTTTGGGTCATGTTCGTCATCTCTCCTCTGGCGTTTGTTGTCGCGATCAGCATCGAGGCCGCGATCTACGTCGCTCTACGCAGGCGTCGCATGACCGCTAGCTTCGGCGACCTTCGGCGAAGTGCTTTGTTGGGGATTGTGCGATCGACCCTGCTTCGTCTTGCCAAACTGCCTCAGGATCCTCGCAACTGGCGGCCAAACGTCCTTGTGTTCGCCGGAGATGTGAGTCACCGGGCCGGTCTGGTTCGATTCGGTTCGTGGCTTGTCCAGGATCGCGGCATCTTGACCGTTGCGAAGCTCGTGGTCGGTGAGTTGTCCGATCACGCAGCAAACATACCCCAGCGCGTGTCCTCGCTGCACTCGGAGCTCGAGGAATTAGGTGTCGCGGCGTTTGCAGAGATTGATGTCGTCAAGAGCTTCGAAGAAGGCGCCATCGCCGTGTCTCAGGCCAATGGGATTGCCGGGATCGATTCGAACACGCTCATGTTCGGCTGGAGCAGCAAGCCCGCCAGGCGGGCAGGCATGTTGCGAATCATCCGCCAGGTCGGGGAACTTGGCAAATCAGCCGTCATCTGCAAGGTGCCAGATGGTTTCGCCCCTGGTCCGACGCCGCGGATAGACGTGTGGTGGGGCGGACTGCAGCAGAATGGTGACCTGATGGTGCTCCTTGCCCATCTACTCACGCTCAATCCCGAATGGCGCCGCGCCTCGTTGTCGATCAAGAGCATCGCGTCCTCACCCGAATCGGCGGCGCGCAGCGAAGAAGCACTCGAGCGGATGATCAAGGCTGCCCGGGTCAACGCCAAGTTTGAAGTGATCTTGAAGCCTGCCGGGAAGACTGTATCTGCGGTCATCCACACAGAATCAGGCTCGGCCGATGTCGTGTTGCTCGGGCTCAGCGATCCGCCGCCGGGAGAGGAAGAGATCTATGCGGAGCGGCTGGCCCTGCTCGTCGAAGGCCTCGAAACCGTCCTCCTGGTTCGCAATGCAGGATCATTCCGGGGACAGCTGCTCGGAGAAGAGTTGCGAGTTGAAGAGGGAAGTCGCGACTAGAGCTCAACCTCTGCCGAAATCGCGGCTTTGTCCCGTGCCATCCGATACAGATTTGCCTTGTCGATCAAATCCCGGAATAACGGAGCGCCATGCTCGCCGAGAATCTCCGGATGCCACTGAACGCCGAACACCGGCCAATCATCCGTTCCCTCCACGGCTTCGATCACACCGTCGGCCGCGGTGGCGGCCACTCGCAGTTCTGACCCCAGTCGCTCGATTCCCTGATGGTGGAGCGAGTTGACGTCGGTCCCCTCGCCGTAGAACTGCTCGAATGTCGAACCTCGAACCACAGAGATTCGCTGGCGCAGTTCATTGTTCAGTTCGATCGATTCGGAAAGCTCGGGATGTTCGTCGGTCCCGAGCAGGTGCTGTCTCAGCGAACCCCCGGCTGCCACGTTGATCACCTGCAATCCCCGGCATACGCCGAGGGTTGGCAGGCCGATCTCCCTGGCTTTCATGGCGAAGCGAATATCTCGCGCGTCCGCATGGGCGTCGATGTTTTCGCTCAGGCCGGCATTTGTCTGTCCATACTCGGAAGGATCGATGTCGCCGCCGCCACAGATGACCAACCCATCGAGAATATGCAACACCGCCGGATCTGCGCCCGGTAAGAGGACCGGAGTTCCGCCGGCCTGCTCGATTTGATCTATGTAATGCGACGCCGTTGCCTGTATAGAGGTCTTTGGTCCCAGAGCGGTCGATACGACATGCTTCCATGTCGTGTGCCCGATGACCGGTCTGGCTGCAGTACTCACGCCAGCGTGCTTGAACGAACGGACAGAAACCCTGAGATCACAGGATGAGCTTATCGGCGTTGGTACCAGTCTGAAGCTCTAGCCGGTTTCAACAGCGCTGAGCGAGGGTCTATACGGAATATCAAGAAAAAAATATTGTTGTTAAAGGGTCGCGCATGCAGAGCCGAAAACATATGCAAGGCTTGGTTGGCACTGTCCAAAAAGATCCTCCGCTTTGCGGAAGTTCTCCCTTCCTTGGACTCCTCCTCAGCACCGCCAGGCAAGCCCAGAAAGTACCCCGCTCAGGCGGGGTACTTTCGCGTTCAAAGCTCTGAACGGAGTTCGGATCTGATTCTGACCAGCTCGGGGACGCCCCACATGAAGGCAATCTTGGCATCCGCGACGGTGTTCGGGCGTGGCTGGCTTCTGTAGACGAAGAATCGAAATGTCTCCGCGATATCCTCTCCAGGATTAGTCGCCGCGTAGCTGGTCACGAACGCATCCGGATTGGAACTGAAGAGCTCGTCGGGGTTCGATCTCGCCGTCGCGAGATCGTCGTCCGACCAGAACTCTTCCACGAATCGATCGAAGATGCTGCCCTCCCTGGCGCATCCTTCCCCCGTGAAGTACGTCGTGCAGGAGGTCTCCACGTCGCGCGATGTCGCCGGGATGACCTGTGTCGGGCTCAACGTGATCAGATGGGCATACTCGTGCACCAGGGTGTTGTCGAGATCCTCATCGGACGCCGGCGGTCCGATCGCAAGGCTCCAGTTTTGAAGGCTGTTGCTGCTGGCTTCGACCAGACCCCCGACATCGGAAAACGGGAGCGCATGGAACTCGGCGACCAGACCTCTGCGACTGGCCGGAACGAGCTCGACGAATCTGGTCCAGGCGTGGTCGTGCCAGGGCTCTGCGACGCCTGACGAGAGGGCGATCGTCTCGCCGGTCACGGTATAGATCGCATCGGGAGGCGTGCCGCGAGCGGCCTCGCGCGTTACGAGAAAAGACGCGAGTGCAACAAGTCCGACAAACACGATGCCGAGCGCCGTGTATTTCCAGGTTGCGTTGGCGGTTTCGGTCATTGTCCTCACGAGTCTTCGTTGAAGTCCCTGTGCATTCTGCTCGGGGTCGGTCCGCGCTGTCCCTGATATTTGGAACCGAGCGCCGCAGATCCGTAAGGGTTATCGGCAGGTGTGGTCATTTGGTAAAAGCTGATTTGACCGATCTTCATACCCGGGTAGATAGCGATCGGGAGGTTGGCGACGTTCGAGAGCTCGAGCGTGATGTGACCCTCGAAGCCGGGGTCGATGAACCCTGCCGTTGAGTGGATGAGCAGTCCGAGCCGACCCAACGATGACTTGCCCTCGAGCCGAGCCACCACATCATCACCGAGGCCAACGACCTCGAGGGTTGATCCCAGCACGAACTCGCCGGGGTGAAGGATGAACGGGTGCTCCTCGCTTGCCTTTACTTCGGTCGTGAGGTCATCCTGCGGTGCTTTGGGATCGATCACCGTATGCCGGTGATTCTCGAACGTTCGAAACACTTCGCCGACCCGAAGATCTATCGAGGACGGCTGAATGAAGGATCGTTCCAACGGTTCCACCGTTATTTGGCCGGACGCCAGAGCTTCCTTCATGGTGCGATCTGAAAATATCATGGTGGATCGTTCGTTTCCTGTAGGTCGGTGCTAGGTAGGTGCGCGAGCGGGTGAAGGGAATCGAACCCTCGTTCCGAGCTTGGGAAGCTCGTGTTCTACCATTGAACTACACCCGCAATGGCTCGCCACTTTAGCCCTGCCGCGACTTGCAGTCTCGGGAGGGGCTGTCCGCCTCTAGGTACGCGTAGCCAATGTGAGCGCTCCCCAGACGGTGAGGATGATTCCCACGCCGATGAGAAACCAGGCTCTGCCGCGATGCACTGGTCGGTCAGGCTCTGCTCGCTCGTGTCCCCGATAGTGTTGCACGAGCGCGAGCCCGTTGCCGGCTACCAGCGCCAATCCCAGGGCGAGCACCAATTGCGGAAACAACGAATCGATATCAAGAAGGTCCACGAGGCGTCAACGCTACTCGTGATCGCTGCGGCGATTTTTCTTGTCGGTTGTCGGGCGGAGTCGCGGACCCTGGTCCGTTTCGATGCCGGAGGTGGAGCGACCGTCGAGGCGCGCATCCTTCTGGACGATGAGGCGGTTGCCTTCGTCGGTCGTCAGGGCGATACCCCTGCTGATGTTGCTGCCACCCTGGCGCGAAGTCTCGGTTCGGGTTCGGCGGGCTACGAGGGCGCCTCCAGCCAGATTGAAATTGGGAACTTGACGGGCGTTGCGATCGCATTCGAAGGGCTGGGTCCTTCGGACATATCGGCGATTCTGACCGAAAACAACTCGATTCTCGATCGCGTGACGATCACGGTCGACGGGCAACTATTGAGATTCGAGGCGTTCGCCGAACCCGCAGGCGAGGACGACATCAGCCGGCTTGTGGCGACCGCGCCCGCCAACATCCGGGACATCGTCGTCATGGTGCTGATTCTCGACGTACCAGGCACCGTCGCCGCCCACAATGCCGATCGAGTCGTGGGCACCGTACTCGAGTGGGACCTGATGCCTGCCATCCTCGACAGGAGTGCGGTTCAGCCTTTTGCCGAGGTCGCGGTACCGGTCGGATTTGCGCTATCTCCCGATGTGGGCCCGGCCGTCGAGTCTTTCGGGGAATCCGAACTCGACGTGGGCGCCGACGAGTCAACTCCGTTCTGGGTGTGGGTGGTTCCGTCGATAGCCGGCCTGGTCGCCTGGGTAGTGCTGGCGCGCCGAGCAACCCGCGACCATCAAGGTAAGTCCTAAAACTCGTCCGGCGCGCCCTTTGGTAGGAAAGGGTCCTCGTCAAGGCGATCGGGAATCGAATACTCCCCATCTTCTCGCTTGATCCACATGACCCTCTGAGGAAAAGGGATTTCGATGCCATGCTCGTCGAACGCGAGCTTGAGGCGACGGCGGATCTCGCGAGCGGTCGACCACTGTTCACCCGGTTGTACCTTCACAACAAGTCGAATCGAGATCGCGTTTTCACCGAAGTTCTCAACTCCCCAGATCTCGGGTTCCTCGGTAATCGTGGCATGTTCGAGCTCGTCGCGCCACACGCCGTCTGCGACCTCTTTGATGACGTGCATGGCGAGGTTCATATCGGTGTTGTATGCAACTTCGATGTCGAGCACGGCTCTCGCCCAGTCCTGAGACTTGTTGGCGACCCGTTTGATTTCGCCGTTTGGCACGTACCACAGGGTTCCGTTCACATCCCTGATCTCGGTTGTTCGAAGATTCAGCGCTTCGACGGTGCCGCTTGCTTCCCCAACATCGATGACGTCGCCGACCCCGAACTGATCCTCTACGAGCATGAAGAATCCGGACAGAAAGTCTCTCACGAGTGTTTGGGCTCCGAAGCCGATTGCGACTCCGGCGATACCCGCCGAGGCGATGAGCGGTGCCAGATCGATATTGATCTCGGATAAGACCATCAACAGGGCGACCGTGAAGACGACGATGGTGAGACCAGATCGCAAGACCATCCCCAGGGTTGCCTGACGTATCGACTGGCGGGCGGGTTGGTCCGGCGTCGATTTCAGATGAACGAGGAAACTCTGGATTGCCCGCCTCGCTACCCGATTCACAATGAACGCGACCAGCAAGATCAGGACAATGCGTAAGGCAACGGTCCCGAAATCGTTGAAATCAGCCCACCAGGTTTGTAGCGCTTCTCCCAAGGGGTCCCTCTGTCGGATTCGTTGAGGCTACCGGACCGCATCCAGCCGATAGAGGAAGCCCTCGGTCGTGAGGATCAGGAGCTCGCCCTCGTGGTCGAGGCCGAAGCTTGTGATCTGGCCGACCTTTCCTATCTCGTCGGTCCAGTCCTTTTCGCCTGTCACCTCGCCGGCCACGTACTCGAAGCTTCTCACCCAGCTTCCGCACCAGTCCGCATAGAAGTATGTGCCGTTGAGCTCGGGAATCGCCTGGCCCCGATATACGTAGCCTCCGGTTATCGAACATCCGTCCGAATGGGAGTAGTCGAGGACCGGAGCTGTGTAATCCTCTGGTGTGCATGCTCGCTGGAAACAGGCGGTGCCCTCCATGACGATCCAGCCGAGGTTGTGGCCGGGCTCATCGACTGAGATGACGCTCACCTCCTCGAACCGATCCTGGCCCACGTCGCCGATATAGATGAGGCGATCCTCGTGATCGATTGAGTAACGCCATGGATTACGCAACCCGTACGCGAACACTTCGTCGGCGCCGACCGCGGATCCGACAAAGGGATTGTCGGCCGGGATGCCATAAGCGTCACCTGCGTCTACGTCCAGACGCAGCATAGAGGAGAGCAATGTCGTCGGATCCTGGCTGTGTACCGAAGCAGCACCGCCGTCCCCCAGGCCCAAAAACAGGTACCCATCCGGACCAAAGGCGAGCATTCCGCCGTTGTGGCGGTTGGTGGGTTGCTCGAACTGCAGGATCACCTTCTCCGAGTCGGGATCCATCACCCCGTCAATGGTCGAGAATTCCGAAAGAACCGTGTCCTCGGCTTTGTCGCTGTAATAGAGGAAGAAGCGACCGTTCTCCGCGTAATCCGGGTGGAATGCGAGGCCGAGCAACCCCGGCTCGACACCGAGTTGCGAGCCGACGCGATCGCTGATGTCGAAAACGACCTCGGGCTCGGTAGCGCCGGGGCCGAGTCTGCGTATGCGACCCTTCTGACCGACGATGAACAGGTCGCTGCTGCCAGGTGCCGCGGCGACGAACGTCGGGCGACTCAACTGCGACGCCAGCTTGGTCAGCGCGTAACCCGTCAATGGTGCGAGCGTGGTCGTGGTTGTCGAGGTTGTCGAGGTCGTCAGTGTGGTAGCCGGCGCGGTCGAGGTTGTAGCCGGGAGCGTTGTAGACGTCGGTGCCGCCGTAGTGGATGATTCCGGGCTGGCGGTGATCGAAGGTTCAGAATTCGCATCTGGACTGCGACAGGCAGACGCCAGGATCAGCAATCCAATGAAGAAGATCGTTCGGAGCATCGTGCGAGCCTAAGGCCATACCGTGGCACGTCCATTCGCACTTTCGGGCCGTCCGAGAGTTTCCGTGACTCGGGTACGATGCGGCCAGCGGCGCCGTTTGACTGGAGAGACATGCCCGCAACCGTGGTAATCGGGGCTCAATGGGGAGACGAGGGAAAGGGCAAGGTCGCAGACGTTCTTGCCGAATCGATGGACCTCGTCGTTCGATATCAGGGCGGCAACAACGCCGGCCACACGATCATCATTGGCGAAGAGCGCTTTGCGCTGACCCTGATACCGTCCGGCGTGCTTTCCGAAGGGGTGACGCCCGTGATCGGAAACGGATGTGTGGTCGATCCCGAGGTTCTGTTGGCAGAAATGGACACGTTACGCAGCCGGGGCGTCGATCCCGACCGGCTGCGGGTCTCGGCTAACGCACACCTCATCATGCCCTACCATCGCCGGCTGGACGCCTTGCAGGAGCGTTATCTCGGCAAGGGTCAGATCGGCACGACCAAGCGTGGTATCGGGCCTGCCTACACCGACAAATTCACTCGCCACGGAATTCGGGTTCAAGACCTGTTTGATCAAAAGATCTTCGAAGACAAACTCGACGTAGCGCTGCGCGAGAAGAATCAGGTGTTCACCAAGATCTATAACCAGCTGCCGATACGGCGCGACGAGATCATTCACGAGTACATGGGCTATGCCGAACAGCTCGAACCCTATGTCACTGATACATCGCTGCTCACCTGGCGCTCCCTGAAGGCAGGCAAGAACGTGCTCTTCGAAGGGGCTCAAGGGACGCTACTCGACGTAGATCACGGCACCTATCCCTTCGTGACGTCATCGAATCCGACAGCCGGTGGTGCCGCCGTCGGGATCGGCATCGGCCCCACAGAAATCGGACGGGTGATCGGGGTTGCCAAGGCCTACATCTCGCGGGTCGGGGCCGGACCCTTTCCTACGGAGTTGTTCGACGATGTCGGCGAGACCATGGTGGACGTAGGAGGCGAGTATGGAACGGTGACAGGCCGCCGTCGTAGATGCGGCTGGCTCGACCTCGTTGCTCTTCGCTACGCGGCCCGGGTCAATGGACTGACAGATATCTTCTTGACGAAGCTCGACATCCTGTCTGAGTTCGATCGACTCAGCGTTTGCGTCGGCTATGAATACGAAGGCGAGAGGTATGACGAGTTCCCACGCCAACAACGCATTCTCTACGACAGCGTGCCGATCTACGAGGAACTGGCTGGATGGCATACCGATATCACGGGCGTGCGCTCCTTTGCTGAACTTCCCAAAGAAGCTCAAAGGTATGTTGAATTCATAGAGGAACGAGTCGGTGTGCCGGTTTCACAACTTTCGGTCGGACCGCAGCGCTCGGCCACGCTCGTCCGATGAACGTTCTCCTGATCGGAGGAGGTGGGCGCGAGCACGCGATGGGCTGGCGGCTATCGAAGTCCGGAGCGAAGGTCACCGCTGCGCCGGGCAATCCAGGGCTGGCCGAGCTGGGAGAGGTGCGTTCCATCATTCCCGATAGTCCGTCTGAAGTTGCGGCTGCGGCTCGTGACTTTGACCTCGTTGTCATCGGCCCCGAGCGTCCGCTAGCTGCAGGCGTCGCCGACGCGGTGCGGGCGGTGGGGGTGCCGTGTCTCGGTCCCGGGATTGATGGAGCCCGGTTGGAGTCGTCCAAGGCCTTCGCCAAGGACGTTATGACGTCCGCGGGAATTCCAACGGGTCGCTTTTTCGAAGTTTCGAACGTGGATGCTGCGGACAAGGCGATCGATGAGATGACACCAGGTCCATACGTCGTCAAGGCGGATGGTCTTGCGGGCGGCAAGGGTGTTCTGGTGACCGATGATGTCGAAGCCGCTCGTTCGTGGGCACGCGAGTGCCTCGAGGGGAGATTTGCTGAGGCAGGTGACACCGTGATCATCGAGGAGTATCTCGAGGGTCCTGAGCTGAGCGTGTTCGTGCTCACCGACGGTGTGACGTTTGTGCCATTCGGAACGGCTCGCGACTACAAGCGACTCGGCAATGGTGGAACCGGACCCAATACGGGTGGGATGGGTTGTTTTGCACCTGTCCCTTTGCCACCAGGACTGCTGGATGCGATTCACTCCGATGTCGTTACTCCGGTCCTTGCCGAACTACGCGCTCGCGACATCGACTACCGGGGGTTTCTGTATACCGGCCTTGTGTTGACGGCGGATGGTCCCAGAGTCCTCGAATTCAACTGCAGGCTGGGAGATCCCGAGGCGCAGGTAGTCCTACCCCGGCTTCGAGGAGATTTCGGCGCGATGCTTATGGCGGCTGCGACCGGGAGAGGGCTTGATCAAGAGTCCATCCGATGGTGGGAGAAAGCCGCAGTCGACGTCGTGCTCGCTTCCCCCGGCTATCCGGACGCGACCAGAGCCGGTCAACCGATCCACGGGTTGCATCTCGTGACCCATCTCGACGATGTCCTCGTGTTCCACTCTGGCACCCGGTTCAAGCGCGGCGAGATTGTGAGCTCAGGAGGGCGGGTAATCAACGTTGTGGGCATGGGCACCGACATTCCGACAGCCCGCCGGCATGCCTACGACGCCGCGGCGTTGATCGCGTTCGGCGGAAAGCAGTACAGAACCGATATCGCCGACGAAGTTTCCGTCCATAAAGGAGCAACGTGAAGGTCGCCATTCTCATGGGATCAGAAAAAGACGAAGACAAAATGTCACCCGCGAGCGACGTGCTCGACAGCTTTGGCATCGAACATGAAGTGCACGTGATGTCGGCGCATCGCACCCCTGATCGGGTGGCTGCGTTCGCAACGGCAGCCAGAGAGCATGGATTTGGTGTGATCATCTGCGGCGCAGGCAAAGCCGCCCACTTGGCGGGCGCAGTGGCAGCTCACAGCACTGTCCCGGTAATCGGGGTTCCGATCGAGGCGGGTGGGCTGGGAGGCATGGATGCGCTGCTGGCAACTGTCCAGATGCCGACCGGTATCCCGGTTGCGACCGTGGCGATCAATAGTTCCGCGAATGCCGCGTACCTTGCAGTTTCGATTCTGTCCCTGTCCAGTCCCGACGCCGCCAAACGTCTCGACGAATACCGGGAGAGCCTTCGTTGATCGACCGCTACACGCTTCCAGAGATGGGGGCGATCTGGTCGGATGAGAGGAGATGGCAGGTCTTCCAGGAAGTGGAGGCTTTGGCCACCGAAGCGTGGGAAAAGCTCGGGGTGGTGCCTGCCGGTGTTGCAGATCGCATCCGTCACGCGGCGACACCAAGCCCGGCTGCAATCGCCGAACGCGAGCGTATCACCCACCACGACCTCGCGGCGTTTGTGGATTTACTCGGCGACAACACCGGCCCCGGTGGTGAATGGGTTCACTATGGACTCACGTCGTCGGATGTCATTGATACCGCTCAGGGCGCGATCATGGCTGAAGCCGCAGACGAAATGCTCACCGTTACAGCCGAGCTGCTGGCAGTCATAAAACGTCGGGCACAGGAACACCGTGACTCCGTGATGGTGGGACGCACGCATGGCATCTGGGCAGAACCAACGACGTTCGGCCTGAAACTCGCAGGATGGGCGTTCGAAGTCGAGCGATCCCTCGAGCGATTGCAAGCCTCCAGATCAGCGGTCGCCGTTGGAAAGATCTCAGGGGCCGTCGGCACGTATGCCCACGTGCCACCGGAGATCGAAACCCATGTTTGTAACGGTCTGGATCTTCGTCCCGAGCCGGCCTCTACCCAGATCACCGCCCGCGATCGCCATGCGGAATATCTGACTGCGCTCGCGCTCCTGGGTGCCTCGTTGGAGAGATTCGCAACCGAGATTCGCCACTTGCAGCGATCGGAGGTGGCTGAAGTCCGAGAGGCGTTCGGTGATGGCCAGAAGGGCTCTTCCGCGATGCCTCATAAGAAGAACCCGGTCAAGTCCGAGAACGTCACAGGATTGGCCCGCCTGCTACGCGGATACGCCCAGGTTGGCCTCGAGAACGTCGCTCTGTGGCACGAGCGCGACATCAGCCATTCCGCACCCGAGCGGGTGATACTCCCCGACGCCAGTATCGTCGCTCACTTCGCGGTCGTCAGATTCACGGACGTCGTCGATAATCTCGTCGTCGACACGGACCGGATGCTGCAGAATCTCGATTCGACAAACGGGCTCGTTTTCAGCCAGAAAGTACTTCTCAAACTCATTCAATCCGGAATGAGTCGTGATGACGCTTATCGAGTTGTTCAACGGAACGCGATGACGAGTTGGGACGAAGGAACCGCACTTCAATCCAACCTCGAAAGTGATCCGGATGTCGCGATCCCGGATGATGAGCTCGCAACGTGCTTCGATCCCGGCGCTTTCCTCGCGAATGCTCAGGTCATATGGGATCGGCTGGCCCATCTCTAGAGCGCTTCGTTCTCTACGGCCGTAGGGTGCTGCCCATGACAGCAAAAGTCATCCTGGGTCTGCTCGTGATGTTGTTCATGGGAGGATGCGCGCGTGAAGCAACCGTGACAACGTCAACCACAACAACGACATCGACCACGTCAACGTCTTCGACAACCTCGACGACCACGACGTTGATACCCGGCGCTGTCGTGATCGATCCGCCCATCGAGGCCGGTCTTCCGGATGGCGCGCCGGACATTGCGGTGATGGTCGAACAGGACCAGTTCGGGGTGGTTGGCCCCGGCGAGCAAGTCTGGTGGTGGACCGCCTTCGACCGGGATGAGCCACGCTATCTGGGAGGTTATGACACGCTGACCGTCGCCCCTGATCGCACCATGTGGGTGACACGGAACCAGATTCAGACCGAGGCTTGCGCACCGCTGGTTGTTGACGTGGCCAACTTCACCGGTCCGGATGCGTCGAGCGTGATGTTCGAAATTCCGAGTGTCAATCAGCCGAATTGTCGCCCGGACGAGGTTCGGTGGCCGGCCGGATACCTCAGGGACGTGGCCGCCTCCGAACTCGGGCTTGCCCTGCTGTTCCAGGATCAGTTCCCACGAGAGGGATGCGATCTGATCAGCTGTATCCCTGACAAAGTCGTGTTCGTCGAGCTGAGGCCTTTCAACGCCCTGGACCAGATCGGTACCCAGGTTCAGGTATATCGGCAACCTCTCAACATCGACGATCGTGACGCCGAGGCGCAGGCACTCATTCCTTTTCCCGGTGCAGTCATCAACGGAGAAAGCCTGGACGGCACGGTGATATCGCTGAGCTTTGACGATGGGACCGGTGGACTGTTTGATCTTGCGACACTCGACATGTCACCTGCTCCTCAACACGCAATCCCGACCCACGATGGAGCCGGATACATCTACAGCCGGGTGGAGGGCACGTTCCCCGAGTTCTCGAGCACCCTGGTCGAAGGTCGGCCAGGCTCCGAGGAGCGGGACGTTTTCACGGTCAACTTTCGTGGCATCTTCGTGTACGCGGATACTCCCGACTGGGTGGTGCTTGGACTCGTGACCGATGAACAGAATCAGCTGATGGTGTACGACAAAGCAGGTCAGAGACTTCATTTCACCGGGATTCAGGGACTGCCGGGGCCCCAGCTTGCGCGTGTCATGCCGGCTCGATAAATAGCGTCGCATCGCTGTTCATTCATGCCAGGATGGACGCATGGACCGACCCATTCGTTCGAAGGCCGTGAGCGAACGCCAGAATCTCGCCGAATTCCTGGACTACCAGCGCGCCACCATTTTGCTCAAGACGCACGGCCTTGATTCGGCCCAGGCGGCGACGAGATCTGTCACTCCCTCGACGCTCACGCTTGCCGGGATTGTGAAGCACCTGGCCTGGGTGGAAGACCACTGGTTCCAGTGGATGTTCAACGGCGTGGACACTATCGAGCCGTGGGCCAGTGCCCCGTTCGATCAGAATGCCGACTGGGAGTTCGATTCCGCTCGCGACGACGACATAGCGAACACAAGGGTGCTCTACGAACAGGCTTGTGAACGAAGCAGGATGGTGTACGAGGGGGCCGGGCTCGATGATCTCTCAGTCGGTATGAGAGACAATGAACCCTTCTCCATGCGCTGGATCATGTTGCACTTGATCGAAGAAACCGCCCGTCATGCGGGACATGCAGACCTGCTTCGCGAGGCGATCGACGGAGAGACCGGGCAGTAGGCCCCATCAGACAACACCCCGCTTCGTTGCACCATTACTATCCGGCCCGCATGCTGGCGCCTCAACTCAACGACAATTTCATTCATGTCGCCTCCGGCAAGGTGCGCGACATCTACCAATTCGACGACGACCATCTGGTGATGGTGACGAGCGATCGGATCTCGGCTTTCGACGTCGTCATGGGACAGCCAATACCCGATAAGGGTCGCGTGCTCACCGGCCTTTCCGTGTTCTGGTTCAGCCGATTGCCGGTCGCCAACCATCTCGAATCTGTTGACCCCTGGGATATCCCCGCCATGGATGAGCGCTCCGCCGAACAGCTCGCCGGTCGCACCATGATCACCCGCAAGGCCGAGGTGATCCCCATGGAGTGCGTCGTGCGCGGCTACCTCTACGGTTCATCCTGGAAGGAATACGAAACGGGCGGCGGTCCCACGACGGAACACCTCCCTGATGGGTTGATGCAGGCCAGCAAGTTGGAGACTCCGTTGTTTACGCCTGCAACCAAAGCAGAGACGGGCCACGACGAGAACCTGAACGAGGCCGACGCCCGCCGGCTCGTCGGCGATGATCTCTACGACGAGTTGCGAGTCCGGAGTCTTGCCATCTACGAGGCAGGTCGCGACTATGCCGCCGAGCGCGGCATCATCCTGGCCGACACGAAGTTCGAATTTGGTTTCGTCGACGGCGAGCTGACGCTGATCGATGAGGTGCTGACCCCTGACAGTTCGAGATATTGGCCGGCCACAGCCTGGGCAGAAGGCGCAACGATGCCGAGTTTCGACAAACAGTTTCTACGGGACTGGCTCGAAACACAGCCCTGGGATAAGACGGCTCCGGCCCCAACGCTGCCGGGAGAGATCGTCGCGGGAACTCGCAGTCGCTACGTCGAGGCGTACGAATTGCTGACGGGTGAGTCGTTTGAGACATACCTCAAGGATTCTGGCGTCGCGAGGTGAAGGTACGCGTGCACGTTCAACGGCGTCCTGGTATTGCCGATCCCGAAGGTTCGACGACCGCTCAGGCGCTGCGGTCATTGGGTTTCGACGGGGTGCAGGAGGTCGTGATCGGTCGTGCGATCGACGTTGAGGTCGCTACCGATGACGCGGGATTGGCTCTGGACCAGGTCGAGGACATGTGTAGACAGCTGTTGACGAACCCGGTTCTGGAGGACTTCGATCTCGAGGTTCTTGCTTGAGGGTTGCTGTTGCAGTTTTCCCCGGCACCAACTGCGAACACGACGTCGCATACGCCCTCGAATTGCAGGGAGCTGCCCCGGAGCTGGTGTGGCACACGAGCGAAGATCTCTCAGGCTTCGATGGTGTCGTATTGCCGGGCGGCTTCGCCCATGGGGACTACCTGCGAACGGGAGCAATCGCCAGATTTTCACCGATCATGTCCGAGGTCTCTCGACTGGCGCAAGCCGGACGGCCCGTCCTCGGGATATGCAATGGTTTTCAGATTCTGTGTGAGGCCGGGCTGCTGTCGGGTGCCCTGGTGTCGAATCGGAATCGTTCGTTTATTTGCCGTCCGATTCACGTGCGGGTCGAGTCGACGAATTCGATTCTCACCGCTCAAGCAACCCGGGAACAGGTCATTCAGATTCCGTTGAACAGCTACGAAGGAAGGTTCGTTGCGCCGGACGGGGACGACCAGGTCGTACTGCGGTACTGCGGTCCCGACGGTGAGCTGGATGAACGATTCAATCCGAATGGCTCGACAGATTCGATCGCGGGCACGAGCAATGGCATCGGCAATGTGGTCGGCCTCATGCCGCATCCCGAACGGGCAATTGAAGACTTGCTCGGGTCGGGCGACGGTTCGCTTCTCATCGGCTCGTTTGTCACGTCTCTGCAACCGGCATGACGTCGCTCCATCGTCAGCTGGGCATGACCGACGACGAATACGCCTCGGTGGTCGAAATCCTCGACCGAGACCCGGAACCGGCGGAGTTGGCGATGTATTCGGTGATGTGGTCGGAACACTGCTCGTATAAGTCGTCCAGGGCTCATCTTGGCCGATTCCCCACCGAGGGTGCCCGGGTTGTGGTCGGCCCCGGCGAGAATGCCGGAGTGGTTGATCTCGGAGACGGCTGGCTGGCTGCCATTCGGATTGAATCCCACAATCACCCTTCCTATGTCGAGCCCTATCAGGGAGCCGCAACCGGCGTCGGCGGCATGTTGCGCGACATTTTCACGATGGGGGCCCGTCCGATTGCCTTGTGGGACGCCATCCGCTTCGGACCGCTCGATGACGCGAAGAATCGCTATCTCTTCGATGGCGTCGTGAAAGGGATCGCCGGATACGGCAATGCGGTTGGCGTACCCACGGTCGGGGGAGAGCTCGAGTTCGACGATAGTTACGCCCATAACCCCCTCGTCAACGTCATGTGTCTCGGGATCATGCGGTCCGAGCAATTGCAGCTCGGCTCGCCGGGTCAGGTCGGCGACGTCGGGATCCTTCTGGGAGCATCGACCGGGAGAGACGGAATCGGTGGTGCTTCGATTCTCGCATCAGCCGCCTTCGAGCCGGGTTCGGAGGACAAGCGACCGTCGGTGCAGGTGGGCGATCCATTCGAAGAAAAGAAGCTGATCGAGGCGTGTCTCGAGTTGTACGAAAAGGATCTGGTCACGGGTGTTCAGGACCTGGGTGCCGCCGGCTTGAGTTGCGCAACCTCGGAACCTCCCAGCAGGGCCGGGGTCGGCATGGATGTCGACCTCGATGCCGTTCATCTCAGGGAGGAGGGGATGACGGCGGCCGAGATCCTGATGAGCGAATCGCAGGAGCGGATGCTCGCGTTCGTCCAACCGTCGAACGTGGACAAAGTGTTGGAGATCGCGAGACGCTGGGAGATCGAATCTCGCGTCATCGGAACGGTGACTCCGGGCAAACTGCTCCGGGTGTTTCATCGTGGAGAAAAGGTGGTCGAGATTCCGGCGGCCTCGCTGACCGAGGACGCACCGAAGCTCTATCGCAACATCGCGCAACCCGCTTGGCAGGAGTCCTTGTGGGCTTCCAACCCGATCGCCGGCTCGCGACCAACGATCGACGAGACCCTCATTGCCCTTCTCGACGACCCGGGCCTTGGCGATACATCTTTCGTGTATGAGCAATACGACCACATGCTGTTTCTCAACACCCTCGTAGGCCCCGGAAACGATGGAACCCTGCTGCGCATCAAAGGAACAACCAAAGCTCTGGCAGGTTCTGTTGACGGCAACGGCCGTCTTTGTTATCTCGATCCGAGGCGTGGGTCTGAACGGCTCGTCTACGAAGCAGCCTTGAATGTTGCCGTAACCGGAGCCCGACCGCTCGCCGTCGTAGACAATCTGAATTTCGGCAATCCCGAGCAGCCCGAGGTCATGTGGCAATTCACCGAATCGATTGAAGGTATCTCGATCGCTTGCGAGGCGCTGGCCATCCCGGTGGTTGGCGGAAACGTCAGTTTCTACAACGAGGGCGGCGGATCCAACATCCATCCGACACCGGTCGTCGGCATGCTCGGTCTGGCTGACCCGGTGCCGCACCAGCCGCCCCGGCTAGATCGCGCCGAAGAGGGAATGGAGATCTGGATGCTGGGCGATCTCGATACGATCGATCTCGCCGGATCGGCCGCACAGCGCATTGCTTGGCAGGAGCTCTCAGGGCGCCCGGTTGCCACCGATCCCGATCTCGCGAGGCGTCTGACCGAGGCTGCCGCCACCCTCGCTCACATGGTCCCCGTGTTGCACGACGTCGGTCGCGGTGGCCTGGCGCTCGCTCTGGCCGAGATTGCGATCGAGTCGGGCGTCGGAGTGGATGTCCCGGAGGATCGATGGGATCATCTGTTCGGTGAGGCGCCGCATCGCCTGATTGTCATTTCGCCCACCGGCGGACCCATTGAGACCATCGCGGCCGGCCTGAACATCGAGGCGCGTCGCATAGGAACCGTTGCCGGAGATCGTGTCGACATCGGCGGCTCTAACACCGACCTTCTCACCGCGAAACGTGTGTGGCAGTCGTCAATTCGAAGCCGCATCTGATTTTCCTGATAAGCGGCGGTTGAACGGGACGCTCGTAGAATCTCCCGATATCTTGATGTCAGTGGCACAATTGACCACTCATCATTTCATCTGGCGGGTTTTCGGAGGTCGGTTCAATGACTACAGCACGTTGGCTGCTCACGTCTGCACTCGCCTGGGCCCTTCTTCTGGTGCTGTCCGCTTGTTCCTCTCCGGCTGCCGAGCAGGAACAAGATTGCCTGCTGGACGGGTCATGTATCGAGGGACCGCAGCCAGATACTGCGGTTCAACCCGTTGCTTCGGTTGACCAGGCGACATATCTAGGAATGCCGGTGGGATTCACGCCCGACGGATTTCCGTACATTGGTGACCCGGATGCTCCGGTAACGCTGGTCGAGTTCACCGACTATCTCTGCCCCTTCTGCCTGCGCCATACAAGCCAAACCATGCCGGCGTTGCTGCTCGAGTACGGCATTTCCGGAGACGTCAACTTCGTGTTTCGCGACTTTCCGATCGACGTTCTCCATCCGACGGCGCCTCAAGGGCACGCCGCTTCCCTTTGTGTCGCCGAACAGGGAGCGGTGGAATTCTGGCAGTTCCACGATCAACTGTTCAGAGCCCAGGACGAGTGGTCTCAGTTGAGTGATCCGGCCGAGTTCTTGGCCCAAACCGCCGCAGACCTCGAACTCGACACCCTCGCGTTTGACGAGTGTGTCGAGTCCGGTCGAACGAATCAGATCGTGGAAGACCGGGTTGCTCAGGCCGAACTGTTCGGATTCGACGGCACCCCGAGTTTCAAGTTCGTCTCGAATGACGACAATGCCACGTTCGATCTGGTGGGAGCTCAGGCGGTGTCCGTTTTTCAACAATGGTTGGATGCGTTGCTGGAGGGTGGGGTTCCGCCGGGAGCCGTCCCCTCCACCGGCTTGACCTCGGAGTCGGAGGCGACCGAGATCGAGCCTTCGAGCTTCAGTGTTGATCCTGAGCGCCAGGACACATATCAAGGTCTTCCAGTTGGC
>JBFGAX010000005.1:0-77068 GCA_041567895.1 Acidimicrobiia bacterium
CGCGAGGACTTTGCCGGCAATGCGATGCACCTCCATCTCTCGCTCTTCGAAGGGGAGGACAACGCGTTCTATGCACCGGACGGCGAACTGAGTCCTGTTGCGGAGCACTTCATTGCAGGTCTGCTGATCCATGCCAGAGAGATCACAGCCGTAACGAACCAATGGGTCAACTCGTACAAGCGACTCAATGGTGGATTCGAGGCGCCAAGCTGGGCCACGTGGGGCCACAACAACGAATCAGCTCTCGTGCGAGTACCGACGCCAAAACGTGACAAACCCGATTCCGTGAGGGTCGAGTATCGGGCTCCCGACCCCGCCTGCAACCCTTACCTGGCACTGGCGGTCATCCTCGCTGCGGGCCTCAAGGGCATTCGAGATGAGTACGTTCTCGATCCAGAGGTGTCTGGAAACGTCACCGAGATCGCGACCAACCCCGACTCCAAGATCCAGCATCTACCCACCACCCTGTCAGACGCTGTCGATGCCATGGAACAGTCTGCACTGGTTCGAGAGACGCTCGGCGACCACGTGTTCACCTGGTTCATTCGGAATAAGCGCAAAGAATGGATTCGATACAACCAGCATGTTTCGCAGTTCGAACTGGACGAATACCTTCCTCTGTTGTAATGGACCTCGTCGCTGTTTTCCCGCCCCATGCTCGACCGGAGGTGACAGACGCTCTCCTCCAGAGCGGTTTCAGGCCGGTACCTGTCACATCAGCCGAGGACGTGGTCGTCTCTCAGCCTGGAGAGGGGTGGGCACTCGTGCTCCTCGATCTGGCGGACGATGCGCGAAAGGCGCTCGAAGTCGGTGAGGAAGTCTCCCGCCTGACGGGTATTCCCGTGCTGGCCATCTGCCGGGACGATCAGATGGACGCAATCGTTGAGGCCGACTTCCTCACCGATTTCTCGCGAGAAGATGGGCTGAATCGCGAGCTCGAAGTTCGGCTACACCGCATCGCTGGATCCGATGACGGCTCTTCCGGCGTCGAGATCATCTCCCACAAAGATCTGGTGCTCAATCTCGGCACGTATCAGGGCGCCATCGGAGGAGTTCCGGTCGACCTCACATTCATGGAGTACGAACTGCTTCGATTCTTCGTCACCAATCCCGGGCGTGTGTGGTCTCGTGAGCAAATCCTCTCGAAGGTCTGGGGCTACGACTACTACGGGGGATCGCGAACGGTAGATGTTCACGTCCGCCGGTTGCGCGTGAAACTGGGGGAAGAGCGCGCCTCGTGGATTTCGACGGTTCGAAGCGTTGGCTACCGGTTCAACTGACATCCACGCAATTCGGGCGCGCCTTCCGTCGGCGTCTTCCGAGCATCGGTGACCATTTGGTGCAATGATGCTCGACTTATTGCGGAGTACGCCGATGCATGATTCCGACAAGGAGGGCGTATGGAATACTCAGCACACGATGAAGTCGCGTGGTCGCTGATGGATTTTGGGCCGACGAGTTTTACGGTCGACCGCTCAACGGCCGCTGACCGGGACAAGGTCGTGGTCGACCATCTGATCGTCGAGACGCTGAAGAACCGGTTTGAGCGAACAGCTGTCGAGGTACCAACGGACCTCATGGGTTTGCACTACCTGTAGCCCAGGTGGTCCCTAACGAGCGGCGATCGCTTCTATCTCAACGAGAAAATCTCGTGGCAGGCGCGCAACCTCTACGGTAGAACGAGCGGGAGCTTCAGATCCCACGAACTCGCCATACACCTCGTTCACGGAGGCGAAGTCATCCATGTCCTTGAGGAAGATTGTGGTCTTGACGACGTCCGTGAGTTCGAGCCCCAAATCCTCGAGAATCACAGTGAGATTCGTCATGACGACCCGCGCCTGGTCGGCAGCGGTCTCGCCGGCAGGTTGACCTGTGGCGGGGTCGAAGGCAACCTGACCGGAGATGAATACGAACCCGTTGGCCTCGGAAGCAATTGAATACGGGCCGATCGCAGCTGGACCGCGTGTGACCTCTGGAAGCGAGCGGGGCATTACCTCAGCAGAAGCTGTTGCCACACCCGCAGGTGCGTTGCACGTTCGGATTGTTGATGGCGAACCCGGCCCCCTGGAGTCCGTCGCGATAGTCGACTTCTGCCCCCGTGAGGTGCTCGGCGCTTGCCGAGTCAACGACCACCTTCACGCCCTCGAACTCGGCGACGGTGTCGTTGGTGTCGATCTCTGAATCGAAGAACATATCGTACGAGAATCCTGAACAGCCACCTGGCCGCACCGCAATTCGTAACGCCAGCGAATCGTCGCCCTCATCGGTGATCAGTTGCTTGACTTTGAGAGCCGCTGGGGAGGTAAGGGTGATCATGTCGACGTTTCTCCAATCGGATGCATCTGACGGTTTGGCGATTCGGGTGCCGTTTCCCGGCTGTTCACCAGAATAAGCGTAGAACTTATCAGAGTATACGTCGTCATTTGAGATTCTTCCTTGAGAGATCGACAGCGGGTCTCACTCAACAACGTGCGCCCGATACCATGGGGACGTGGAATCCGTCGAAACTCGAATCGAGCAAGCGTTGCGCGGCGTCATCGACCCCGAACTGGGGGCCGATATTGTCGACCTCGGCATGGTCAAACGCGTAGTAGTCACTGACGGCACCGCGACCATTGGTGTTGCGCTGACAATCGCCGCCTGTCCGCTCCGCGACCAGATCGAGCAGGACGTGAAACGAAAAGTTCTTGCACTGCCTGAGATTCGTGAAGTGCAGGTTGAGGTGTCCGCCATGACCGGCGACGAAAAGGCCGAGATCATGAGCAAGGCCCGATGGAAGGCTCGTGAGGACGCCGAACCCACCATGATTCACCCTTCAACCCGGGTCATCGCCATCAGTAGTGGAAAAGGGGGGGTCGGCAAGAGCTCGACCTCGGTCAATCTGGCAGTCGCGCTTGCACAACGTGGTCTCCGTGTCGGACTCCTTGACGCCGATATATGGGGCTTTTCCGTGCCGCGCATGCTTGGCATTGGAGACGTGCGGCTCGAGGCGAACGACGACGCCCAGATCGTCCCTGTCCAAGCCCACGGTCTCGACGTGGTTTCAACCGGGCTACTGATTGATGACGAAGACAAGGCACTCATGTGGCGGGGCCTCATGTTGTCGAAGGCGCTCGAACAGTTTTTGACGGACGTCGCATGGCAAACTCTCGACTACCTCGTGATTGACATGCCCCCTGGAACCGGCGACATTCAGATGGCACTCTCGCGGCTCCTACCGCAGGCCGAAATGGTGGTAGTGACGACTCCCCAACGGGCGGCGCAAAAGGTCGCAAGCCGCGTGGCCGATATGGCCAGACGTTCGTTCATGCCAGTCATTGGGGTCTTGGAAAACATGTCTGGATTCACGACCGAGGATGGAAGGCATTACAAACTATTTGGCGAAGGTGGAGGCCAGGAACTCGCCGATGACCTGGGCGTCCCGCTCATAGGCCAGGTTCCATTGGATCCCTTCATCGTCGAGGCAGGCGACAGCGGCGTACCTCTGGTCATAAGCCATCCCGACAGCCCGGCCGCGGCCGCCCTCGTCAACGTTGCCAAGCGCCTCGTCGAGCTCATCCCTCCGGCCGAAGACGAGACGTGCACAGCCAGAATCGATCGATTGATCGAAGGTCTCCAGCGGATCAGCACCTGACCCGTCGTAGCTCCAACACCTCTCGCAAGTACTGTTTTCAGCCACAAAGTGTGGGGCGACACGCATGGAGCGCGAAAAGACAAAGTAGTAGAGTTCGGCACGACCACTCAGCGTGAACTATGTTGAGGCTAAGAACCGTATCGATTGCGGAGCTGACCGATACGACAAAGCGCTACGAGACGTACGAAAAGGATGACGAGGCGAGGGGAATGCAGTGATAGATGACGCGGTGGCGGGCTTATTGCTCGGACTATTACTCAATGTGGTGTCGATGACGGTGCTGATGATGATTGCCCATCGACTTCTGGCGGAGCGACCCGAGATCATGTTCATGCTCGGCATCATCAACGTCGTGGTGTTCGGAATCGCCTACACCATGCTGCACGTTTCCCTCGGAGTCGGCGCGGCGTTTGGACTCTTCGCGTTGTTTGGCATTCTGCGGTTTCGGACGGGCACCCTCGGCGTCGCCGAGATGTCACTTCTCTTTGCAGCCCTCTCGTTAGCCGTCGTGAACTCGTCCGGTCCTTCGGGTCTCACGCTCACGGAGCTCTTTGTCATCAATGCCAGCATTGTGATGGCGCTGGCGGTCGGTTTTCACATCCTCTTCAGTCGAAATTCGGGCACGGACCTCCAGATCACCAAGGTCACCTACGACCGGCTCGACCTTCTGGCGAACGGTAGAGCTGAAGCTCTGCGACGTGACCTGGGAAAGCGCACCGGCCTCGACATCGTCGCCCTAGATATTCAAGGCATTGATCTTTCGACAAGTACCGCCATCCTGCGGATCTCTCATTCCGTTGATCCGTTGTCGGGAGCTTCGATTGCCAAAACGCCGTTCACCGAACACGACGAACATCTTGAGACGCAGCCGGACGCGGGACCCAACGGCGAGACTCGGACCGTCGTCGATCTACGGGCTCGTAGTGATCTCAATGGATCCCGAAGCAAGTCGTTCCCGCGCGACAACGGCCGCTGACGCCGGACCGACTCGGTCCCCGACTACCAACTCCGAAGCGGTACGGTGCCTTCGTCCATCAAATACGAAAGATGGGTGCGAACGGAGCCTTCGGCTGCAATATGAAGGGCAGGATTGAGACCTGGATACACGAACGCACGTATGGCCTCGACGGTATCTGCTCCCGATTCGATGGCCGACACGATCTGATCGTTGCGTGTGAGCCTGTGCTCGATGACTTCCTGTAACCGGGCCCGCGGCTGCTCAATCACCGGACCGTGACCCGGATAGAGTGCATCAAAGTCGAGAGCCGACAGTCTCTCGAGCGTATCGAGGTACGCCGTCAGGTTCTCAATGATCACCGTGGATTCACCCATCAGAACGTCTCCGATGAATCCAACGCCGTCATGAGCGAACGTCACCGAGTCGTTGGTATGGCCGGGAGTGTGGATACATGTGAGCACCTCTCCGCCGACTTCAATGTCCATCTCGTCCGAAATCAACCGTTTTGCATCGAAGGGAGGATTGGGATCCATGGCGAACACCGGAGCGGCAAACCGGCTAGCCAATGACTCGGCCGCGGGAGCGTGATCGGGATGATGATGGGTGACGAGTACGCCGCCGACCTCGCGTTCACCTACGGCAGCAGCCACGTTCTCCATGTGGTCTGGCATGATCGGGCCGGGGTCGATCACCACGACCTGGCTACCGAGTTCGAGAACATAAGTGTTGGTTCCCGGTCCGGTGTATGCCGAAGGGTTGTTCGCCAACACGATCGATATCGTCATGGCGTCGATTGTATGACGACTCGAACATCGCCTTGTCGTTTCGTGATGCCCTTGTCGTCTAGCCACTCGAGCATCGGGACGGCATGACGTCGCGTGACGCCGAGCGAGTCACGAAAATCCGAAACCGTGAATGGCTCTGTGAACGATCGGACTCGATCGATGAGCGCCCGCAATGTGTCCGGCAAGTAGAAGACGCCATCGGCTAGCTCCTCGATCTCACCCCGGCGCACAAGTGCGTGTACCAGTTCCCGATCAACTCCAAGGTCCGAAATCTTGCCGGGCGCGAAGCCATCGGCTTCGAGTTTTCTCCGGGCTGTTTGCCAGGCGAGCTCCTGGTCCTCACTGAACGAACCTGCGAAGTCTGCTGTCATGATCGCAGCCCCGGATTCTGACAGTTTGTCGCTCCAATCGACCATCGATTCGAGCACCGCTTGATCGATGTCCAACCGACTCGCCAAACTGGCCTTGGGTATGCCAGGTCTCAACGGGTTCGCCTTGTGGTACGTCCGGGTGATGTCGATTGCCCGCAGCTCCTGAGATTTGGCCCATGATCTCGAGAACAACCATTTACCCGCCGCGATGGCGTTCGTATCTGTCCCTCCTCCGGAGTGGGCTGCCAGCCGCTCGAAGGTTTCGACACCACGTGAGTTCAACAACGACCGGGCCCGATCATCCGCGGTGTTGATGGGTGCCGAGGCCAACGAGGTATCGGGTCGTCTCGCAGGCGAGGGATCGAGGACAAGGCCGCCGGCCACCACCATCCGTCTACCGGCGTCAAAGAGTACGAACCTATCGCCGGTTTCCGTCGGGACCGCGGCCGGAAGCGTGATCAGCGCCAAACCGGTCTTCTCAATCGAGCCGTGCAGCGGGCGAACCCGGCACAACCAGGCACCCGATCCCAGGTGCACAGAGAACGCTCCTCGCGACGTGATCGCGTCGTCGATGTTGCGCACGGTCTCCAATTGCACCAACAGTCGTGAAGACGGCGCCCAGGCGCCGCTTTGTCCTAGCATTGCCCCTCGCTTGAGATCGTGGTGATCCACGCCCACGAGGTTCACCGCAGTTCTGTTTCCGGGAGCGACTGTCGAGCGCGGTTCGTCGTGACTGTGCAGCCCCCGAACCCGCACCTCCCGTTCCAGCGGCCAGATCCACACCCTGTCGTCTATCGACAGCGCACCACCGGTGAGGGTACCGGTTACCACCGTTCCGGCGCCCGCAACCGGAAACACGCGGTCGACCCACAGTCTGGGCCGTTGCACATCTGATACTCCCGCCTTCGACACCGCCGCATCCAGTTCTTGCCGGAGCGCGTCGAGCCCGGCTCCGGACGTCGCGGATATCAACACCACGGGCGAGCCCTCGGCCCCGGTGCCCGCCACCATGTCTTCAATCTCCATTCGAGCCAGCTCGGCAGTTTCACCATCGACCAGATCCACCCTGCTCAGAGCTATGACGATGTTCTCGATCCCGACGGCATCAAGCACGGCGAGGTGCTCTTCGGTCTGAGGCATCCAGCCCTCGTCAGCCGCCACGACGAGCAACCCGACATCGATCGACTCAATGCCGGCCAGCATGTTCTTCAAGAACTTCTCGTGCCCCGGAACATCTACGAATCCGACCTCGATTCCACTCGGCAGCGTGGTCCAGGCGAAACCGAGATCGATCGTGAGTCCTCTGCGTTTTTCCTCATCCCAGCGATCGGGATCGCGTCCCGTGAGTGCAGTAACCAGCGTCGACTTTCCGTGATCGACGTGGCCCGCGGTTCCGATTACGGGCATCGATCAGCCGCAGACGGTCGCGACTGCGGAAGCGAGCATGGCGTCGTCGGCCTCGTCTACTGTGCGCACGTCGAGGAAGAGGTCGCCGTCGGATCGCCGTGTGACGATCGGCGGATCATGATCCAGCAACGAACGCCAGCGCCTATCTGTTCCGGGACCGGGAATTCGAACAACAGGTCCGACGATTTCCAGTCCGGGAAGGGTTCCTCCCCCTGCAACCGACGAGGCGGATATCACATCGCCAAAACCGTCAGCGATTCGATCCGCTCGTTTGCGCAATACGTCTTGGGTGGCACCCGCCATCGACCACAACGGAACATCGGCTCCGTTTCCATTTGCATACAAGTCGAGCGTTGCAGCCAATCCGGCAAGTATGCCGCTCGAGCAACGCACGGCTCTGGCGGCGGGGTGCGCACGTAGACGGTCTATCAACTTGGTCCGCCCCACAACGATGCCGGCTTGCGGTCCCCCTAGCAGTTTGTCTCCTGAAAACATCACGAGGTCGGCACCGGCTCCGACAACCTGCCGCACCCCCGGTTCGTCCTGCAACCAGTCCGGTGCGCCTCCCGGCATCCACGGTGCGGTTTGATCGAGGAGTCCGCTTCCCACGTCGGCGAAAAAGTGGATCCCTCTCTTTTTGGACAAGCGCGCTATGTCCTCATACGCCGCCTCGGCCACGAACCCCGAGGTCCGATAGTTGGACGGATGGACTTTGAGCACGGCAGCCGTGTCACCGTCGATCGCCCTGTCATAGTCCTCCAGATGGGTTTTGTTGGTGGTGCCGACCTCGACGAGCACGGTGCCCGTTGCTGCCATGAGCTCGGGCAATCGATACGATCCACCAATCTCGATGAGCTCCCCCCGTGAGACCGGCACTTCGCGACCCTGGCACAGTGCAGCCAGGCTCAGATACAGACCGGCTGCGTTGTTGTTGACGACCAGCGCCGCCTCGGCGCCGGTGAGCTTGACGAGGAGATCGTGCACGTAGCCAGCCCGGTCTCCCCTCGATCCATCAACCAGCTTCAATTCTGCATTGCTGTAGCCACCCCCGACTTGCTCCATTGCCCGTATTGCCGATTGGTGAAGGGGAGCCCGACCGAGGTTGGTGTGAAGAAGTACGCCTGTTGCGTTGATGACCCTCACGGGTTTGCGTCGTTGCCAATCCTTGCCGTGGGACTCCGCCAGAACTACCGGATCCGACCCGTCTTCCCGCGCTTGATCGATAGCCGCGCGTGCTATTTCAACCCGGATCAGATGGGGAAGAGATTCCGGTAGCTGCCTGGAGAGAGCGTCAACCGAGGGAAGCCGATTCAACATGGGTCCAGCGTAGAGGCGAGATCGGGTTTAGTGCTGAGACCGGCGAATTGCGGCGGCCGCCCTGCGCCGCTCGCTCTCGGTGAACCCACCCCAGATGCCATACGGCTCACGAATCGTGAGGGCATACTCGCGACAGTCGTCGATGACAGGGCAAACTGCACAAATGGCCTTGGCGCGCCCTTCCCGCCGTTCACGCTCGTCTTTTCGCTCAGCGGAAGACGGCGGAAAGAACAAGCTCGCCTGGCCACCGGTGCACAACGCATCCTCTTGCCATTGCCGATCGGACGCGTAGAGCACCCGTCTCTCCCTCATGTGTTAGCGCGGCCAACCTACCAGCCCGCAGTTGTCGACTCAAGATGAAATTCGGGCGGGTATACCCAAAACCGGTGCCTCGCGTCGACTTCGCCATAACATCGCTCGAATGCGATTTCTTCGCGACGTCCAAGAGCGCTTCACACGTCGAGGGGGCCGCTATCTGGCGGCCGGCCTGGCGTTTCTCGCGTTCACTGCGCTTTTTCCGATACTGCTGGTGGCAACCGCCGTCACGGGTTGGCTGTTTTCCCGCGACCCCGGTGTGGTGGATGGCATCATCGACACCCTGGGGCTCGGGCCAGATACCTCCGACTTTGTCACCGACTTGTTGGAGCAAGGGGAGGCCAGCGCGACAGCCGCCACCATCATCGGATTCGTAGGGATGGTCTGGACCGGGATGGGAATGGCAGGCGCAGTTGCCTATCTCTACGACGCCTCCTGGGGAGTACCCGCCCGGGGCCTGCTCGGCCGTCTGATCGGGCTCCTGTGGCTGATCGGCGCAGGCATCTTCTTCATCGGGTCCGTTTTTCTGACTGGCTTCTTCATCAACACACCGTGGCTGGGAAACCTGCTGGGATTCATCACCGCATTCGTCCTTTTCCTGTGGACCTCGTGGATTTTGCCGAATCGTGACATCCATTGGCCCTCCGCCGTCATCGGTTCTGCCGTGGGTGCCACCGGATTCCAGGTACTTGCCCTCATAGGAGCAATCGTGCTCCCGCGATTGCTGGATAGCTTCTCGAGTCTCTACGGATCACTCGGTGTCGTGTTTGCCCTCCTTGCCTGGATCTATCTCTTGAGCCGCGTCGTGACATATGCAGCCATGCTCGAAGGAACCGCCGGCAAACGAGCGCTCGGAGAACAAACGACCGAGGTATTCGGCCTGGATTTCTAGAAGATCAGTCGGCCGGATCAACCTCGAGCACTACACCAACGACCCTTGTGATGAGGACAGGGTCTCCGGGGCTGAGAGTTGCGGCGCGGGCACTGGTAGCCCGCCATCGAGCGCCGTCTATCTGGATTTCACCGTTTGGATCAAACTCTGTCAGGGCAACTGCACTTCGGCCCACGAGATGCTCCCGACCGATGGTCGGTGTGGAAAATCGCGCCCGAACGACCGTCGTCATCGCAAATACGACCCACGAAACCAATGCAAGAAACGAGAGAGCCACTCCCCACCACGGCATCTCGAGTCCAGGTCTTTCGACGATGAGCAGCATGCCACCCAGGAAGAAGCCGGCTGTTCCCAGCACACTTCGCCAGGTTGGCCTCATCTGCTGGAAATCGACAAAGAACGCGAGTGTGGCGGCGACGACCAGTGCCGCCGCCCACCATCGTGTCGGGAGAATGGATAATCCGTAGCCGCCGAGAAAGAACAGTACGACCGAGACGGCGGCTGCAACCCCGACCCCGGCAGCGTAGAACTCAAACGCCGACACCGCCAGGGCTGCGACAAGGAAGAACAAGGCAGCGGGCGGACTCAGTGCGACCCTGAGGAAGCGATCAAGAAGTGGTGGATCATGGAAGATGACTTCGCCTACCGGTACGAGCAGATCCGGTTCAACCACCGAATTGGTAACGACATCGATGGCGGCGACCGATCCATCGGCAAGGACGATGGACTCGTCCTGCACGAGCAGGAGAAGTCCGCGCAACCCGGGAGCTTCCCCATCTGCTGATACAGGTGGAGGGCCGTATACCAATTGCGCCGATTCGATGATCGCCAGCATTTCTTCTGTGGGCATTCGGGCGTCAGGAGCCACCCAACTCACAACCGGTAGCGGCGGAGCGGAAAGCAGGCCGGCAATCCGCCCTCCGTCTCCCACTATTGCGTTGGCATCGAACTGGATTATCGCAAGCCGACTTTCACCGGCACGCTCATGGAGCGTCGACTCTACGAAATCTGCGGTCCGTTCATCGAGATACCGCTCAACGCGAATCACATCGATACTGCCCTCTTTGGCAGACACCGCAATGGGGCTGAGTGCGGCTACCAGGAATGCAACCAGGAAGAAGACTCGTCTCATGACGAAGTCATCCTATGGCGGCGGTACCTAGGCCGGACTGTCGATTTCCAGATGCTGCTTGAGCCGAATGAGATCTGCGCCGTTCTGCTTGGCCAGCGTTCCCCACAACAATGGCTCGACCAACTTCATGAGCAGCCCGTTCGCTTGCGGATTGCCGCCGATCATGAACCGGCAGCCATCGTTGTGTTCGGTCAAGAGCATGAAAGAATCGATCGCAACCGGGCCGGTCAATTGCCGGTAACCGAATCGATGCGGAGGACTCCAGATCGTCACTTCGAAATTGAATTTGAAGGTATATCCCAGGACCTTTGCCCATACTCGAAACCGGCTTCCCACCTGCGGTTCACCATCCTCGAGCCACTCGACGTTGGACATCCTGGGTCTCCACTTCGGAGTTTGGGGTAAATCCATGACGAAGTCCCACACATCCTGGGCGGGACGACGGATCAGAATCCCGAAGCTGGGCTGATCCTCGATGCCGGCGTTATCTAGATAGAGCCTTTCCTTTGGCATGTTTCACATCCTCGCTCTCTCCGCTTCGATCATACGTATGGCTACGTGAGCGATCCAGGCCAGATGGTCCTGCGCCATGCCAATCCAAGGGTTCGGGGGCGGTAGTAACGTTTCGAGCATGACCAACGTCCTGCTCGTGGCCGACGACATCTGGGTTTACAACGACGTTGTAGCCGCTTTGGGAGAAGCCGGAACAACCGTCGCTCACATCGATGACCCTTCCCTCTTGACCGACACCGTCCTCGACCTCCAACCCGATGTTGCCATCATCGATCTTCAGGTTGGAACCAAAGGGGGGATGGCCATGGCTCGCACGCTCAGAGAAGCGCACGCCCTCGACGGAGCCCCCGACGTACCTGTCGTCCTTCTCCTCGACCGCTCTGCCGATGCCTTTCTTGCCAAGAGATCAGCGGCAGCCGCCTGGGTCCTCAAGCCTTTCACCGCGGCCGAACTCCGGTCTGCCCTCTCAAAAGCAGCGGCACAAGCCGCTCGCTAAGCTCCAGATTCCCTGCGGGGAGCCACATCGGGACGTGGCGCAGGTTGGTAGCGCGCAGCGTTCGGGACGCTGAGGTCGCGGGTTCAAATCCCGCCGTCCCGACCAATACACAACGATCCCGATACGCGTTCCACTTCTGCAACGGCAGAACCACGAGCGGGATTTGAACCCGGGCGGATGCGAAGCAGACGCCGTGAGCAAAGCGAACGACTCCAAAAGCAAAAGGACAAATCCCGCCGTCCCGACACCAAAAACAGGTCGTGAGCAAAGCGAACGTCCGAATTACGGCCCCTGTATCGGAGTTCCACCTCCGAAATCGAACCCCAGCAGCGGGATTTGAACCCGAGCGAACGCCGAAGCAGCATCATCTGATGGCATGCGCAGAGGCTTCAAGCCCCACAAAGCAAGTACAGCATCATCTCATGGCATGCGCAGAGGCTTCAGCATTGTCAAGATGGCATGCGCAGAGGCTTCAAGCCCCACAAAGCGAGTACAACATCACCTGATGGCATACGCAGAGACTCCAAGCCCACAAGGAAGCGCTGCGTCATCAAATCGAATACGTAGACACTTAACCCCCTCAAAGGGGTCCAGCCCGTGAGGGGGCAGCGAATATCCGGGAGTCCTAGCCTGGATGGTGTGCATGGGGACAACGCTTGGGAACGGCTGGCCGGGGCTTTGATTCCGGGACTTCCGCTGGTTGCTTATCTGACCATTGATCGACCATCGGCTGCGTTTTCCGTACGCGGAGCGCTGTTGATCATCTTGCTCGGGTGCGTAGTCATCGTCATCGCCGGAAGGCTGACCAGAACACGCGCAGTTCAGAGTCGTATCTTCGTAGTCATCGCCGCGCTCACGGTTACAGGTCTCGGGTTCGCTCATGCACTCGACGACTGGTGGATGGCTGCATTGGCCTCATTCACCGGTCTGATTGCGTTTGTGATAGCGCGATCAAAGGTACGGGAGTCATCGAGCGACTCCTAGCGATTGTGGCCGATCGTATTTGCCCACCTCGGTTCCAGGTGACGTTCTAGTTTCCGTAGACCGCCTGCCTCCTCAACCATCCTGGCCAGCCCGTAGAGCGCTCCCGCTCGCCACTGTGCCGATCCCGCCCAGCCGATCGTCTTGGCAGAACCCTCTGCGTAGAGATCGGCAAGATATGCCGTCCAGGTCGGATCGGCATATTCGTGAGCGCGCAAGTCGCTGGCGGGTACATCGGTTTCGGCCCAACCGACGAGGACCGCCCTGCTGGTGTCACGCTCCACCCCCCAGCTCAGAAATTGGATATTCGAGATCGGAAGGTCGATCTGGGTTTTCGCGAGGCGGGCTGCCGCGGCATATGGATCGATCATGCCATCAAGCGTCATGTCCTCGTCTGACATGGGTCCGTCCACCGTCGCGGTCCATCGAGACGCTTCGCTCATCTCCTGCCGAACCACGGTCCAGGTGTGTGAGCCGTCACGTCGAAGCACCCACAACACGATGTGGAGCGTGTCGGGCAGCCATCCCGCGTCTGTCAGCAACGCAGAAAGCCGCCCGCGCGTCTGTCTGGCAGCGTTCCCGAGGTTGGTGTACGCAATTGAGTATCCGCAGAGTTCGTGACCGTCGCGTGCCGCAGCGAACTGTCCATCGGCAGAGAGTGCTTGTTTGGCACCACGTCTGGCAGCAGGAACGGTCAATAGCAAACCCAGAACGGCTACTGCACAGAGACCCGCTATGAATGCGAGGACGTCAATCATCCAAAGCGATAGAAGAACAGCACCCACGAGCAGAACCGCTGCCGCAATAGCAAAGATGCGCCTCGATCGAGGCGAATTCATGTTTTGCCGCGGTGTCATGAGTCTCCCGCCAAATGTGACTTCATCGAATAGGCGCCAGGCCATCACGATATCGGAGTCAACCACTGTCCGTCAACCGATAGTCACCCTGCGATGAGCACCTCGGCGATTTCGACTGTGTTGAGCGCGGCTCCCTTTCGAAGGTTGTCACCCACCATCCACAGGCTGATGCCACCATCCTCGGACAACGTCGGCCGGATACGGCTGACCAGCACATCGTCGATGCCCGCCGAATCGAGCGGTGTGGCCACTCGGTCCGTCCACACCTGGACCCCCGGACCGGCATTGATGGCTTCGATGGCTTCCTGTGGCTCGACCGGTCGATCGAAATAGCAGCTTGCCGAAATCCCATGCCCGACCATCACCGGAACACGCACGCAGGTCGGCTCCACGGCCAAAGTCGGCAAATCGAGAATCTTTCGAGATTCGTTCACCAACTTCCACTCTTCGCTGGTGTAGCCGTCCTCAGCCATGTCACCTGCGAACGGCAGGACATTCCAGCCGATGGGTCTGGGGTATACATCGACCTCGGGTTCCTCCCAGCCCCCGAATACGAGTGCATCCCGGTTCTTCTGAAACCATGCAACCTGGTCGACCAGCTCATCCATGGCAGCCATACCCGACCCGGACACAGATTGATAGGACGTAGCAACCATCCGCTCGAGCCCGGCGATTCTCGCGAGCGGCGCCACACCCATGAGCGCCACCATGGTGGTGCAATTGGGGTTTGCGATGATTCCGCCGTGTGTAAAGGCTGCGTGATCGTTCACTCCGGCGACGACCAGAGGGATTTCGGGATCAGAACGGAAGGCAGACGAATTGTCGATGACCACGGCTCCGGCGGCAGCAAACGACCCGGCATAGGCTCGTGAGCGGTCGGCTCCGGCAGAAAACAGTGCAATGTCGATCCCGGACGGATCGGCCGCAGCGAGATCCTCTACTGTGAGATCCCCCCACGCCGTCTCGACGACTGAGCCTGCCGATCGACTCGACGCCAGCAGCCGAAGATTGTCGACCGGAAATCGTCGTGTCGTGAGAATCTCGAGCATGGTCCTGCCGACTGCTCCGGTGGCACCGACGATGGCGACGTTGTAGCCGCTTTTGCCCGACTTCATGCGTGCTCCTCAACTGGTTCATCGAGTGGAACCAACTCTGCGTGCAACGTTCGAACAGCTTCTTCGACCCGGTCAGCAGTTATGACACACGAAATGCGAATCGAAGATGTCGAGATCATGTGAATGTTGATCCCCTTGTCGCCGAGCGCCCGAAACATCGTCGCCGCGATACCAGGATTCGATCGCATTCCTGCTCCTACAACCGACACCCGAGCAATGTTGGGATCTGCATCGACGCCCCCTGCGCGAAATTCCGGTACCAGACGCTCACAAATTGCCAGCGCTGAGGCATTGTCGGCCTTGGGCACCGTGAAGCTGATATCGGTGACCCCTTCCATCGAAACGTTCTGGACGATCATGTCCACGTTGATGTCTGCGTCCGCCAGATTCCCGAACAGCCGGGCCGCGACTCCTGGTTGATCCGGAACGCCGTGCACTGTCAGCTTCGCTTCGGAAACGTCGTGGGCGATGCCCGTGATGATGGCTTCTTCCATGACCGACTCCTTGACCCACGTTCCGGGCTGTTCATGAAACGACGATCTGACATGGAGGGCTACGCCGAATCGTCTCGCAAACTCTACCGACCGCATCATGAGGACACCGGTGCCGGACGCGGCCAGCTCGAGCATGTCCTCGTACGAAACCTCTTTGAGTAGCCGGGCATCGGTTACGACCCGGGGATCGGCCGTGTAGACGCCGTCCACATCCGTGAAGATCTCGCACGCATCGGCGTCGAGGGCGGCCGCCATTGCTACCGCCGTCGCATCGGATCCACCCCGTCCGAGGGTCGTGACATCTCTCGAATCCGGATCGACGCCTTGAAAGCCGGCCACTATCACGATTTTGCCCTGATCCAGATGCTCTCGAACGCGGTCGCCCCTGATGTGGGTGATCCTCGCCTCACCATGTGACGAATCCGTGAGAATTCCGGCCTGGGAGCCGGTGAGGCTCAGAACTTCGGCGCCCAGATCGTGGATCGCCATGGCAAGCAACGACATCGAGATTCGTTCACCCGCTGTCAGCAGCATGTCCAGTTCTCGAGGTGCTGGATGGCTCGACACCTGCTGAGCGAGCCCGATGAGCTCGTCGGTGAAGCTGCCCATCGCCGACACGACAACCACGACCTGATTGCCGTCAGTGGCGGCACCGACCACGCGGCTGGCGACGGACCGAATGCGATCAGCATCGCCGACTGACGTACCGCCATACTTCTGAACTACAAGTGCCATGGCCCGGGCAGTGTAGAGGTCAATAACTCAGGGGCTCTGGTCCTTCTCGCGCTCACGGGTGTCGATCGCTGTCGTCAACGTTTCGATGGTGCGCTTGAGCCGCACGGCGAGTTCCTGGTCCCCCTGCCTTTCGACTTCCTTCAGCTCGTTCTCGATGGCGGACTTCCGGTCCCGTAGTCGCTCGACGCTCTCGGCCATATCTGCCTTGTCAAACATGACGGCCTCCGCATCGACCTGATCGGCCGTGGTGGCCGGCGGTCCTATGTCCGGAATGAATGGTTCGTCCGATGCCACCTGCCGTTGGTTCATGAACGTCGGTGACACGATTTCGATCTCTGCTCCGTGCAAGGCATCGATCATCGCCGTTCGCAGGCGAGAACGAGACGACAACAGAGTCTTCGGTGATTCGAGCAATCCAGCGAGGCGATAACTGATCGAGTAGTCACCCAGCTCCACGATGTGAACGAACGGATCAACGAGGTCTGCCTCCAGTCCAGCCGCCAGCAATGCAACCTCCGCTGAACGGTGATCGACGTCATATCCGAGTGACACGGTTGCAGAGATGACTGTTCCGGTAGCTCGAACCACCGTCACCGGACTCGACACCAGGAGGAGGTTGGGAACGGTCGTGAGGTCCCGATCCTCGGTTTGGACCTCGGTGTGAAACAATCCCATGTCCGTCACCCGCCCGAAATGAGTATCGAAGCGGATGAAGTCTCCGGGCCGGAATGCCCGCCGGGAGCGCAGCATGAGCCCTGCGAACGCGTTACTGACATGAGTGGTCGCCGAAAGCCCGATCACGGCCGTCACGAGGAGACCGAACAGCTGGAGTAACGAGTTGCGCAAGTTGTTTTCGATCGGTAACGCGAGAATCACACCTACAACGGCGATACCTACGGCGAGCGTGACCAAAAGCTGCGCACGGATGTTGTCATGTTCAGACTTGAGATCTGCGCGGCGACGAAGGTATCGGGACCCGGCGACGTATATGGCGAGCAAGACCAGGACTGCGAGCGTGGCAGGCCAAACCGTGTTGATGACGTCGATCACAGGGGCAACGGTAGCCAGCCAGGTCGGCGCCATGCGGTTGAGTCACAAACCGTGAGGAGTCGTATAGTTGCCCGCTATGGGTACGGATAAACGACAACGTCAGAAGGAAAACCGAGCTCGAAAGATGGAGCAGCAGGCGAAACAAGCCGCCAAAGATCGCCGCGTTTCGAATCTCCGAACCCTCGTCACCCTGATAACAATCGCTCTCGCCATCGGAGCCGTGATCATCTTCTTCTCGAATCGTCCAGCCGAACTCACCGCCGAGACCCTGGCGACCACCACCACCACGAGCACAGAGGCTTCGTCCACAACGATTGCCGACGATGCATCAACGGAAGGTTTGAGCGCCGAATACCTCGCTTTCAGGGAGCAACCGGTTGCGTGTGGTGCGCAAGCCCCACCGCCTCTGACGCCCATGTCGTTCGATGCCCCGGCCGACATGGGCATTGCGCCGGACGCGACTGTCACGGCGACCGTCTCGACATCGTGCGGCGACATGGTCCTCGAGTTGGATCCATCTGCAGCTCCTGAAACCGTCAACAGTTTTGTGTTTCTCGCGGAGCAGGGATACTTCGACGGCATCGTTTCGCACCGCATCGCGCCCGGTTTCGTGCTTCAGATCGGCGATCAAACCGCAACCGGGAGCGGTGGACCTGGCTACTCGATCGTCGATGAGCTGCCCGCCGACAGCTCTGCCTATAAGGCAGGGTCTCTGGCAATGGCCAACAGTGGCGCAAACACCAGCGGTAGCCAGTTTTTCATCGATTTCGTCGACACGGGACTGCCACCTCAGTACTCGGTCTTCGGACAGCTCGTTGAAGGAGACGAAGTTCTGGCCGCTATCGAGGAAATCCCGGTCTCTGGAGACACACCGCTGGAATCTCTGTATATCGAGTCGGTTGAAATAGACATCAGCTAGTGGCAGTCGATCTGCATAGCCATAGCCACTTTTCGGATGGCTCTGCGTCGCCCACCGAGATCGTCGTGGCGGCCGTCAAGCTCCACCTCACTGCATTGGCACTCACCGACCACGACAACCTCAACGGGATCGACGAAGCGAAGCGGGCCGCCGAACAAGCGGGCCTCCAGCTCATTTCCGGCATCGAACTCAGCTGCCACTGGCAGCCGGGGGGCCTTCATATGCTCGTGTATTTTCTCGAACCGGGCAGCGGACCACTCCAGGATCGCCTTGCGGAACTCCAATCGAGTCGCACCAACCGCAACTACGAAATAGTTGCGAGGTTGAACACGCTCGGAATCGAGATCACCATGGATGAAGTCGAGACGGAAGCAGGCGGGACCGGGATCGGGAGGCCACACATCGCCCAGGTTCTCGTCAATAGCGGCGTCGTGGAAACCATTTCGGAAGCCTTCGACAAATACCTTGCCAAAGGGCGACCCGCCTACCTCGAACGGGATCGGCTGGAACCTGAGGAGGCCATTGAACTTGCCACCGGATCGGGTGCCGTCACGTCGATCGCCCATCCCCATACGCTGGGGTTGGCCTCAGACGAGTTCCAACCACGGCTCAAGCGGCTACGCGAAGTGGGTCTTGTCGGACTCGAGGCGTATTACAGCGAATACGACCCCTTCGAACGCCGCCGAATGGCCGAGGTGGCCAACAGCATTGGCTTGATCCCAACCGGCGGATCGGATTATCACGGCACCTACAAACGAGGCCTCGATCTCGGAAAGGGGTTTGGCGACCTGAGTGTCCCCGATGACACGGTCGAAAAGCTCCAACAGGTCGTCGGCTAGAACACTCAGCTCCGACGCTCACGCTGCCGATACATGACCATGGGTACCAGCCTCGGCGAGCTCGGTCGCCGTTTTAGCCGCGCACGATCAATCGGGGGCCTGGGCTTTGCGGTTGCGATCGCCGTCATAGGCGGTTTCATTCATCCAGCCGTCACCCTCGTGGGGTTCGGAACGGCGCTGTACAACCGGGCCGAGGTCTACTACCGGAATCGCCATCCCGACACTCCGGTCTTCGTGGTGTTCGTGGCGGACGTCATCGTTGCAGGAATTGCCCTGTTGCTCATAGGGCCCATCATTTCGATCGTGCTGATGATGTACGTATATGTCCTCGTCACGTCCATATTCTGGGTGAGCCGGCTTCAGGTGTTGCTTCTGGGACTGACGCTCACGAGCTTCACTCTCGCCTCTGCAATCATCGACAACCATTTGATCGCGTTCGACAACAACCTCTTGCTCGCCACCTATGGGACTGTGGCTTGCTTCGGCGCCATGACTCTCTGGATGGCAGAGTCGGCCGCAGGAAGTATCCGGGCAAGCGTAGACATTGAGCGCGCGGCTCTCCAGAAGGAGCGAGAAGCGGGGCTACTCAAAGATCAGTTCGTCTCCATGATCAGCCATGAACTGCGAACTCCGATCACCAGCCTCATGGGATTCTCGGAAACGCTGTCCGATTCGTGGGATGCTCTGGATGCGGACGAAACCAGGGAATTCCTCTCGATCATCCACAGCGAAGCGGCCCATCTCCAGAGAATGGTCGAAGACATTCTTCTGATCCCGGGACTCGAGTCCGGGAGGCTGCCCATTGACAACAGCGATTTTCCCCTCAAGTCGGCAGCTGCCAGTGTCATTCGTGCGATGTTCTCGGAAAGGTCGCCGTACTCGATTCAGGCCGATATTCCCGATGTCATTTTGACGGGAGACGAAGGTAGAACGCAGCAGATTCTTCGGAATCTGCTACGAAATGCGCAAAAGTACGGCGGGCGCAACATCAGCATCACCGTCTCGGTAGAAGAAGGGATGGCAACGGTTCGGGTCATGGATGACGGAGCGGGGGTACCCATCAACGAACAGCAACGCATATTCGAAGCCTTTCAACAGCTCGACTCCACAGATAGCCGCAAAGACGGGCTGGGCCTCGGGTTGCCCATATCGCGCGCGCTTGCCCGTGCCATGGGAGGTGACCTCTGGTATGAGAATTCACCCGGAGCCACCTTCGCCTTTTCCTTGCCAATGAGAACCATCCGGGCAGTCGCCTGACCACCGATCGACAAGCGCACCATGCAGTCCCGGAGCCGCTAACTGCCAATCCGACAGCTTCTCCGTGCTTCTACGTTCTTCGGTTTCATCGTCGAGGAGCTTTCGAACGGCCAGGGAGATGATCTCGATCTCAGCAGGAGTTGGATCCCCTTTGACCTGAATACGTATTCCGTCGCTCACGGGCTTTCGACCAGCTCGATCAGTGTTCCGCCGAAGGCTCGAGGATGAACGAACGCGATACGTTTTCCCTGACCACCGATTCTCGGCTCGTGATCAACCAGCCGAGCACCCTGCGATTCCAAATGTCGCAATGCCATCTCGATATCGGCCACCGCGAACGCGAGATGGTGCATTCCCTCACCTCGTCGCTTCAGAAAACGTGCCACGGGACCGGCCTCGTCGATCGGCTGCAGCAGTTGAACGTACGATCCACCAACCGACAACATGGCTTCCTCGACTCCCTGGGACGCGACGGTCTCCCGGTGCATCGGTTCGACTCCGTAGAGCTCTTTGAACCTAGACAGGGATTCGTTCAGATCCTCTACGGCGATTCCGACATGGTCGAGGTTTATCAACAACAGGTCGATGCTCACGGAACCCGAACGATCAGTGCGTCACCCTGTCCCCCACCTCCGCACAGTGCCGCAGCCCCGAGACCACCACCCCGGCTTCGTAACGCGTTGATGAGGGTCACGACGATCCGGGCTCCGGTAGCTCCCAGTGGATGCCCGAGGGCAATGGCTCCGCCATGAACATTCACACGGGAGTGATCGAGTCCGAGATTGTCGGACGACCAGAGGGCGACGCTTGCGAATGCCTCGTTGATCTCGACGAGATCGAGGTCTGATACGTCAAACTCCGTCGACTTCAAAGCTCTGCGGATCGCTTCGGCGGGACGTTCGAGCAGTGTGGCGTCCGCACCACCAATTTGTCCGTAAGCAATCACCTCGGCAAGTACCGGCAATCCTTCTGCCTCCGCAGCCAGAGAATCTGCGACAACGAGCGCCGCGGCACCATCGGACATCTGGGAGGCGTTGCCTGCAGTCAGGTCACCGTTTTTTGTGAATGCCGGTCGCAGTGACGCCAGCGCCTCGTAGGAAGTGTCCGTTCGAAAACCCTCGTCGGTGCCGATCATCTCGATGCCGGCCCTGGTCTCGATCGCCACAGGGACGATTTCCTCCGAAAACAGTCCCTCGGCAGAGGCCTGTGCAGCCCGTTGATGTGATTGCAGCGCCCACGCATCCTGGGCCGGTCGAGTCATGCCAAGCTCTCGATTCCGGGCGTCGGTTGAAGCCCCCATCGTGCACTTGTCGAGGGCGCAGAAGAGACCATCTGTCTCCAGAGCGTCCACCAACGTCCCATTGCCGTATTTCAATCCCCACCGAGCTCCCGAAACGAGGTAGGGCGCCTGCGACATCGACTCCATTCCGCCTGCGAGGACGAACTTCGCCTCTCCGAGACGAATCGCCCTGTCCGCAACTCCGATTGCGCTCATTCCCGAAAGACAAACCTTGTTGATGGTCGTGGACGGAACCGTCATGGGCACACCGGCTTTGACGGCGGCTTGTCTGCTCGTGATCTGGCCTGTACCCGCTTGCACGACATGGCCGAACCACACTTCGTCGATGAGCGAGGGGTCGAGACCCGAGCGGTCAATGGCGCCAGACATTGCCGTGGCCCCGAGATCGACTGCCGCAGTGGCACGGAAGGCGCCGCCGAAACGACCGATAGGAGTCCGAGCAATGGAGGAAATAACGGTTGGCATGAAGAAAAGGCTAGCTGGCGACGACACCCGAACAGAGAGGAATCGACCGTGTTTGACACCGCATGGCAGGTAGCGTGGGGCTATGACAGACATGCCAAACATGCAGGAACTGCTCGCCCAGGCCGCCGCAATGCAGGCCAACATGAAGGCTGCTCAGGACGCCGTGTTGCAGCAGGAATTCGAAGGGACGGCCGGCGGCGGGGTCGCCACGGCCCGGGTTCGAGGCTCCGGAGAGGTGGTTTCGATCGCGATCGACCCCTCGGTCATCGACCCATCAGATCCAGAGTTGCTCGGTGACCTCATCGTCGCTGCCATCAATCAGGCTCTGGCCCAGGCGACCGAGGCCATGAATACGCAGATCGGCGAGGCGAGCGGCGGCCTCGATCTCGGCATCGATCTCGGAGGCATTCTCGGCAGCTGATGTTCGAACCTCCGATTCAACGACTCGTGGACGAGTTGGCTCGTCTTCCGGGCGTAGGCCAGAAGAGTGCACAGCGCCTCGCGTTTCACCTTCTCAACGTCGATGAGCACGACGCCAGACGCCTGGCTGACGCCATTATCGAAATGCGAGTTCAGATCCAGCTGTGTCAACGATGCTTCAACGTGAGTGCGTCAGATCTATGCACCATTTGCTCCGACGGTCGACGGGAACCCGGCTTGATATGCGTTGTCGAACGGGCTCAGGACATCGTCGTCGTAGAACGAACACAGGAATTTCGCGGGAGCTACCACGTCCTCGGCGGATCGATATCGCCGATTGCAGGCATCGGTCCTGATCAGTTGAGATTCAGGGAACTCCTTGCCAGGGTCGAAGCCGAGGGCATCACCGAAGCCATAGCAGCAACCAATCCGACAATCGAAGGTGACGCCACCGCACTGTACCTGGCGCAGTTGCTCAAACCACTTGGAGTAAAGGTATCCAAACTCGCATCGGGGCTCCCCGTTGGTGGAGACCTCGATTATGCCGATGAGATCACTCTGGGCAGAGCATTGATTGGGCGGCAACAGCTCTAGGGACGCGCGGTCTCATCGTCGTCGACGACCTCAGCGCCGAATTCTTCGATGATCATGTCTGCCGCGTCGGCGTCGCCGGCCTCGACGAGATTGTCTTTGTCGAGAACAACCTCTTCCTGGACCGGGATCACGGATCGAGCTGACTCTTGAGCGATATAGGCAATCTCGACGCCTCCGCCGAGAATGTCCGATGCTGCAGTGCCGACGATCATGCGCAGCGCTTCGTCTGCTTCGAGCGCTTCAATATGAAACGTGAGATGAGACGGAATGAGCAGCCCGAGAACCCCACCGTCGACGGCCGCCGGTTTCGCCTCGCGTAAGATTGCAAATCGTCTCGGCCCAACAGCCTGGCGGACACGGTCGACCAGGGCCGGCCACTTCGCCGCCACGGCAGACTGGTCCATCGCCGAAATCGGAGAAGCTGCCTCGGGTTCGTCAACCGGCAACGACATCGCTTCTCGAGCGCCGGCGGCTGCATCGTCGACAGACGCCTGCGCGGTGGGCACAGCTTCAAAAGGTTCCGTGCCGTCGCTGACGACCGTCGCAGAAGGAGTACCGCTGGATACCGGCCTGGCTGATGATGACGCCGGAATCACGTCGGCCGTTGATCCGGAAGCCGGTCTTGACGAGGCGTCGGGTTGCGATTGTCGGCCGGCAGCACCGGCAACCGGACGAGCCGATTCCTCAGCCCGTGATGGTCCGCCAGACGCCTGGTTCGTGTTCTGTGTCCCTCGCCGAACTCTTTCCTCAATCCAATCAATTCGTGCCGCAAGGGCAGACGGATCGACACTGGTTTCGGGCTTGGTGATCCGGATGATGAGCAGTTCGGTCACAAGCCGCTCCTCGCGCCCGTCGCGCAGCTGAATGAGTGCTTCTGACATCTGGTCGAGCGCATGCACGACCTGCGAGGGCTGAAGTCGGGCTGCGACCTGCCTCCAGGTTTCGAGATGATCAGCTGGCACATCGACGATCTCTTCGACATTGCGCGTGTAGATCGTGAGAAAGACGCCCCTGAAGAACGACATTGCGTCACCCACGAACTTGCGAAGGTCCAGCCCGTTTGCGGCGACCGACGCGACCAGCTCCAATCCGAGCCGGGCGTCTTGATCGGCGATTGCGTTCGCCAGACGAACGAACGTGTCGTCTGACACGGCACCCAGTGCGTCGCGAACTCCCGACACGTCGACCACTCCGTCGCCAAGTGCTGCGATCTGTTCGAGCAAGCTCATCGCGTCTCGCACCGACCCCTCTGCGTGACGAGCAATGGTTGCGAGAGCATCCGATTGGGCTTTGAACGCTTCCTGGTCAGAAATATGTGCAAGGTGAGTGGCCAGGACATCGATGGGCACCGGGTGGAAGTCAAATCGCTGCGTACGGCTGCGGACGGTATCGAGGAGCTTGTAAGGCTCGGTGGTTGCGAGAACGAAATGCACATGGTCGGGTGGCTCTTCAAGCGTCTTCAGAAGCGCATTGGCGGCGGCACGCGAAAGCATGTGAGCTTCGTCGAGGATGTAGACGCGCTTGTTTCCCTGGACGGACGCCACCGTCCCCACATTCACCCGTATTTCGCGAATGTCTTCGACCTTGTTGTGCGAGGCCGCGTCGAGTTCGATGACGTCCAACGACGAACCCTCATTGACCCCAATGCACTGTGGACACACGTTGCAGGGTTCGCCGCTCTCAGAGCGATTCGCGCAATTCAACGATTTCGCGAGAATCCGGGCGGTCGTCGTCTTACCGGTACCTCGCGGTCCGGCGAATAGGTAGGCGTGCGCGATCCGACCCTCCACCACTTCTTTGGAGAGAGTCTTTGTCACGTGTTTTTGGCCAACGACCTCTTCAAACGTGCGAGGTCGGTACTTGCGATACAACGCCTGATACTCCACGCCAGCAATCTACTTCTTCGGTCTGACGGCCTCGTATCCGGATCCGATCGTGCTTCCTTCCCGCAGGGAGTCTGGAGTTAGGTTGTCGCCCGGATTACCGTTTACCCATGATTTATGACCGGGACCAGCGCCTGCGCGATGAGGGTGCCCACCTCTCGTCAATGGCAAAACGCAGTGCGGAGACAAAAGGTCGGGTAGTAACCGAGGACCCAGACCCTTTGCGAACGGACTTCGAGCGCGATCGCGACCGCATCATCCACAACAAAGCCTTCCGACGGCTAAAGGACAAAACGCAGGTGTTTGTGTCGCCGCTCAACGATCATGTCATCACCCGCCTGACGCATACGCTCCAGGTAACACAGATCGGTCGGGCAATCTCGAGGGCGCTTCGCCTCAATGAGCCGTTGACGGAGGCCATCTGCCTTGGTCACGATGTCGGTCATTCGCCTTTCGGTCACATTGGAGAAGAGGCCTTTTCTCCGTACGTCGACGGCGATTGGCTTCACTCGGAACAGAGTGTCCGGATTTTCGAGGTGCTCGAACCCGAAAACCTCACGTGGGAGGTTCTCGATGGCATCAGGACGCATTCGTGGAGAGTCGAGCCTCCTCCGACCACCGCCGAGGGCATGGTGTGTCGATACGCCGACCGCATTGCATATCTCACCCACGACGTCGAGGATGCTCTCAGATCAAGGGTCCTGCGGTCGAGCTCAGAATTGCCTCGCTACGGCCTCAAGATCTTTGGAGAACCCGGCAGCGACTGGATTGATGTGATGATCAACGCCGTGATCTACCAAAGCGAGCGAGACGGGGAGCTGACAATGGAACCATCGGTGCTAGAGGCCATGAACATTGTCCGGGATTTCATGTTCGAGCGCGTTTACCTTCGTCCCGAGGCAAAGGCGCAGGCCGCAACTGCGGTAGGAGTACTGAGAGATCTCACCGACTACTACCTCGATCGACCGATGGAGATCCCTGCTTCTTATCGCCACGAAGACGCCTCCGAGACCCAGGCGGCACTCGACTATGTATCGGGGATGACGGATCGATTCGCGCTCGAGCTCCATCATTCTCTCGAAAGTACGGGAAGCCTCCGAACGTCGCCGGGGTTGTAGGCGCCATGGAAACGCAACGTGTGGTCTGCTATCGACACCCTGGCGTCGAAACCAGGCTCAGCTGTTCGGAATGCGAAAAGCCGATCTGCGTTGATTGCGCCGTTCAGGGCCCGGTCGGACAGAAATGCCCCGAATGTGCACAACAGGTCGGTCGAGGCCGGGTCGTACATGCCCGACCTGTGCGCCGCCGAAGCGGTCTTGGTGCCCTTCCCGGTGTCACCCGCGCTCTCCTCATGGCCAATGTCGCAGTTTTTGTTGCAGGACTCGTTCCGAGTTTCGAGTCGCTGATATTCGAAAACGGTGCCCTCTTCTCCAATCTGACGCTATCTGGTGAGAGTTACCGACTTTTCACCTCCGCATTCATGCACGGCAGCCCGATGCACCTCCTGTTCAACATGTACGCGCTGTACATCCTCGGCCCTGGCCTCGAGCTGAGGGTCGGCTCGGCGCCGTTCGCCAGCCTTTACGTGGGGAGCGCCCTCGCCGGCGGCACCTTGTTCGTGCTCATGAATGGAGGAGTGGCAGTGGGAGCGTCTGGCGCGATTTTCGGGCTCTTTGGCGCCTATCTCGTCATGGCGTACGAACGACGAAATACGCCGATTGGTAACGCCCAGCTGCGAAGCATCGTGGCGATCCTGGGACTCAACGCGGCCATCGGCTTCATAGTGCCGAATGTGGCGTGGGAAGGCCATCTCGGGGGCTTCCTGGCCGGAGTCGTCATCGCGGCAATTTGGTCTTGGCGCAAACAGACACCGCGCGACATGGTTCTGACCGGCGTAGTGGTGGCAATTGCAGCGGTCATTGGCGTCATCGTTTGACAGAAGAGTCGGTTCAACGACTCACATTTGCTCGTACATCTCATGGACCTTGGCTGCAAACACGAAGTCCCCTCGTTGGAGACCTCCGATGGAGTGCGTCCAGATCTCGAGGTCAACTCGTCCCCAGGTGAAAGAGATCATGGGATGGTGGTCTACCTCTTCGGCGAGCTCTCCAACCGAGTTGACAAACGCCAGCGCCTCGGCGAAATCGGCGAACGTGTAAGTACGGGTCAAGCGTCCGCCTGACGCGGACCACTCTTCATCTAATTCTTTTGACAACTCGGCGGCGTCCGCCGGCACGAGCGGGTCTCCTGTATGTCGAATTTCAACGGGTTCGTCTGCAAGTCCCATGACCATGAGTATGCCCTTTGGAGGCGAAGAACGCCGACCTTTCACACGCATAGCCATATACGTTGTCCGTCTCGATCGCAATTGTGCGTTCGATTACCGCCACTACTTCTCTTCTACGACGCCCCGCACTCTTGGGAATCGTGCCGGCGAATGGCGGAAACAGAGCTCAGATCGGTTGTATTTGGAGATACGGGTGTCACACTCGTCGTTCTCGCATACCCTTCCCTCTGTGTACGTGCGAGGCTTCCGCGCGTTGCCCTTTGGCCAACTTGCCTGTGTCACTGTCATCGCACCTCCTTCACGCCTTGTATACGGAGCAGGTGCCTGATCTGGATGACGAATTCCGCTGGAAATGCAGGAGGCCGCAGTGGTATGTTCGCCGTGCGATTCACCACACAGGTACTCGAGAACGCGGAGGATGAAATGAAGATCGGGTTTATCGGACTCGGCAATGCCGGCGGGAAACTGGCAGGCAGTCTTCAGCGGCACGGATACGACCTGGTGGTTCGTGATCTCGACGTCGCAGCAGCACAACCCTTCCTCGATAACGGTGCACTCTGGGCGGACTCCCCGCGGGCGCTCGCAGAACAATGCGACATTGTCATCACATGCCTCCCGTCGCCTGCAATCGTGCGGGAGGTGATGGAGTCCGAAGACGGAGTGCTTGCCGGGTTGAGTGCCGGCAAGACATGGCTCGAGATGAGCACTACAGACGAATCAGAGGTGAGGAGAATCGGGGCACTGGTTACCGCCACCGGAGCGGATCCGGTCGACTGTCCGATTTCTGGTGGCTGCCATCGGGCGGCGACGGGCAACATTTCCATCTTTGCGGGATGCGATCGAACGGTGTTCGAACGCATTCTGCCGGTTCTCACCGTCATGGGCAGAAACATTCTTCACGTTGGGGACCTCGGCGCAGCCTCCATTCTCAAGGTGGTGACAAACTATCTCGCCTCTGTCCATCTCGTCGCGCTCGGGGAAGCCCTCACAACGGCAAAGATGGCCGGGATGGATCTCAATACGACTTACGAAGCGATCCGCATCAGCTCTGGCAACTCCTTCGTACATGAAACCGAGTCTCAGGTCATCCTCAACGGCAGCTACAACATCAACTTCACCATGGACCTCGTCGTCAAAGACATGAGCCTCTTTCAAGCGATCGCCGACCGAAACAGTGTGCCACTCGAAGTATCGCCCGTGGTTCTCGACATCTTTCGACGGGGGGAACAGCAACTGGGGCCCCGGTTCTGGTCGTCAGGAATCGTCAAGCTGCTCGAGGACTCTTGTGGCGTAGAGCTGAGGGCACCCGGATTTCCCGATGAGCTCGTTGACACCGAACCGGAAGAGCCTGGTCACGAGGTCATCCCTGCCTCAGCGTGACATCGGTGACTCGGCCACGTGATGTATTAGGTTTTTCATCATCCGATCCCTATTCGGTTCCGAATACATGAACGATGAAGCCCTCACAGATGACGAGCTTGTTCGGCGCACGAGCGCCGGGGACAGAACGGCCTTTCGAATGGTCTATGAACGACATTCGGGAAGCGTTCTCGCGCTCGCCAAGCGGGTGTTACGCAACCAGCACCTCGCTGAGGAAGTGACCCAGGACGTGTTCGTACAGCTATGGAACGATCCCGATCGATATGACCCATCACGTGGGTCGCTGCGAACGTTTTTGCTCACCATGACGCATGGAAAAAGCGTCGACAGCGTGCGGTCTGAGACATCTCGACGCGCCAGAGAAGAGCGGGAGGCTCGACTGGTCCCGGTAGTCACAGGCGGCGTCGACGACGACGTCGAGCGATCGAGCGAGGCAGACATGGTCCGATCAGCCCTCACCGACCTCTCATCCGAACAGCGAGACCCCATCGAGCTGGCCTACTTCGGCGGCCAGACATACCGGGAGGTCGCCCAAACTCTCGGCCTGCCGGAAGGCACGGTCAAGAGTCGCATACGCATCGGCATGGCAACCCTTGCCAAAAGCATGGGGTCACCGGCATGAGCGTTGAAGGTATGGACGAACAGCTCAGAGAAGATCTGGTTCTCTACGCGCTGGATGCTCTTCCGGCGTCCGAATCGGCTGCGATCGAACGGGCGCTGAGCGAACGCCCAGAACTCTGGCAAATTGTGATCGAGAACCGTGAAGCTCTTGCTTCTACGACACCCGCATCGCTACCCCCTGCTCCCGACCGCGTGTGGGACAATATCGCCTCGGCTATCGGGTTAGACGATGGCGACGCCGAAGTCGTAGCTGCGGATCGCCGAATCGAGAGCGACGCCAATCATCGCGAAGCACCGAGTTCCGGCAACGTAGCCCCGTTTCCGTCACAACGCATTGCCAGCGGTTGGATGTGGAAGGTCGCCGTGGCTGCGTCGGTCGCCGCGGTTGTGTCTTTCGGTCTCGGAAGAGCGAGCGTTGGAGGTGGCGACCCCCTAGAGACGCTCGCCAAACAGGTGGCCGAGTCACCCGGCTCCGTCACCGCCACGTTGGAAGCCGACGGAGTTGCGGCCCAAATCGTGCTGGCCGAGAGCGGTGAAGGCTTTCTCCTCACGGACAACCTGCCCGCTCTCGACCCGAGCCGAACATATCAGCTGTGGGCCGTTACCGCTGGTGGCGTGACGTCGGCCGGCGTGCTTGGCTCGGACCCGGGAGTTGTAGCATTCCACACGGCGAGAGCCCATGAGGTGGAGGCGCTCGTCATCACCGAGGAGAACGCGGGCGGCGTGGTCACCTCAGAAGGAACGGTCGTTGCCACCTGGGGCGTTTAATGGCTGACGGGGTTCAGCCAGGAGGGGCCCATCCGGATCGCCTGACCTGCAATCGGACGCTCCACATTGTTGGCTAAGTAGAACGTCTGGTCAGCCGGGCGATAGATTCCGAAGCTCGATTTGCCATCATCATTCCAATCGCCGATGACAAACCGGTCTCCCGGTCGTCCGTAAAACGCTTCGATGTCGGCAAACCCCGAGCGGTTCGAATTGCTGACGTACACGAATCCATTGGAGGAACGATAGAGGCCGACCGTGTCGATGCCGTCTCCGTCCCAGTCGCCGGCGAATGGAAGGTCGGGCGGTTCACCAAATACGAACTCCTCCTCTGCGAATCCTTGCGTGTTGCTGTTTCGCAGGTAGAACCTGGCTTCAGACGGTCTGAAGATCCCGATCGTATCGACGCCATCTCCGTTCCAGTCTCCACAAATCGGGAGATCACCGGGCACTCCGAAGAAGATCTCGACATCCGCCACACCGAAATCGTTTGAGTTTCGAAGATAGAGAAAGCCGGTTTGCGGACGATATAGACCAGGCGTTCGAACGCCGTCGCCGTCCCAATCGCACACAACCGGAAGGTCGCCGGGATCCCCATAGTAAAACGGGGTCATCAATCCACCGTCGCTCGAGAGTGTCCAGAGCCCGGTGCGCGGGTCATGTCGTCCGATCCAATCCTGGTTGACGGGAGGCGTACCGCTGGCAACACGTCCCCATCCGTAGTCGGCGTTTTTACCCGAACCCAGAGGAAGCGATGTCGCAGCAGCCGCAAGATCGAGCCGCATCTGCCGCGGCGTCGTGCCGGGAAATGCCTCCAATCGCAGAGCAGCCACGCCGGCCACGTGAGGAGCCGCTGCCGAGGTCCCCCCAAAACTGCTTCGTGACGCGGTAGTGACGCTCGATGGTCCAACCAGATCAGGTTTGATCCGTCCGTCGACTGTTGGTCCCCTCCCCGAGAACGCCACGAGTTCGTCGGCGTTATCCCACGGTACCGCCCCAACCGTGATGACCTGCTCGACGTCTGCCGGGACCACAATGCTGGAGGCAGCAACCGTATGGGCCAGGTTGAAAGCTCCCATGGCGAAGACGTCGATCCGCGTGCGGGTTTGAGCAAAGGAGCGCCTTTCAATCGTGTATCCGATTGGGAAATCTGTCGTCAAGACGTTGGACCAGACGATCTGTTCCTCGAGAGGATCCTCTGGTCCGTTCTGTTGGTTGCGTGAACACGTGATTTCTCGAACGACCCCGGTCCTCAGGTCGTAGATGCAGAGGTCGAGATCGGCGGTGGGATCGGTCCACGTCAGTGAGATATCGAGGTCAGAACCGGCTTTGACCGTAAACCGATTCATCTGGTCGCCTGCAGGAAAGAGGTGGCGTCCTTGGAAATCGGTGTAGGAAGCCCCGTAGTGCTGGGTGGCACCATTTCCGGCTGCATTGATCCAGATCACACCCGCATCGATCGCATCTTGAACGACTTGTGCCTGAAACGAGGATCCGTCGAAAGGTCCCCGGCTCCATCCTGCCGACATGCTGATGATGTCTACGCCCTCGCCGACGAGGTAATCAACCGCGTCCTGAAACTGATCCGTGTCGAAGAAGTTGGCCAATACGAGATCCGCATCCGGAGCGATATCGTGAATGATTTCGGCTACGGCCACTCCGTGCGAGTTGTCATCGGCCTCCAGCCCATCCTTGTGGAAGCTCTTGTGCCTGATGTCCGACGGCAATTCTTCACCCTGAAAATTTCGAAATCCATAAAAACCGGTGTCGAGAATTCCAATGGTGATTCCCTCACCTGTGTAGCCCTTGTCGACCCAGGCTTCGCTATTCAATAATGCGAGGCCTTCAGACTCGATCGCGAACGTGTGAGGAGGAGGTACGTACCGGATCGAGGTAGCCGCGCCGGAGGTGAGCATCGCTCGTAGCTCGATCGGTGTGGCGTACACGATGTCGGCGCCATCGCTATCCGTCGAATGGGGACCGAAACCTGACCGTTGCCCCTCGTTAGATCCGACGACAACCTCGGCGGCAATCACGCGATCTTCAGGCACGGCTCCCAGGAAATCGCCGGGGTGACCCACCACTCTTGGTTGACGCGGCGGAACCGGTGCGGGCCGGTCCCATATCACCGCGTCCCGTTCAGCGGGCGTGGCCTGAGTCGCTTCCACAGGTGGTGCCATCAAAACGAGAGCAACCACCATCGCCGCGGTGAAACCGAAGACGTACGGCGCGAGCCGCAGCGACCGCTGGTGCGGTTGAGCGATAGGGAAACGCGACATGGCGGACTCGAGACCGGCATCCGTGAGAGGAGGAAGCCATTGACTGCAATAATGCGCCCGGCGGGCGCCTCATAACGTTACCCACGGATCAACACGCGACCTATAGGTCCAGAGTCCGTTTCGAGGTCAGGTAGACCGGTGAGTTAGTAGCGGCTGGCTACGGCAATCGTCCGGCTTTCGCCATCGCTGCCCAATGAGCCGATTGCAGCGCCGCCGCCGCCGCCGGATCCCCCGTTGAGTGCACGACCCCACTGCCAGCGCTCGTTGTGGCCGAACAGAATCGCTCCAACGCCGGCATCGGCTGCGGCTTGTGCATCGGCCTCAACTGCCCAACCGGGAACGCCTTCACCGTCGGGTGAGTCGCACCAGCTCGGGCTGATGTTCTCGTATCGGAGCTCTCCGGCGTAGATCGGCTTCGGTGATTGATTGACGGCGTCGGCCAGTTGCTGATAGGTGGTGCTTGCGTTCTGACAGTGACCGGTTTGTGCGGCAACGAAATCGGCCCACCACTCGTTTACGAAGCGAAGGTGCCCATTGCTTCCTGCATAGGCGGGCGAGTGATAGCCAACCTTCTGATTCGCTCCCGCTTCTCGTAGCCCGGACACCATGTTCGCCCAGATCTGCGGGTCTTCGACACCAATGAAGTTGTCTCCGCCTGCGACCCAGTGCGCGATGGCGCCGTGGTCACCGAACGCCTGCCCAAGATCGAAGCCGAGCTGCCAGGCATTACCGGCATGGAGGCTCCCATCGTTCGCATACTTGTTGGCCCAGATCATCACAAACCCGATCTTTTGATTGTGTCTCTGAGCCGCGTCGAGAATCCCGCGCATGTGATTGATGTATCCCTGGTTGAGGTAGAAGCGGTCTCCCCAACCACCGGTCGCCACGGGGTCACCGTTGACGTTCGTACCACCGATACCTCCGTTTATGTGGTTGAAATATGACAGCCAGGCACCCGTGAATCCGGCGCGATTGAGATGAGCGAAATACTGGTCGGCTTCGCTGAGCGTGGCGAAAACGGGCATCTCCCATGCTGTGTCGTAAACCGGGATCCCGGGTCGCGAGGAAGGCGCAGAGATCGGCGTGGGCGTAGGATCGGGGGCAGTGTCAGGCGCGGGAGCCGGTGCCGGTGTTGCTGGTGCGGGCGCTGCCGGGGCTGGTGCTGGTGCAGGAGCCGGGGCCGGGTCCGGGTCGCTCGGCGGGTTGACCTTCGGGGCGGGCGCGATGGCAGCATCGGCGGTGATCAGCGCCTTTCCGATATCAACCGTGATTGAGGGAGCCGGACCATCGTCAACGACCACTGGCTTCGAGATCGCCCCGACGCCGTCATCCGGATTCCAGTCTCCCGCTGCCGGGATGCCACTCACTCCCTCGAGGGAGACGACATATTCCGTCGGCTCTGCGTCGATTTCGCCAAGAAATGTCATCTGCTTGATCACAGAGCGGTAGAGACCGATCGATTCGGATCCGTCCGAATCCCAATCTCCCACAATCACATTGTCGACATTGAATCCCATGTATCCGATCCACGCCGGGTCGCCTCCGCTCATGTCTTTGGCTATCGAGATCAATCCGGTCGACGGATGGTGTACACCGACCTGGTCAATGCCATCTCCGTCGAAGTCGCCTGCGAAAGCTCGCCCGGACGTTCCGCCATACTCGAATACCTCATCGGCATAGCCCTGGACATTGGTATTGCGTATATAGAAGCGACCGTCTCCGGGGCGGTAGACAGAGATGGTGTCGATTCCGTCTCCGTCCCAGTCACCGCAAATAGCCTGATCGCCGGGGATTCCGTAATAGAGCTCGGCTTCGGCAACCGCCCCGTCGTTCTGGTTGCGAAGTGAGAAAATGCCAGTGGCGGTCTCGTAGGCCCCGACGGTATCGGTTCCGTCACTGTTCCAGTCACACATGAGTGGAATGTCACCGGGCGAACCGAAGTAGAAATCTGTAGTTCCCGGTACTGTCCAGCGCGTGGTGACCGGATTGAAGAATGCCACATCTGAGCCGTGCGACGGATCGTCGGCAAACGCCGACCCACTCGCGACGATGAGAGCCGCTACCACGGCTGAAATTGCAAGACCCCCCAAGGTCTTCTGTCGCATCGACACGCGCTCCTCTATGTAGGACTTCTCTAAGTGGCGTTGTGTGCTCCGGCATCCTTCGGCACAGGTCGCGATTTCCTTTACCCCATACGCGCTGGAAATGTTCCCCAGCAATCGGCGCGGTGTTCGGTCGGTGCTTCCTGCGTGACGAGCGACGCAGGGTGCGGTAACGTCGGAGAAACGCCTGACAGAAGGAACCATGGTTGTAGTCACCAGCCCGCATCCGGATATCGAAGTTCCCACGATGCCTCTCACGGATTATGTGATGTCCGGTGCGGACGCACTATCCGACAAAGCCGCGTTCGTGGATGGTCCATCCGGGCGCACAATCACGTTCGGGCAACTCAGCCAACAGATCTCAAACATGGCCGGAAATCTGGCTGCCCGGGGCCTGGGCCCCGGCGACGTTGCCGCGATCCTGGCCTCGAATGTTCCTGAGTATGTCGTGATGTTTCACGGCAGCATCAAGGCCGGGATGACAGTTACAACGGTCAATCCGACCTATACGGTCGATGAGATCGTCCACCAACTCAAAGATGCCGGAGCCCGGATCCTCTTCACCGTGTCCCCGTTCATGCCGCAGGCGCTGGCGGCAGCGTCGGAATCGGGAATTGAAGAAATCGTGGTTCTGGGCGAAGTTGAGGAAAACGCTACGCCGTATTCGGAGCTCCTCGTCGACGCCCAACCGCCGACCGTCCACTTTGATCCTGCTACCCACGTCGCAGTGTTGCCGTATTCGAGTGGTACGACCGGTCTATCCAAGGGTGTGATGCTGACCCATCAGAACCTCACCGCCAACCTTGCTCAGACATCGGTGCCATTGGACATGAGCGCCGATGATGTGCTGATCGGCGTACTGCCGTTCTTTCATATCTACGGCATGATCGTCATCATGAATATGGCCATGTTGCATGGTGCGACGGTCATCACCATGCCCCGTTTTGACCTCGTGGAATTTCTCGAGCTCGTTCAGAAACATCGGGTCAGCATCGCGCTTTTGGTTCCGCCAATCATCCTGGCCCTTGCCAATCATCCTGTGATCGATCAGTACGACACGACCTCGCTGCGGCTGGTCTTCTCCGGCGCGGCTCCTCTTGGATCGGATCTGGCAGATGCTTGTGCCAAGCGGATCCAATGTGATGTGACTCAAGGCTACGGATTGACCGAGGCCAGTCCCGTTACCCATTCAACCCCGACCGGGCAACGTCGCCCGGGTTCGGTGGGACCGGCTCTTCCCAATACCGAGTCTCGCGTCGTCGATCCGGAAACCGGAATCGACGTCGAACCCGGAGAAACGGGCGAGTTATGGGTGAAAGGCCCGCAGGTGATGACGGGCTATCTGAACAATCAGGAAGCCACCGCCATGACAATTGATGAGGAAGGCTGGCTCCACACAGGCGATATCGCCATGTACGACGATGAAGGATGGTTCTACATCGTCGACCGGCTCAAGGAGCTGATCAAGTACAAGGGCTTTCAGGTGCCACCCGCAGAACTCGAGGCGCTACTCATCACGCATCCCGCCGTCGTCGACGTGGCTGTTATTCCCAAGCCGGACGCAGAAGCAGGAGAAGTCCCCAAGGCTTTCGTGGTTGTGAATCAGGACGTGACGCCTGACGAGATCAAAGAGTTTGTCGTCGGGAAAGTGGCAACGTACAAAGAGATCCAGGACGTGGAGTTCGTCGACGAAATCCCGAAGTCGGCTTCAGGAAAGATCCTGCGTCGCGTTCTACGCGAGCGGTAACCCGTCCTAGCGAGCGAGTGCTCTCACCTGGCGGGCGGCCACCATGAGCGAGTCAAGGTCTGAACCTCCGTCGTGCTTGAGCATGTCCAGGAATCGGTCCAGGCGCTCGTGACGCTCGGCACGTTGAGCAACGTAGGAGTCGACGGCTTCGGCCGGCGACATCCCGTCTCCACTCGCCATGATCCACTCCGACAGATCTCGTCGGAGCCGTTCGAGATCACTTTCGAACGACCGGATCGCCCAGCGTTGCCAACGATTTCCCGGAACCAACCGCTCGGCCTGGCGCTGCAACCAATCGATACGGTATCGATCACCCACAACCAGGAACAACTCGGCAACCTTGTTGACATCCCAGCCGGTCGCACTCGCAACCTGAATGATGTCAGGCGCCAGAACCAATTCCTGATGATAGACATGACGAACTGCAATCTGTTCCGGCACTCCCACAGCGACAAGGCGCATGATTTCGCGTTCGAGGTCCGTCCGTTTTTCTTCCGGAACGAGAGCGGGCAACGACGCCTCGAGATCTCTGAACGCTGATCGCGCACCATCGAGATCGTCCAAACGGGGCATGCGCTCCGGCTGCGCCAAAAACCAGCGGGTGATGGCTTCTACGAGTTCATCGATGGCCTCGAGCAGCTGGCGTTGAATAGCAGGGTCGGAACTGGCGTCGAGACGTTCGATTTCGCTCCACCGATGTTGTGCATCGACCAGGCTATGGGCCACCCGGTATGCCTTCACGACTTCTGCCCTGGTCGAACCCGTTTCCATCTGCAGGCGATTGACGAACGTGACACCCTGATCATTGATTACGCGGTTGGCGATGACCGTGGCCACGATCTCCCTGCGAAGCGGATGTTCCCACAGCAGATGTCCGAAGCGCTCAACCGCCAACTCCGGAAAGTAGTCACGCAGAACTCCCATGACGTCGGGTTGATCGGGGATGTCAGACTCCACGACGGCGAACGTGAGGTCCTGCTTGGCGTACGCCAGCAGCACGGCCAACTCGGGACGATAGAGACCTTCACCGTCGCGACTGCGGTCTTCGAGCTCATCTAGTTTGGGGAGACCCTCCAGCTTACGGCTGAGTAGCTTGTGCCGTTCGAGTGTCTTCATCAGGTCCTCATACGCTTCTAGGTGACCCGCTGATGTAGCAACCTCCTGCGACAGAATCTGGGCCTGTTCGAAGTTGTCATAGAGAACCCTCTTCACAACGCCCTCGGTCATTTTTTCGATCAAATCAGTCCGTTCCTCCGCCGCAAGCTCACCTCGCTCGATGGCGAGGCTGAGGAGGATCTTGAGGTTGACCTCACGGTCTGAACAATCGACACCTCCCGAGTTGTCGATGAAATCGGTGTTGATTGCCCCGCCCTTGCGAGCGAATTCGATCCGCCCTGCCTGAGTGAACCCGAGGTTGCCACCCTCACCGACGACCCAGCATCTCAAATCGACACCGTCTACCCGTACGGCATCATTGGTACGGTCGTCGCATTCGATGTGTGTCTCTGTAGAAGCTTTGACATACGTTCCCACACCGCCGTTCCAGAGGAGATCAACCGGAGCGACGAGCACGGCCCGGATGAGCTCATCCGGCGTCAGAGCGTCAGCCTCGATCTTGAGAGCCTCGCGAACCTGTGGCGAGAGATCGATCTTTTTGGCTTGGCGGCTGTAAACACCCCCGCCTTCAGAAATCAGAGATCGGTCGTAGTCCTACCAACTCGATCTCGGCATTTCGAACAGGCGACGCCGCTCCTCGTAGCTGAGATGCGGATGAGGATCGGGATCGAGAAATATGTCGCGATGATCGAATGCCGCCAGCAGCTTGAAGTTCTGGGACTGCAGCAATCCATTTCCGAACACGTCGCCGGACATATCTCCAATTCCCGCTACCGAGATGATCTGTCTCGTCGCATCGGTTCCGAGGTCTGCGAAATGTCGCTTCACGGACTCCCAGGCTCCCCTTGCGGTAATCGCCAGAGCTTTGTGGTCGTATCCGGCCGAGCCGCCAGAAGCGAATGCATCACCGAGCCAAAACCCGTATTCGGCCGCAATCGCGTTTGCGGTGTCAGACATCGCAGCTGTGCCTTTGTCGGCCGCGACCACGAAGTAGGGATCGTCGCCATCATGCCTACGCACGTTCGGAGGAGGCACGATCCTTCCATCTACCAGATTGTCAGTGAGATCCAACAGCCCCTTCACAAACGTGATATAGCCGGATTTGACGACATCGCGAAGATCACTGCCATCCTCGGGAATGGTTCTCAGAACGAAACCACCTTTTGCACCCGTGGGAACAATCACGGTGTTCTTCGTCATTTGGGCCTTCATCAAACCAAGTACCTCAGCGCGATAATCCTCACGACGGGTCGACCAGCGCAACCCACCCCGAGCCACCATGCCGCCGCGCAGATGAACTCCCTCGACGTCCCTGGTGTACACGAATATCTCGTAGAGCGGAACCGGCTGAGGCATTCCCGGCACCAGCGCGGAGTAGAACTTGAACGACAGGCTCTCCGCATCGGGCCTGAAGGCGCTCGTCCGCACGGTTGCCATGATGAGCTGATAGAAGCTGCGAAGAATCCTGTCCTCGTCCAGAGAGGTAATGCGATCGAGGCCTTCCAGGATTTCATCCTCGATGGCCTGAGTCTCGGGCTCCCCACCGGCGGGATTGAATCGAGTCTCAAAGAGGCGAACCAGACGCTGGGCGGTGTTCGGATGGGCGGCGAACGTGTCATTCACGTAACGAACCGTGAAACCAGGAACGACGCGACTCCAATAGGTTCGGTACGCACGCAAAATGCCGACTTGCCGATACGTCAGATTCGAGCTGACCACCAACCGATCGAGAGAGTCCGACTCGGCCTCACCCTGTAGCACGGCGAGCACCAGGTCGACGATCCTGGGCCCGGAGCCCTCGACATCCAGTGGGCTTCCATCTCGATTCAGGACACCGAAATCGTGGATGTAGATCGGTCCACTCTTCTCCTTGACCTTCGTCTTTTTCTCTTCGACGATGCGCAATCCGAGCGCTTCGAGAACCGGCAGAATTGTTGAGAGCTCCATCCGAGCGTCGCGACCGTAGACGGCGAGTCTGGTGAGCGCTTCCTCTTGATCGTCGTTCTGGATGCCGACCGCCAGCTTGGTATCGGCCTCAACCATTGATTCCAGGCGGAGGAGATCGCCAGATGCAACGAGCAGGCTGGTGGACGACTTGTAATAGTCGGGCAGAGCGCTCGCCCACCGCTCAACCACATCCGGCCCAACGCCGTGAACGGATTGCAGCGTTGCCGTCAACCGGTCATCCCACGTTCGCGAAAGATCGATGACTTCCTGTTCGAGCGCTTCATAGGAGACTTCTGGAACCTGGCCCGCGTCGATCCACACGGTGAAGTGAATTCGGGCTGAACCCGCCTCACCGAGAGCGAGCTGGTAGTCCACCGCCGAACCTCCAAAACGCTCTTTGAACAGGGCCTGGAGATCCTTACGAAGCCGCGCGTTGAAGCGATCTCGCGGCAGCACCACCATCACCGACACGCTCCTCGCCAGGAGATCGGGGCGAACAAAGAGTCGAACCTGTTCTTTGCGCTCGGTTGCCAGCAATCCGTGGATGGTCTTGCGAAGATCCTCGACGGGAACCGAGAAGAGTTCGTCTTTCGGGAAACTGTTGAAAACCTGGATGACGGCCTTGTGATCGTGTGACCCCTTGATGAGGTCTTCCGCATCCATGACGTCCTGGAGTTTCTCGGCGAGAATGGGAATGGCGGCAGACTCGGTCATCAACGCCCGTGATGTGAACAGGCCAACCATGCGCGCCTCGCCGACTACCTCCCCCGCCTCGTCGATGTGCCGGACACCCACATAGTCCATGCGGGCACGCCGATGCACAGTAGACACACCGTTGGTTTTGGCTATCACGCACAAAAATCCCGACTCGTAACGCTCCCGGACAGGTTGCGGCAGGTCTGAGAGCAGAACCGGTTCTTCATACTTTGACTGGCCCGGCTTTGAGAGAATGCCCAAACCTGTTTCCGGTGCGACGACGAGCGCCTTGCCCGCATCGGTGTCAATAATCTTGTATTCGCGATACCCGAGAAACACGAAATTGAGATCGCGCATCCATTCCAGAAATCGAACCGCAACAGCGATGTCGTCGTAGGAGTAGCGGGCGGATGCGCCTTTTGCGATCTGAATCATCCGATCGACGGCGTCCTCCATCTTGTGGAAATCGCGCACGGCAAGCCGGACATCCCCTAGAACCCGGCTGATGGCGGCCTCCAGGTCGCGTTGTTCGGAAATACTCGGTGCCTCATCGAGCACGTAATGCTGCACAGACTCGGTGTGTTCGGCGTCACGAGCCTTGGTGACTTCGAGCAGATTTCCGTCTCCGTCCCGAACCGTCCCGATGACTGCTCTGGCGTCCCATTCGACGCTGTACCCCGCTTCTTCAAACACCGCCGTGACAGAATCGACCAGGAATGGGGAATCGTCTATGACGATGTCGACGACTGCTGTTTCACTGTCGTACCCGTGGCTATCCATCGTCGGAACGCTCACCCGAACTGCGAGTTCCTGATTCCCACGATCGTTGACGAACCTGTACATCTCATCGATGACCGCCACGAGGCTCTCACGACCGGACGCATCCTTGAAGTCGTCAGGAAGGCGCCTCGCGAAGATGGCCGAAAATTGACCGTGTGGATCTAGCGCCGTGGTGGCCGCCTGTGAAGCTTCACCTTGATCCTGCATCGCTACTTTCGCAACCGCGTCCTGCTAACGCTACCAGGCCGCCAGTTTGAGTTGTCGGTTACCGATACCGTCGGCACCTCGGACATCAAAGCTGAGGAATCACGGCTGGGCGTCATAGCCGTGCAATCGACGGAGCCAAACCAGGAAAGCGAGCGAGGTACTCGGAGCGTTCTTCCTGGAAACGTTCCACCAGGTTCTTGTACTCCTCCAGCCGGTCCTGTGACTCGTACAGGCGTGCCGGCTGCAAGAGGTCGACGTCGTCGATGCCGGGCACTGCTGCCGCTACCTCATAGCCAAAGTCCGGATCGAGCACCCATTCGATGGTGTCGCCGACGATGCCGGCCACGGCAGCGGCCGAATGCGAGATGCTCACTTTTTTCGAGCCGGCTGATTCTTCTCTGCCGCCCACCCTTCCGGTGTTCATCACGAAAGCTTGCAGATGGGGCATGGTCTGCAGCAGCTCGAGCATCCGATTGCCTTGCAGTGCGTCGTTCGTGAAGAAGAACGGGTTGGTGCCGGGGACGCGGAGGTTCTTGCCCTGCTCGGCCGCTCCCCCTGCAGAAGTGCCCCGGGTTTCACCGAGCATGAAGTACGTCGCGATTTGATCGCGCGCCAGTCTCGCGACCGCGGGCACGATATTGTCGTTTCTATTGAGAATCAAGAGATACCTGGCCTGCGGCAGATTCTCAGGATGGCGGTGCGGGATGTTCGCCAAAGGAAACGTGGAGCGGCCATTGGCGGTGTGCGTGGTGTCGAAGAAATCGACCCGTCCTTCCGAGTCCACCGAGACATTCTCAAGCCACCCGGACGGATGCGTGGTGCCGTAGTAGATCGTCGGTTCGTCCCTGGGATCCAGTCCGAATGTCTTGGCGAAGCAACCGTTCTCGGATGAGAACACCCGTCCCCCGGGCATGAGGGCAACAAAATCGTCTTGTACCGGCAACGAGCCGAGTTGTTGTCGGAAGGTGGTCGTGGTCTTACCTGTTCCGGAAAGACCAATGATCAAGGCTGCTTCCTCTTCTCCGCTCAGGGCCTGATCACCCGGGAACGTCTTCAGGCCGGCGTGGCAGGCCAGACCACCTTGATCGAAGACATGATGGTTCCACATTCTCAGCCCACCCATCTTCGACTCCCCGAAGTAATCCGATCCGAGGACCCGGGTTACGCCGGCCTGCAAATCGACCATGATGAGACAATCGTTTGGTTTGCCCGGAGCGGAAAGACCTGGCGTGTAAATCGTCGTGAATTTCGGAGCCCATGCGGCATCAGGTGGAAAGAAGAGCTGCTGCTGCATCGCAGGAATGTTCGCCTGTGTCTTTTCGATGTAGAGCTGTGCCCCCGCCTGTACTTCAGACGGCGGCCCGATGTACCCCTCGATCAGAATCATGTCGTGATCGCGAATATAGGCATCCTGTTGAGCTGCCCACGCGGCTGCCTCGGTCGTGCTGATGGCCGGTTTGAAGCTCTCGGTGTCACTCACGAAAAACGTCGAAGGCGCCAGCCGTGCCGTCACCCTGGCGGTGTAGTTGAGGTTGCCGAACTCGGTTTCCTGTACTCGCGGCATGTATTCGAGAACCCAGGATCTCATCTCTTCCTGGGTTGGATTCCGGACGACAGACCTGGCCGCAGGCAATTCGAAACTCAATCCAACCAATCCTTGGGTAGCAAGCGCTCTGACCAGATTAGGGAATGAGAACGGTGCAAAAGGTCAGTGCTGATTCGAATAGGGTGGACATAGGATTACCGGATGAAGGTAGGAATTCTCACGGGCGGTGGTGACTGTCCCGGACTCAACGCGGTCATCCGAGCCGTGGTTCGCCGCGCCGAAGAACATGGCGATACCGTCCTCGGAATCCGGGACGGATGGAAGGGACTCATCGAGGACTCAACCCGAATCCTCGACGTTGAGGCTTGTCGGGGCATCCTCGTTCGCGGTGGCACCATCCTTGGCACAACCAGATATCAACCGTTTGCCTTCGAAGGCGGGGTCGAAGCCTGTCGACGAACGTTCGAGCGACACAATCTCTCGGCATTGATTGCCGTTGGCGGCGACGGAACGTTGGCCGTGGCCGATCGGATGGTCAAAGAAGGTTTTCCGATTGTCGGTGTTCCCAAGACCATCGATAACGACATCAAGGGTACCGAGAGAACGTTCGGGTTCGACACAGCAGTCCAGACCGCAACCGAGGCGATTGATCGGTTGCACTCGACGGCGGAGTCACACGATCGCGTCATGGTCGTCGAGGTGATGGGACGCCACGTCGGCCACATCGCGGCATGGGCAGGGATTGCCGGCGGGGCTTCGGCAATTCTGGTTCCGGAGGAACCGTTCGACATCAAGGACATCTGTCAAATCATCACTCGAAAGCATCACGAGGGACGCTTCGCCACAATCGTCGTCGTTGCCGAAGGAGCACTGCCGATTCCGGGAACCATGGAAATCCCGGAGCCCGAATTCAACGAGTTCGGACAAATCAAGCACGGCGGCGTTGCTTATGAGGTGGCGAGGGAGCTCGAGCGGGGTACGGGTTTCGAGACGCGGGTGACGGTGCTCGGCCACATCCAGCGCGGGGGTACCCCCACTGCAACCGACCGGGTCCTCAGCACCCGTTTCGGCGTCGCGGCCATGGACGCCGTGATCGATCGAGACTTCGGCGCCATGGTTGCACTCGAGAGTGATCGCATCGTGAGGAAGCGATTGTCAGATTGCGTTGGCGAACTAAAGGTCGTCGAAAACGACCTTCTCCGTGTTGCAAGGGTTTTCACCAACTAGTCGATGAACCCGATCTCGACATTTTCAGAGGTACGCCAGTCGATTATCGACGACCCACCTACCGGTCGCGGGAGAGATATCGGTGAGCGCCTGAGTTCGGCTCTCGATGATGCTTTGATAGCTTCGTCCTCCAGCCTCGATCAGTCGTTCTGCCTCGTAGCGCTCGGGAGCTACGGACGGCGGGAAATGTGTATCCATTCGGATGTCGACCTCATGATCCTGACGCAGGATCGAAGTCCTGAGAGCACCAAGGCGGCAGTCGATGCCATCTTCTATCCCCTGTGGGACAGTGGGCTGAGGGTCGGGCACTCGATCCGGACGGTGCAAGAGGCCATCACGGCTTCGCGCGACTCGTTCGAAACGCTCTGCTCGCTGCTGACCGCCCGTTTGGTGACAGGCGACGCGGCCCGCTTCGAGCACCTGCAGCAAGAGATGACACAGCTGATCAGAAAGAGACCCATCTCAGAAGCGTTGAAGCAAGAAGAACGTCTGCGGCGAGATTTGCATCCCTGGCCCATCATGAGCATCGATCTCAAGACGGGCCGGTCGGGTCTACGGACCGCACAGGCGATTGCATGGGACAGGCAGGCCTCCGGCAACCCGGCAGATACGACAGCGCTAGCGATTGCGGTGGACGACCTGCTTGCGGTGCGAAACGCCCTCCATGCGACCAACGATCGGGCAATTGATGCAGTCGTCCTGGATGTGCGCTCGCGTGCCGCTCAGTGGCTGGGGATGAGTCCCAAATCAATGCTTGGAAAGACGCAGACCGCCATTCGTGCCATCGAGCGAGAGGCCCGTCGTCAGTGGCCCGACCTCGACAAACAGAATCCAGCAGGCATCCGGTTTCGTTTCAAAGCGAAAAAGGCCGTCACCTCGATGCGTACATCGGTGATCGCCCAAGCCGCCGATGCCGCCGAAGGCGAACGGCTCCTGAGCACACGAGAACTCGAGCGGGCTTCGATGGAATCCGGTCACTGGAACCCGGAAAACCGGGGGCACCTGTTCCGGCTGATCGCACATCCGGCATCCGGGTGGCAGGTTTTCGACCAGCTCGTGGAGGTCGGATGGGTCGATCGTTCGATGGGCACATGGACCCACACCGTCGCACTTCCCCAAATGGCACCTTTTCACGAGCATCCGACGGACATCCACCTCTGGCGAACGGTCGCCGAAATGCAGAGATTGCTCGAATCGGATTCGAACGAGCCCTGGACTTCAGAGTTGGCCGCATCGCTCGACCATCAACAACTGCTCTTTCTCGCCTGGGTACACGACATCGGGAAAGGCTTTTTCGAAGATCATTCAGAACGAGGATCGCAGATCATGGGCGCACTCGGTACCCGGCTCGGCATCGAGAAACAACTCTCGGCCAGGTTGCAGAAACTCATCGAGATCCATCTCCTTCTCGCCAACACCGCAATGCGACGCGACACGAGCGACCCGGCAACCATCCAACATGTCGCCACTCGAGTCGGCGATGTCGAAACCCTTCAGATGCTCTACCTCCTGACCATCGCCGATGCCAGAGCGACCGGAACGACCATGTGGACCGAGTGGAAAGCGACGCAGGTCAGATCGCTGTACGCAAACGTCGATACACATTTGGGCGGGTCCACCATCGCCTCGCCACCCGAAACGGGCTCATGGCTCGACGAGGAGGAACAGCTGCTCAACAGGTCGCTCATGGATACGCCGCTATCGGAGCACGAGGTGAGATTGTCGTTTGGCGGTCAGGCGCCTATCTACGTGTTGACAGTTGTCACCCGTGACCACCCCGGACTGTTGAGCGCCATTACCGGGGTCATGGCGATCCACAACATCTCGGTACAGGGGGCCAGGTTGAGCACGACGGAGGCGGGACTTGCCGTCGATGTGTTCCAGGTGGCAAACGCCCTCACCGTCGACGAGATCGGACCCGACATCATTGATGCCTTCCGTTCCGACCTGGAGAGCGCCCTGGCCGGCTCCCTGGACGTTCGGGACCGGTTGGCAACGAAGGCCAGCCACTACAGCCCGGGCCTGGAAACGGACGTCAGAACCCGAATCGACGTAACGACGACAACGGGCGCGACCGTGTTCGAGATCAAAACCGAAGACCGGTTCGGCCTGCTCCACGACCTGTGCAGATCAATCGCAGACACCGGCCTGGACATCCATCTCGCCCTGATCGAAACCCGCGGTCCCGAAGCTGTTGACGTCTTCTACCTCACCGAAACCGACGGATCACGCGTGCGTGGCGAGCACGTGATCGAGTTGACTGAACGTTTATCAAAGGCCACGGGCTCACGCCAGTGACAAACCCGGGTTCATCGAGCACGCCCGGAGAGACTCGAACTCCCGACCTTCTGATCCGTAGTCAGACGCTCTAATCCAACTGAGCTACGGGCGCATATGTGAGGCGTAACGGTAGTCGCAGTTCGGTGCAGAGGGGATTCGGTCACGTCAGCGGTGGAGTCGCTGACAGCTGCGTACCGACGCTACGTCTGAAACCGGAAGCGCGTGAGGTCTGTCGGGAAATCAAACCAGGCGAGAGCCTTGGACGGGCGGAAGACCATCAAGCCACCCGCATCAGCTCCCGACCATGAATCGGCTTCAGGCGTGTATCCGAGACCTCCATACTTCCGGCCAATCTCGGCGGCGAGCGATTCTGCCTGAGCTCCCCGCAGCGGTTCGGACGCCGCCGTGATCCCGTCGACCACGATCGCCTCCCGCCCGTCTCCAATATGCAGGGTGCAAGCCGGATTCGCCGAAGCGTTGCGGGCATGCAGCGTGTCCGGTGAGCCGTCGTAGTAGAGCGCTTCTGCGAGCCAGGCACCCCAGCGCGGAACCACGTGTGGCCTGCCATCAGGTCGGGTCGTTGCCATCCAGTAGTGCAGCGACTCGACCAAACGCTCCTCGACCACGGACCATTCGAGCAACCCATCGTCTGACTCCGGAACTCCATAACCATCCGGCATCACCGGCCGATCACGGACAGGATCGCTCATCCACCGATGCTAAACGTCGGGAGCCGCAAGCGAGGCAGAACGAATCTCCCAGGACGGTCGGAGTCAGACAAGCGCATATCGACAAAGGGGTTGGAGCTGCAAACCAACCCCAAGAGCAACGCCTCAGGCGTTCCCCGAGATGATGCGAGCGCAAAAGCATCCCGCGGGTTCGCATCCAACAAGGGATCGATTCAAGCGATGAGAGAGATTCGAATCCCAAACGAATACTTCGGAACGCGGAGGGAGTGGGATTGGAGTTGTGAAACAACTCCGGGCAACGCCGTAGGCGGTGCTTCGAACCCCTGCGTGAGCCGAAGGCGAGCGCAAAATAAGCATCCCGTGGGTTCGAATCCCAAACGAATACTTCGGAACGCGGAGGGAGTGGGATTCGAACCCACGGAACCCCTTACGGGGCTCAACAGTTTTCAAGACTATCGCCTTCGTCCGCTCGGCCATCCCTCCAGACCAGCAGGCTACCGCCCACCAAACCACTCAAGAACACCAAGCTTTGAACCCGCGCCGGACGAAGGCGCGGACACACAAGCATCCCGTCTGATCGATTCCATCAACGGATCGATACAAATATCACGCCATCCGGATGACGTCCCACGACTGTGGGACGGGAGTTGCGAAGCAACTTCCGAGCAACGCCGTAGGCGGTGCTTCGAACCCCGTCCGAGCCAAAGGCGAGGACACAAGAAAGCATCCCGTGGGTCGAATCCCACAACGAAATGCATGATTACGCGGAGGGGGTGGGATTCGAACCCACGGAACCGTTCACACGGCTCACGGCATTTCGAGTGCCGCGCACTAGACCGGACTATGCGACCCCTCCGAGGGTGCATACGCGGCCCCGGATTGTAGACCCGGAGTTGACCTCGGACGGAGAGCAATTGCCGGTGCTCGCCCGACTGGTACGCTTTGGCCTCCTGGAGAGGTGGCCGAGCGGTCGAAGGCGCTCGCCTGCTAAGCGAGTAGGGGGTTAATAAGCCTCCTCGAGGGTTCAAATCCCTCCCTCTCCGCCAAAACGTTCGTGCAATTGACTGGGGACCGAGAACTACTCATCCGATCCCCGCCCTTCGGGCGTCGGTACCTAGAAAAAAGGCACCGCTGACTCCGATGAGCGTGCATATGCACGTCGGTGCATATGTTCGTCGAGGTTGCCGTAGAATCGAGCCGTGGAGATCACGACAATCCGGACCGATGGGCTGGGAGACAGCACATACGTTTTGACTTACAAGGGTCAGGCCGTGATCGTCGATCCCCAACGAGACATTGAACGGATTCTGGCCGAGCTCGCCGATGTGACGCCCAGGTTCATCCTCGAAACTCACCTCCACAACGACTACGTCTCGGGAGCCAGGGATCTTGCGAAGAAGACCGGGGCTGAGCTCGTCCTGCCGGCAGCCGCCGCCCCTGCGTATCGACATACGCCGGCTTTCCACCTGGAGGAGTTGGATCACACCGATGGGATGACGATCCAACCCCTGCATACACCAGGGCACACACCCGAACACACGTCGTATCTGATCTTGCTCGAAGACCGCCCTGTATTTGTTTTTTCGGGTGGCTCTTTGCTTGTCGGATCTGCCGGGCGGCCGGATCTTCTGGGTGAGGAACGAGCTGACACCCTCGCCCGCCTGCAGTACGGATCCGTGCATCGCCTGGCACAACTTCCCGACGACGTCGGCCTTTATCCGACGCATGGCGCCGGCTCGTTCTGCACCGCCACGAAGGCAGCCCGTGACACTTCCACGATCGGCGAAGAGAAGAAGAACAATCCCGTGCTTCTCTTTCCGGACGAAGACACCTTCGTTCAGTCACAGCTAGGAGGGCTGGTTCCGTATCCGCGGTACTACGCAGAAATGGGTCCGGCGAACCTCTACGGCTACCCGCCTCCTCCAGACTCGAAACCGAAGGTTATTTCGGCTGACCAGCTGGGAGAATTTCCGGATGCCCACGTCGTAGATATTCGAGATCGAAGGGCGTTCGCCGGCGGCCATATTCCCGGATCGATCGGAATTGAGCACGGCAAAGATTTTGCCGTGTGGACGGGATGGCTGCTTCCATTCAACGCCGAGTTGGTTCTCGTGGCCGATCCGGGACAGAACATCGACATGGCAATCGACGACCTCTCGAGGATCGGATTCGATCGAGTCGTCGCAGTTGTCACCGACGTTGCCGGCTATCCCGGCGAGCTGAGGAGCTATGAGGTTGTGACCCCCGAAGCGGCTCGTGATCTCGAGCATCAGACGCTCGATGTGCGGGATCCGATTGAGTGGAAAACCCAGCATCTCGATGGATCCGTCTGGCGATATCTCCCCGACCTGTATGCCCACGGTGTACCAGACGCCATATCTCGAGATGAACCGGTATTGGTCGTATGCCGGACCGGCAACAGAGCATCGATCGCCAGTGCGCTGCTTTTGGACAACGGCTATCAACCGGTTGTGGTCGTCGACGGCGGTGTGGCGGAAATGGCCGATCAAGCCGTTGCTCGCACATAATTGGCTTTCCAATTCAGCGGGCTTTCAGATAATCTGACCACTCAGAGTGATGTACGTTCTCACGGGGATCCGGGAAGGCTTGTGAAGAAGATTCTGCTTCCAACGCTGGCCTTGCTGCTCTCACTTGCCCCGGCCATCGCCTCGGCCGACGGAATCATTCGGGAGCCGTATCTTCAGCTCGGTGACGCTCCTCTCAGCGGTTATCCCGGCGCTGAGACCGACCGGATTCAAGTGATGTGGCAGAGCTCAGATCCAGACGCGAGCCAATTCGATGCGTACTTCCGCAAATCCGGCGAATTGTTCTGGACCCCGGTACCGGACATCGAGCGCGAGGAAGTTGCTTGGGAGCGGTTCAACTTTTTCGTGACTCTCGATCAGCTGTTGTACGACACCACCTATGACTATCGGATCGATACAGCTGGCCAGACCTTCCAAGCTTCGTTCAGGACCCGACTGGATCCCACTGACCTATCACCTTTCACCTTCGCAGCGTACGGCGATTCACTCCATCCGGATCATGCCGATGATTTTGATGACGTGGTTGCCGAGATCAACCGCACCAATGCCGATTTCGCTGTCCTGCTCGGAGACAACGCCTACGACCATGGGACGCATCGTGACTTCGACACTCGCTTCGATCCGACTGTGTCACCCGCTGCAGTTGAGTGGATGCGTGACCACGTCGACTACGCCGCCGTAGGGAACCACGAAATGGATTCCGACAAAGGACGCCCGTTTCGATCGACGTATGCGAATCCGATACCGAAAGCAGGTGTCAACGCTCCTGCAGAACCATCAGCGGATTTTTACCCCGAACACAATTTCTCCTTCGACTACGGCATGGCTCACTTCACATTCATCGATTCGAACGAGAAGGAACGTGTCGACCAGCTTGCTGAGTGGGCAGATGCCGACATCGCCGCCAACGACTCCCGGTGGAACATCGTCATTGCGCATCATCCCGTCGGCGGGGCTCCCGACAAGGACGTTACGCCCTCGGATGAGTACTACCAGGCACTGATGCCGGTTCTCGCCGAACACGGGGTCGACCTCTTCATGGTCGGCCACTCACACAGCTTCTCCTGGACCCTTCCACTCACGGGGTACGCAGATGGAAATGCAACCTTCGTACATGACGATGACGGCGAGTACTCCAAAGGTGCAGGGGTCGTGCAGCTGATATCGGGCGTTGGCGGACACGACATACGTGATGTCTCCGAGTCCGACTGGCCGCAACCATGGGTTGCAGCCGGATATGCCCGCGACACCGACCCTCGAGCTGTGTACGGTTTTGCGCTCGTTGACGTGAGCTGGAATGAACTCGTCGTCGAATACAGGACCGGTGATGGGGAAACCCTCGACGAGTTTTCGATTGTGGCTGATGACCCGATGCCGGACCCTGAACCTCTCCCCGATCCGGATCCCGATCCGGAGCCTGAACCCATCCCGGATCCGCCGATTCCGATCCCCGACCCGCCACAACCCGAACCGGATCCTTCACCGGCGCCTTTTGTTCGCCCGGACCTCGGTCTCGTCAATGTGACGTCCGGAGCGTGGACGATGCTCCGTGGAGATTCGTCCATCGATCGATTCTTCTTCGGCGAACCGGGGGACCTCCCGGTGTACGGCGACTGGGATTGCGACGGGATCTCGACCGCTGGGATGTACAGGCCATCGACGGGCTTCGTGTATCTTCGTGACGAAGACTCAACCGGGTCGGCTGACCTCGAGTACTTTTTCGGGCTGTCGGGGGACATTCCGATAGCAGGTGATTTCGACGGCGACGGCTGCGACACGGTGTCCATCTATCGCCCCACTACGGGCACTGTCTACATCTCCAACGTGCTGAGAACGTCGATTGCAGGCATGACGTACACGTTCGGGGAACCGTCGGATCATCCCTTCACGGGAGATTGGGATGGCGATGGCGTCGACACCATGGGTCTCTATCGCGAACGAACAGGTCGCACATATCTCACCAATCGCCATGCAAGCGGGCCGGCAGAAGTCGAGTTCTACTTCGGCCTCCCGTCCGACTCCATCATCGCCGGAGACTGGGACGGCGACGGAGATGACACCGTTGGAGTATTCCGGGCATCTGTAGAACAGTTCTATCTGAGCAACCAGAACGAACACGGTCCGGCCGATGCACGTGTGCCCGCGCACGGAGAAGGATTACCGATATCCGGCTGAGCTCTCGAATCAGCCCAACATATCCCTGCGAAAAACTCGAACACGCTCCGTGGTATAGTTGCACCAAGTGGGACGGGCAGGCACCTGCAACGCAGAAGCCGGGAGCAACATTGGCGGGCGAGGGATTCTTTCGAGGCTTTGAAGAGAATTCCATCGCGCGTCCACACCCACCGTCTCGTGGAGTACGCCCCACCGTGGGGTTCCCGAGAAACCGACTTGGCATTCTTTTGCTTGCGCTCTTGCTCGGATCTGCCGCCGGGGGTGCATCGGCCAACGAACACCCCTTGATCCGTGAGCCGTATCTCCAGCTCGGGAATGCGCCTCTCGTGGGTTATGCGGGTTCACACACGGACCAGGTCGAAGTCACGTGGCAATCCAACGGAACCTCGTCAGGACCGATTTCCTTCCACTACCGACGGGCCGACTCTGATGTGTGGATCCAACTGAGCCATATCCGTGTCGCTGAACTCGCCGAGGGACGCGTCAACCACTCGGTGGTTCTCGAGGGCCTGGATTTCGATACACGATACGAATATCGGGTCGAGCATGGATCTTCGGTTTACACCGCCGACTTTCGAACCCGGCTCGCCGCCGGGTCACCCAAGCCTTTCGTGTTCGCGGCGTATGGAGACTCAACCGATCCCCGGTCCATCGAGCTGTTCAACCAGGTCCAGTCGGCGATCAATCAATCGGGAGCATCGTTTGCGGTACTCCTCGGCGACAACGCCTATCCCGACGGAACGCATGCCGACTACGACAACCGCTTCCGGCGTGAGACGGTGCCCGAAGCCCTGGTCTGGAACCGATCGCAGATTGACTACGCGGCAGTTGGGAATCACGACGTTGATCTCGACGGCGGCCTCGGATTCAGATCAACGTTTTCGAACCCGATTCCCATCGCGGGCAAAACAGCACCGGCCACGCCTCCTCCTGCTTTTCCGACCGAGCACAATTACTCGTTCGACTATGGCATGGCTCATTTCACTGTCATCGACTCCAATACAAAGTCGCTCACCAAGGATCTTGCTAGATGGGCGGCTGCCGATCTCACCGCCTCCCACAATCGCTGGAAGATCGTGGTTCTACATCATCCGGTAACGGGCGCCCCCGACCGCATCGCCACGGTGACCGACTACTACAAGGAACTGATACCGACACTGGTTGAACAGGAAGTTGACCTGCTGCTGGCGGGCCACTCGCACAGCTATGGATGGACGTATCCGATGACCGGCTTCTCGGGCGATCAGCCGACCTTTGTCCTCGATACCGATCGCCGCTACGAAGAAAACGCAGGGGTGGTTCAGGTGATCTCCGGGGTCGGAGGGACAGACGTTCGCAACTTCGCACGACCGGGTTGGCCCCACCCGGTAGTAGCCGCCGGATTTGCCAGTGACCCAAGCGGGAAAGCAGAAACCGGATTCTCCCGGGTGAGCGTCTCGAAAGAGGAGCTGAAAGTCGAGTACATAGCCGCAGATGGCGATGTGATCGACTCGTTCTCGATCATCGCCGAACCGGAGCCGGATATCGCCGCCAGGTTGGGGTTGGCCAATCCCGCCACAGGCGAATGGGTGCTCAGATACCCGGACGGTTCTATCGACCGCTTCTATTTCGGCAATCCCGCGGACAAACCGCTCTACGGTGATTGGGATTGTGATGGAACCTCCACGCCAGGAATGTATCGAGAATCGAACGGCTTCGTATACCTCAAGAACGACAACACCACAGGCCCTGCCGACGTCGACTTCTTTTTTGGCATGGATGGCGACATTCCGATCGCCGGTGACTGGAATGGAGACGGCTGCGACACGATATCCATCTACCGCCAAACGCTGGGTGCCGTGTTCATCTCAAACGTGCTGCGCACAGCCACTGCCGAAACCGACTACTTCTTCGGCAACCCACAGGATCGACCGTTCTCAGGCGACTTCGACGGCGACGGCATCGACACCGTCGGTCTTTATCGGGAAACATCAGGTCTCGCCTACTTGCGTAATGAACACACCACCGGGCCAGCCGACATCGAGTTCTTCTATGGCGTGGCGAACGATGCAATCATCGCCGCCGACTGGAACAGCGACGGGCGGGACACGGTCGGTATTTTTCGCCAAACCGCGCGTCGCTTCTACCTCAGCAATCGAAACCAGCAGGGGAACGCCGATCTGGAGCTGCGTGGTTTCGGATCGGGCCACGCTGTCGCCGACTGATCTCATACGAGCTCGGCGACGACACGATCGAATCAGACGACTCCAGAATGCCCATCGCGGTGCTGCGCGAGTTGCATCACATCGCCGACGTCGATCGCAATTGGTTTTTGATCGTCGCGATGATGGCCGCCATGCCTCTGAGGCGGAGCTGGCTGACGACGTCGACGAGTCCCATGTCCATGTAGAACAAATCCGGAACCTCGAGAATCTCATTTGCCGTGGCACCGCTCAACCCGTCGGCAAGAAGGCCTGCATATCCGCGCATGGTCGGCGCCTCTTTTGGAACATCGAAATAGAGGTGGACGATGCCGTCGTCGCCTATCTCGCTTGTCACGAAGAATGGTGTTTGGCATTCGTGAACCTGCTCGAGCATGCCCGGTTCGGCAAGGTGTGCGGGGATGTCGGGTAGCCGATCGGAATAGTCGATCAATGCTTGCACTTTGATGTCCCTGGGACTCGACGCAAAGAGGTCCACAAGTTGGGCCAATCTGGCTGGCAACATCTGTTCCTCCACTAATCGGCGACCGGTTGTTCCTCGGCTGCGTAGTGTAAAAAGCTAGCGAGTTATGGAGACAGTGCCATGTCCAAGGTGCCACACGACACATCAGACCGTTTCAGCAAGTACGCCAATCCAAACATGCTCGTGAGCACGTCATGGTTGGCTGAGCACCTCGACGACGAAGATCTCGTTGTTGTGGAATCAGACGAAGACGTATTGCTCTACGACACCGGTCATATTCCGGGCGCAGTCAAAATCGACTGGCATACGGATTTGCAGGATCCGGTGGCTCGTGATTACCTGGATGGAGAAGCCTTCGCCGAGCTCATGGCCTCACGCGGAATCGCTCGCGACTCGACCATCGTGTTCTATGGAGACAATTTCAACTGGTGGGCCGCCTACGCGCTCTGGGTATTTTCGCTCTTCGGACACCCGGATGTACGACTTCTGGATGGCGGACGCCAGAAGTGGGAAGCAGAAGGTCGCGAACTGACGCGTGAAGTCGTTGAGCGACCTCGAACCGAATACCCGGTTGTCGAGCGGGTCGATGGCGACATTCGTGCCTTCCGCGATGATGTTCTCGCCCATATCGGCACCGATAAGCCGCTCGTCGACGTCCGATCACCCGAAGAGTTCAGCGGCGAACTGCTCCATATGCCGAACTATCCCCAGGAGGGTTCGCTCCGGGGCGGTCATATTCCTGGTGCATCCAGCGTGCCATGGAAACGGGCCGCCAACGACGACGGCACGTTCAAAAGTCTCGACGAGCTCAGGGCCATCTACACCGAGGAGCAAGGCATCGATCCCGACGATGAGGTGATCGCATATTGCCGTATCGGCGAGCGATCAAGCCACACCTGGTTCGTTCTTCACCACCTGCTGGGTTACCCGAACGTCCGCAACTACGACGGTTCATGGACCGAATGGGGCAACGGAGTCCGGCTTCCGATCGAAAAGCCCGGGTATCCCGTCAGACCGTGAACGATTAGCCGGAATCCGAGCCGATGCGGTGTTGTTCCCCGGATCTCGTCCGACGCCAAAACGGGATTGGATAGAATCGCGGGGCGTACGGAGGGGTCGCATAGTCTGGCCTAGTGCGCACGCTTGGAAAGCGTGTAAACGGTTAACGCCGTTTCGAGGGTTCGAATCCCTCTCCCTCCGCCACACGTTCGGTCGACCTTGCCGAGCTGCAGCCCATTACGCTCGACCGTATGGAGAACTACCGGCACCCGGACGCGATGAGGCGGGCGTTGGAGCTCGCTGCGGCGGCATCGGAGGTTGGCGAAGTACCTGTCGGTGCCGTTCTTCTGGATGCCGGTGGAGATGTCGTGGCAGAGGATTTCAATCGCACAATCCAGTCGAGCGATCCCACCGCGCACGCCGAGGTCCTCGTTCTACGCTCAGCCGCTAGGGCGCTCGGAGATTGGCGCCTCACGGGACACACCCTGGTCGTCACGCTCGAACCCTGTGCGATGTGCGCGGGCGCGTCTGTGTGGGCGCGGCTCGACCACATCGTATACGGAGCCGCCGATCTCAAAGCGGGTGCCGCCTGGAGCCTCTACAACATCCCGCAAGACCCGCGGCTCAATCATCGTATCGAGCTGACCGCCGGCGTCATGGCGGAGGAGGCGGCAGCCTTACTCCAGAGGTTCTTTCAGGCTCGGCGTTAGCAGCGATTACTATTCCGGCTCCCCGCCGGAGAGCCTGTACGGCGGTGTGCTCGCGAACCGGGTCAGGTCCTAACGGAAGCAGCCCTAAGTGTGTCACGCCGGGTGTACGGATCCTCGAAGGCGGGGTTTTAAACATCATCACCGCCAAACGTGACGTATCGTTCACGACGTGCATCGCAGCCGAATGGCCGGCCTGGTGTTGCTCATCACCCCGGTTGCCCTTCTCGGGTGCGACGGGGATTTGAGCACACTGCCGATCGAAACTTCATCCACATCACTCGTCAGTACCTCGATTACGTCATCCAGCACGTCCTCAACAACCTCAACCACCATCCCGGCACCAGTGACCACTACCACGCTGTTTCCCACGGCGGCCGACAACGCCCGAGACCTCGGCGTTCAGATCCTCGAAGCCGAAACTGCCGTCCGCTCCGACGCCCCCCTCGAGGAGTTGCTCCCACTGGCAGCCATTCAGCAGCGTGCCTACTCCCGGTTGCACAGCAACCCGGACTGGATGACAGAGGTCTACGAGATCGTGGGACCAGACCTGATAGCGATTGTGGATCTTCACATGGAAGCCAAGGGCGAACTGGTCGAGTTGACGCCCTCGACCAACACCGACCTACCCGCGTGGGACATCATTGCGCCGGCTCCCATAGACGACCTGCTTTCCTTCTATCGCGAAGCAGAGCAGGCGACCGGGACGCCGTGGGAATACCTCGCAGCGATCAACTTGATCGAAACACGCATGGGAAGAATCCGGGGTTTGAGCTCGGCGAATGCAGCCGGACCGATGCAGTTCATCCCAGAAACGTGGGACCGCTACGGCGAAGGCGACGTGTTCGACCCTCACGATTCCATCATGGCCGCCGGGCGGCTGTTGGCAGATTTCGGGGCGCCCGACGACATGGCGGAAGCCCTGTGGCACTACAACCCGACCGACCGATATGTGAACGCTGTCACCGCCTATGCCCGGATCCTCGAGCTAGAGCCGAGAACCTTCCGGGCGTTTTGGGGATGGCAGGTGTACTACGCCACAACCGAGGGTGCGGTTCTCCTGCCGGTCGGGTACTCGCAGGATCAACCCATCGATGTGCATGAGTACCTTGCCGCTAACCAGTAGTTGATTCGGCCCCGGTGTCCAATAGTTTCCCCATCATCGTCCTGGGTTCGACCCGATAGCCGAGGGACTCGTAAAAAGAAACGACCGACTCATCAGCTTCTCTGATCTGCAGATTCACCTTCTGGCAACCGATCCGGGAAAGGCGCAATTCGGCCTCTCGGACGAGTTGCTGTCCGACCCCAAGGCGCCTGTGCTCCGGCTTCACGACGAGGCGATTGATCCAACCTCGATGTCCGTCGAAGCCGGCGAGAACCGACCCGGCAATGATCCCATCGATCTCCGCGACCAAGAACAGATCAGGCGAATCTGCCATTTTTCGATCGATGTCGCCGGCGGGCAAATTGTGGGGAGCCGGCTCCGGCCACGCTTGATCCCACATCTCGATCACCGAGGAACGATCACCCGGCTGATAGCTGCGAATGATGACCATGACTAGTCCGCAAGTCCGTCAGGACGATGGATCCTGGGAATCAAACAACGCAGGAGACAGAGTGGCACGATGATGCCATGTTCCGTTTGATCTGGCTTGCGTTTCATAACAGTCGCACATTCACCTTCCGCTAGGAGGGTTTGCGCAACTCGACTCCATACACGAAACCGAATGGACCCATGCGCCAGATTTGATGTACGGGCATCGGGCTATCTGCAAAGAGCACGTCGGGCTGCGGAAGCTTGTCCAACGTCGAGTGCAAATACGAATACTCCTCGCGATTGCCAACCGCCAGACCGACCGCATTCAGCGCCACAAACGATCCGAGCCGATGAACCATCCTCAGAACCGCGTTCTCAGGACGACCGAGATCAACGATCACTGCAACGCCTCCGGGTCGAAGCACTCGATTGACCTCCTCAAGCGTTTTTGGAACCGAATCGAGATTACGAAAGACGAAAGCCGAAAACACACCGTCAAAGGTTTCGTCTTCGAATGGGAGGGCCTCGCCAGGCGCCACATGCTTGTCAACGGCGCTGTTGATAGCCAGCATTTGTTCACTCGGGTCCACTGCGGTCACAAGACGTGGCGCCAGCTGTGGGTTGGCCGCGCCTGTCCCGGCACCGAGATCGATGACTTTTCCAATCGGCAATCGTTCAATGCCCCGACGGCGCCACTTCACATCCTGACCAAATGAGAGCAACGTATTGATACGGTCATAACGGTCGGCGATATCTTTGAAGACGGCTTCGTTGGTCACCCGGCAAATACCTCAAAACCGGTGTAGGGAACGAGTGCTTCCGGCACGACAACGGTGCCGTCGGCACGCTGGTTGTTCTCCATGATCGCGATCAGCATCCTGCCTATAGCCACCGCAGTTCCGTTCAGCGTGTGAACGAGCTGGTTGCCCTTCTCTCCTTTGAACCTGACCTTCAGGCGCCGCGCTTGATAATCAGTGGTGTTGGAGCACGATGTGATCTCACGAAATTTTTGTTGTGCGGGCATCCACGCTTCAACGTCGTACTTCTTGGCTGCCGACGCTCCCAAATCGCCCGTGCACACATTCACCACTCGATACGGAATTCCAAGTTCCTGGATCAAGGATTCCTCCTGGCTGAAGAGGAATTCGTGTTCTTCCCACGACTTGTCCGGATGACAGAACGAGAACATTTCGACCTTGTCGAACTGGTGAACCCGCAGAATGCCACGGGTGTCGCGTCCGGCGGCGCCGGCCTCGCGTCGAAAACACGTCGAGAATCCGGCGTATCGCAGCGGCAGATCCGCCTCCGCAAAAATTTCGTCTGCGTGGTAGGCGGCAAGCGGCACTTCAGACGTACCAACGAGGTAGAGATCGTCTTCGGGAATCTGGTACACCTGGTTGTCGTCGTCGGGAAAGAAGCCGGTCCCGAATAGCGCCTCTTCGCGCACCAGGACCGGAGGCACGACCGGCGTGAATCCGGCCGCCGATAATCGGTCCAACGCGAACCGCACGAGAGCGAACTCGAGAAAGACCGCATCTCCGAGAAGATATGCGAACCTGGCGCCCGAGACCTTTGCCCCGCGTTCGGTATCTATGATCCCGGCACCCAGCTCTAGATGATCTTTGGGCTCAAAGGCAATCGATGCGGGGTCGCCAAAGCGGCTTATTTCAACATTGTCTTCTTCCCCATCACCCATCGGGACGCTCTCGTGGGGAGGGTTGGGAAGAGGCGCAAAGAGCGCCAGGAATTCGTCGTCCAATGCGTCGGCCTCGGTTGTCAAGGATGAGACTTCCTCCGACAAATCCGATGCTCGCTGGAGCGCGCTAGCTCGATCGTCTCCTTCCAGCTTGGCGATCTCGCGACCGAGCGACTTTTGCTCGGCACGCTTGTCCTCGGCAAGGATGCGTGTGGCGCGACGTTCCTCGTCGAGTCGCACGAGAACATCGACGATGGCCTGGTCCATATTCCGTCGAGCCAACGCTTCTTTGAGTTCGGCAGGGCGCTCCCTGATCCAGCCGATGTCAATCACAGGTACTCACCCCGACGATGCTAGACCGGCGTTTAGTTCTCGCTGTCCGGGACCGCGCGTTCCTGGTTGATGACGAACTGATCAAAGAAGAGGTTGTTGTCCAGATTCACTTCGTTCTCGACTCCGACCACGGAGGCCTCGAGGCTGTACTGCGCCCCGGGCACGACCGTGATAGAAAAAGACTCCGTGGTAGACGCACCCGCAGCTAGCGAGGCGATGGTTGCGGACTCACTGATCGCAGCCGATCCGCTGATCCTCATCGTGAGCTCGATCCCGGTCTCGACTTCATTGCCAACATTCTGAATGGCAACCTGAAGATCAATCGACTCGGTCAGCGGAATGATCGATACACCGACCTCGTTCTGCGCAAGCGGTCTCGGATCGAGGCGGACGGACGCTATTGCCAGGTCACGGCGCAGACCGATATCAGGCGCAACGCTCACCCGCGCGATCAAGATATCGGTGTTGATCAACGGTCCGGCAAGCTGAACGCGCGGGAGATCGGGTGGCACCGTGTCGAGTGTTTCGCCAAGAGCCGGCAATCGATCCACGAACGATCGGTAGGACCGGTCACCGATCCGAAGGAGCAACACCGCCTCGGCGATGCTGTCTGCGGCATCTACGTCGCCGTCTGCGTAACCCACCAACCCTTGCCGAAGGCGATCAACGCCATCTCCCCATGACTCGGTTGCAAGAAGTAGCCGGGCGTGCTCGAGTGTCGCTTCTGCGGGAACTTCAACCTGCTGCAGGTCCTGGACCACACCGGCCAGGAGATCTTGCATGGCATCGAATGACCCTTGCAGCGCGGGGCGTTCGATCGCTCCGAGACGGGAAGTCAGATCTGCGAGTTCGCCACTGACACGGTCGACCGTCGACATCGAGCTAGAAGCTGTATTGAGGTAGGCCGAGAGCACTCGACTCTTGGTTCGTACGTTGGTCACGAGAACAGCCACGATGATCGCGGCAATACCGACAGCCAACAACAGCGGCCATCGCCTGCGACGACGGGGAGGGGGACCCAGCAACATGCTGGCGTGATCCTATCGAGGCCAACAGGCGACGCCTCCGGGTAGGCGTCGGAGAACGTAATTTCGACCGCGGTATTTCAATCTGCGCCTGACGAGTCCCCCCTCGCCGATGTCTCTCGAAAACTGCACCCATCAGCTAGTAACCTGGCGCCGCTTCAGTTACTCGGGCGAGTGGCGGAATTGGTAGACGCGCAGGCTTCAGGTGCCTGTGAGCTTCGGCTCGTGGAGGTTCAAGTCCTCTCTCGCCCACGACGGTTGACCACAGGAACAAGATCTCCCGACGCCGCTTCAGGCTTCAGGCAACAGCCTCGTCATGCAAACGCTGTTTGGGTTGTCTGTGTAGTCGGCGAATGGTTCACAGACCTCGAAACCCAGTGATTGGAACAGAGCGCGCGCAGGTTCGAAGGCGGGCTGAGTTCCGGTTTCCAGACTGAGACGTTTCATTCCCCGTTCACGGGCGACTCCCATCACGCGTTCGAGCATGAATTTTGCGACGCCCTGGCCCCGGTGTTCAGAAGCAGTGTGGATCGACTTGATCTCGGCGTGGCGTTCGCCGAGATCCCGGAGTGCAGCCATCGCGACCGGAACGCCCTGGCGACGCGCCGTGAAAAAGGAGACATCATCGGTTCCGAGTGCCTCCGATCCGAGAGCGTGAACGTGGCCTGGCGGCGTATGCGTCCTGGCGAACGTGAGGTGAGCATCGATCAGGCTCTGACATTCAGGGAGTTCAGGATCATCAGCATCAAAGTGAAGGTCGACCATGGCCTTCATTCTGCCCTGAGCCGCTTCGTTGTCGAGAGGTAAACGGAATACAGCCACCACACCTGGCGTTTTGATCCGTGAACACGAAGAGGGACGAGACTCATGCCGGAATTCACGATCACGAGGACCATTGAAGCGCCGTTGAGCGTTGTCTGGGACGTACTCCACGACTTTGGCGATATCCAACGATGGAATCCAGGCGTGAAAGAATCCGGTTTGACCTCCGACGGACCTGTGACCGAGGGCTCTACGCGATTCTGCGAGCTGGCTCCGTTTGGGGGCGTTGAAGAACGTGTCGACCATCACGAGCCTCACAAGCGCCTGAAAATCAACATCTTCAAGACCCGCAAACTTCCGATTTCGAATGCTTCCGCCGATTTCCATATCGAGGAAAGCGGAGACGGAACCGAGCTGAGGCTGCATTACAGCTATACGCCCAATCTCATGGGGCGGGTGTTGAAAGGTTTCGTCGACAAGCAGATGCGCAAAGGTATTGCCGGACTGGCCAAGAGCCTGCAAACCGAAAGCGAACGAATGGCGGCAGGCAAAGCCTGACCAGCATCGGCCTGCCGGTAGTCAGCCGCGCTTGTCGATGAACATCGTGGCAGGTTCTTCGAGAAAGCCCCTGACCGTTTGGACGAAGGTTGCTGCGTCCCACCCATCGATGACGCGATGATCGAACGCTGAAGACAGGTTCATCATCTTCCGCGGTGAGAACGTAACGCCGTCCCATGCCGGGCGGATCTGAACCTTGTTGATGCCGACAATTGCCACCTCGGGATGGTTGATCACCGGCGTTGAAACGATTCCCCCGAGAGAGCCGAGCGATGAAATGGTGATGGTCGAGCCTTTCAAATCTGCCGGAGAAGACTTGCCCTTTTTTGCCGCCTCCGAGACTCGCGCCAGCTCCGCTGCACATGCCCACAGATCAAGCGTCTCGACGTTGCGCACAACAGGCACCAGCAGCCCGGATGGAGTCTGGGTCGCAATACCGATGTGAACGGCCGAATCTTGTTCGATCACACCGCGATCATCGTCGAATCGAGCATTGACCCTGGGATGCTCGGAAATCGCGCGGGCTATGGCGATCATGACAAACGGAAGAATCGAGATTCGGGTCTTTCTCTCGTCGCGATTGAGGGTCTCCCGAAGCGTCTGGAGAGCAGTGACATCGATCTCCTCCACGTAGGTGATGTGTGGAATTCGCGACTTGGAACGCGACATCTGGTCCGCGATAGCACGCCGGATCCCGACCACAGGTACTTCCGTGACCGTGCTCGAGGGAGAAACCTCTACGTCGCCGAGGACCCGATCGAGATCTCCGTGAGTCACCCGGCCTTGCGGTCCTGTGCCCTGGATCGAGCTCAGATCGATTCCGGCTTCCTTGGCGCGACGACGTACCGGTGGTGTGGCCGTAGGTCGGGTCGGCGGAACCATGCTCCCCGCCTGCTCGAGGTCGGTCGGGTCGACCGGTGCGGGTTCGACGGAGGGTTCCTCGGCCGCAGCAGGCGGCGGTGCGATGGACTCCAACTCCGGAGGCGGTGCGCTCTCACCGTTCGGTCGGAGTATGACCAGTTCAGCACCCACCGCGAGGCGTTCGCCAGGTGAACCGTGCAAGGAAACCACCACGCCGGAAATGGGACTCGGGAGTTCGATACTCACCTTGTCGGTCACGACTTCAGCTAGACGCTGATCGGCTTCGACTTGATCGCCGACTTCGACGAACCAGGAAACGAGTTCGGCCTCGGCAACTCCCTCCCCCACATCGGGCACCTTGAAGACATAGTCGCTCACTCAAACCTCCATGACGTCGGACATCACAGCCTTTACCCGGTCCGGCCCTGGGAAGTAATCCCATTCCTGAGCGTGCGGGTATGGAGTGTCCCAACCGGTGACCCGCCTGATCGGCGCTTCGAGGTGAAAGAAGGCCTCTTCCTGAACGATGGCCGCCAGCTCTGCTCCGAAACCGGATGTTCGCGTTGCCTCGTGTACCACGAGGCATCTGCCCGTCTTCTTCACCGACTCGATGATGAGGTCCGTGTCGAGGGGCACCAGCGTTCGAAGATCTATGACCTCGGCGTCGATGCCCGCTTCTTCGGCGGCAGTCAAGGCGACATACACCATGGTTCCATACGCAAGCACCGTGAGATCGTTCCCATGCCTGCGTATTGCTGCCTTGCCGAGAGGCACCGTGTAGTGCCCTTCGGGCACCTCTGCTGATTCGTGTTTCGACCAGGGAACGACGGGTCGGTCGTAATGACCGTCGAACGGTCCGTTGTACAGACGCTTCGGTTCCAGGAACATCACCGGGTCGTTGTCTTCGATGGAGGCGAGTAGGAGACCCTTGGCGTCGTAAGGATTAGACGGAACGACCGTCTTGAGTCCTGCAACGTGGGTGAAGAGCGCTTCCGGGCTCTGCGAGTGGGTTTGGCCTCCATAGATGCCCCCGCCCGTCGGCATCCGGACCGTCATCGGCACTGTGAAATCTCCAACGGATCGATGGCGAATTCGAGCAGCTTCCGAGACAATCTGGTCGTACGCGGGGTACATGTAGTCGGCAAACTGAATCTCCACGCACGGTCGAAGGCCGTTGGCCGCCATCCCGATCGCGGCGCCGACGATGCCGAGCTCACTGATCGGTGAATCGAAACACCGGTGCTTTCCGAACTTCTTCTGCAAGCCCTGCGTACATCGAAACACGCCGCCAAAGTGTCCGACGTCTTCGCCAAAGACCACGACGGCGTCGTCTGCCTCCATCGCCACGAAATGGGCATCCCGGATGGATTCGATCATGGTCATTCTCGCCATGTCATACCTTCCAGAAGATCTCGTTGTTTTTGCAGATGAGGAGGGATTTTTTCATACACGCCCTCAAAGATGTCCCTTGTGGGCTTCGGCCCTTCGTGAAGTGTGCCGTGGGATTCGGCCTCAGCTTGAGCAACCCGAACCTCTTCCTCGATGCTGTCCGCCAATTCCTGCTGACGCTCGGCCGACCACTCGCCGAGTTCGATCAAGTGATTGGCCAGCCGTTCGATGGGATCGCCGAGTGGCCATATGGCCGCCTCATTCGGCGGTCGATACGCCGAGGGATCATCCGAAGACGAATGCGCCGCGGCGCGATAGGTGACCCATTCGATCAAGGTCGGCCCCAGGCCCCGACGGGCGCGCTCGAGGGCCCATTCGGCGGTCGAGTGCGAGGCGAGATAATCGTTGCCATCTACCCGAAGGGCCGGAATCCCGAAACCGATGCCCTTTGCTGCGAACGTATCCGCTCGACCCCGCGCCAGCGATTGATGGGACGAAATCGCCCATTGGTTGTTCACAATATTGAGGACAACGGGGGCCTGGTAGGTCGATGCGAAAACCATCGCCGAGTGAAAATCCGATTCGGCCGTCGCACCGTCTCCGATCCACCCCGCGGCGATATTGCTTTCGCCCTTGATCGAGGCAGCCATCGCCCAGCCGACCGCCTGGATGAACTGCGTCGCAAGATTGCCCGAGATCGTAAAAAAGCCGTGCTCACGAGAGGAATACATGATCGGTAGCTGACGCCCTTTGATCGGATCTTCCTCGTTCGAATAGACCTGATTCATCATGTCGACCATCGGATATCCGTGGGCGATGAGGAGACCTTGTTGCCGATACGTCGGGAAGTTCATGTCAGAGTCCGCCATCGCAGCACGGAACGCACATGCAATCGCCTCCTCACCAAGGCATTGCATGTAAAACGAGGTCTTCCCCTGTCTCTGTGCGGCCATCATGCGCCGATCGAATTCACGAACTCTCATCATGTCTGTGAGACCCTTGATGAGCTGGGCAGCCGTGAGATCGGACTGCCAGGGCCCGGTGGCCTTATTGTCGTCGCCGAGAACCCGGATCAAGCCATCGGCTAAATCGCGTATCTCCCTCGGCTCGGCATCGATGTCCGGGCGACGTGTTTCACCTGCTCCGGGTATATCCATTCCGCTGAAATCTGGATCGTCGCCGGGTCTGAACCTTGGCTCGGGGATTGTCAGTCGGGGACGTTGGGCCATCAAATCTCCAGTGATGCAGGGATTTCTTTCTCCAATGTTACGACGTTGGACGAAACTGGCTTGGAGGGGGTGCTCTCCAAGCGGCAGGGTCGTGAGCGCAATAGTCGCCGCCTCGAGATTTGATGGCAGTTCTCACGCTTCACCGCGTTACCGTATGGCTCGGTCTAGCCGGAGGTCACGTGGCAATCGCTCGAAGCCTGGAAAGGAAAATAGAACGGCTCGTTGAGGGCGTTGGCGCTCGCCTTTTCGGTGGAGGGCTCGATGTTCTGGAGGTGGCGAGTCGCATCGTGCGAGAAGCAGACCTCAACGTCACGCACGACGCAGTCGGACCTGTCGCCCCTAATCACTTCGATGTCTTCGTCGCAGACGGCGAAACCAGTTCATCAGCCCAGCTCAACGAAGTCGTTGAGGAGGCCGCTCGCGAGAATGGCTGGCGCCTCAAGGGACCGGCGGATGTCGTCATCGTGGTTGATCCGAACATGTCTGCAGGTTCGGTTGCAATCGAGAGTGCAACCGTTCCCGGACATCGTGCGGCGTGGGCGTATCTGGAGTCGGTACGGGACCAACGGCGAATTCCGATCCGTATGAACCGGGCGCTGATAGGGCGTAGCCGCTCGGCTGATGTCGTTCTTGCCGACCTCGAGATATCGCGAGGACAAGCGATCCTCTGGACCGAGCAAGGCTCCGTGTGGCTATACGACATCGGTTCAGCAAATGGCACGGCCGTCAATGGGCAACGAGTCACAGATGCCACCCGGATAGCAGATGGCGATCTCCTGACATTCGGCACCGCCTCGTTTCACCTTCGAACGCTCTAATGCCTCCGATCATCGCCAACCTTCTGAAAATTGCCTTCATCGGTCTCATGTATCTGTTCCTCTGGCTCGTGAGTCGATCCATCGGCTCCCATCTCGGTGGGGATGCGGGGGTGCCGGTTCTTGCAAGGCGAGCCGGCGGAAAGGTGGCCATCATCACGTCGCCGACCCAGGCCGGAGTGGTCGCTGAAATACGGGGTTCGCTCGTCATGGGCCGAAGCGAGGAGGCCGATCTCGTCCTCGAGGATTCGTATGCCTCTGGCTTCCACCTCCGGTTCACGTTTGAAGACGACCAGCTCCAGGTACAGGATCTGGGAACAACGAACGGCACCTACGTCAATGGAAGACGCATCACGTCATCTACGCTCTTGTCCAAGGGAGACACCGTCCAGGTCGGCAAAACCATCATGGAAGTGCAATGAAGCTCGGGCGACACAAGATGACATTTGCATGGGCGACCGCAACGAATCCGGGGGTTGTCCGCGACCGCAACGAAGATTTTGTATCTCCTATCGACCCCGGCACCAACGACAAAGGCCTGCTGATCATGGTGGCCGACGGCATGGGCGGACATGTCGCAGGCGAAATCGCTTCACAAGTGGCCGTCGAAGCTGCCACCTCCCACGACGGTCCCCCCGCCTCGAGGGTGCAGGCTGCAAACGAAGCAGTGATGCGCGAATCAATGATCCGACCGGACCGGGCAGGGATGGGAACCACGCTGACGCTCGCAGAGTTTTCGAGTAAGGGACGCGTAGAAGTGGCTCACGTTGGTGACAGCCGCTGTTACCTCTTTACGGACGGCGGACTACATCAGCTGACCGAAGATCACAGTCTCGTCAACGAGATGCTCGCCCAAGGCCAGATCAGCGACGAAGAGGCCGTCAATCATCCACGTAAGAATGTCATCACCAGGGCGCTCGGCACCGACTGGAAAGTCGACATAGACAATCTCGAACAAGAGATCGAAGTGGGAGATCGTTATCTCCTGTGTACCGATGGCCTCACCAACATGGTCACCGACGACGAGATTGCCAATGTATTACGCACTGTCGAAGGCGCTCAACCAGCTGCGTGGGCACTCGTAGAGAAGGCAAACATGGCCGGCGGTGAGGACAACATCTCGGTGGCGGTCATAGACATTTTGCCGTGAACCGGATCGCCGAGGCCTCCCTCATCCTGGGGTCAGCTGTCCTCGCTGCTCTAGGCGTAGCAATAGCCAACCTCAGTTCGGGCGGATCCGTCGATGCTCAGGTGGCCCTTACATTCGTCACCTTTGTTGTTGCGTGGGGAGGTTTGTGGACTACCGTGCGTCGGCTGACTCCCGGGGCAAATCCGTACTTGCTGCCGTTGGCCGCAATCCTGTCCGCAGTAGGCATCACCGAGGTTTATCGGCTGAACCCATCACTCGGGTCTCTCCAGCGCTGGTGGCTCATCGCGGCAGCTGCGCTCGCTTCCCTCACGATTCTCTGGTTGCGTGATGGAACCGCCGTTCTGCGTCGATACAGGTATCTGCTGTTGATGGGTGGGGTTCTTCTGCTGATGGCACCGTTACTGCCAGGCTCCTGGCCGCTCGGAGGTGTCACGGTCAACGGGTCACGACTCTGGCTGCGGCTGAATCTATGGGGCAATACCTCTCTTCAGTTTCAACCGGGAGAGGTCGGCAAGCTGGCACTCGTCGTCTTTTTCGCCAGCTACCTTGCTGAGCGCCGCCAGGCCTTGATGCAGGTTCATCGCAAGGTGGCCAATCTCGAGTTGCCAGAACCCCGCCAGCTCATGCCTCTGGTGGTCGCCTGGTTGGCCAGCTTGATCGTGATGGTGTATCAACGAGATCTCGGAGCCTCGCTCTTGTTGTTCGCGGTGTTCATGGCGATGCTGTACATGGCGACTGGCCAGGGAGTATTCCCGCTCGCAGGTGTGGGTCTATTCGCCGTCGGGACAATTGGCGCGTTTCAAGCCTTCTCGCACGTTCAGCGCCGCTACAACGCGTGGATCGCGCCATTCGACGATTTCGAGGGCGCCGGTTATCAGATTGCCCAGAGCTTGTTTGCAATGGGTTCCGGATCTATCGCAGGCTCAGGCATCGGATTGGGACGACCTGATCTGATTCCCAGTGCGGCAACTGATTTCATCTTCGCTGCCATCGCCGAGGAGACAGGCTTTGTCGGCGCGGTGGGAGTTCTTGTCGGTTTCGCGCTCCTGGTGGCTGCCGGATTCGGCATCGCTGTTCGGAGTCGCGATCCGTTCAGAAAGCTCCTGGCAGCAGGCATCACCACGGTCATCGGCGTGCAAGCAGTCATCATCATCGGAGGAGTCACCCGGCTTCTTCCCCTCACTGGAATCACCTTGCCGTTCATGTCCTACGGCGGTTCGTCGCTGCTGTCGAATACGGTGGCATTGTCGATCCTCCTGGTCATCTCACAGGAGGAGCACCGGTGAACAGGTCTATCCGCCTGGTGGCTGCCTCGATATATCTCTTCTTCGGTTTGCTGGTCGTCATGCTGACGTTCATCCAGGTGATCAAAGGCCCTGAGTATCGCGACGACGAACGAAATCCACGCCTCCTGGCAGCTCGTGCCGGCCGGGAGCGAGGTCCGATCGTCGCCCGCGACGGGCGGCTCATCGCCGAATCGATCGAAGTCAGCAGCCAAACAGCGGCCTTCGAACGGCGTTACCCGTTCGGCAGTCTCTTCTCCCATCCGGTTGGCTACGCCACGTTTCTTTTCGCAGAACGCGGCCTGGAGTCCGAGAGAAGCAGCGACTTGTCGTCGAGCAGGAACCTCACGTTCTCCGGAATGATCGACGAAATTCTGGGACGAGACACAGATGGACAGGGACTCCGACTCACGCTTTCGCCTGAGTTACAAGATGCGGCAAGGGCGGGATTGGGTGATCAACCCGGTGCCGTCGTGGCGATCGAACCTTCAACAGGCGAGGTGCTGGCGATGTACTCCTCTCCCACCTATGACCCCAATCGCCTGGTGGCCGGTGACACCGAGTATGGCGACGCCATCAATCGAGAACCAGGCAAGCCACTGCTCGATCGGACCCGGGCGGAGCTATACCCGCCTGGGTCGGCGTTCAAAGTCATCACGACAGCGGCCGCCCTCGAATCCGGAACGGCCAATGCCCGGACCCTTTTTGAGGATGTCACGGAGTTGGTGCTGCCCGGCTCTACGTCCACGATCTCCAACTTCAACGGAGGTTTCTGCAACGGCGGAGAGCCGGTGACACTGGAAGTCGCTTTCGCCAGATCGTGCAACACCGTGTTCGGGCAACTGGGTTTGGACGTAGACGAGGACGATCTCATCGACATGGCCCAGGCGTTTGGATTCAATCAGGATCTCGGTCTCGATATGGAGCTCATCGAATCTCAGATACCAACAGATTTCTCAGGCAACCGGGCAGGTCTGGCCCAAACGGCGATTGGTGAACGTGACGTCCGCGCAACACCCGTACAAATGGCCGTGGTGGCTGCGACAGTCGCCAATGGCGGGATCAGCATGCAGCCATATTTGGTCGCGGAAACCTTTGAACGGGATCTCACCGTCATACAAGCAACGCAATCCGCAATCAGAGAACGGGCGATCGGACCCGGGACCGCTGCCGCCCTAAAGGACCTCATGATCAAAACCGTCACCCAGGGAACGGGTCGTTCCGCAGCCATCGAAGGGGCCGAGGTGGGCGGCAAGACCGGCACCGCTCAGGGACCGGGTGGCAATCCGGATTTGTGGTTCATCGGATTCGCGACTCGCGGCGAACGATCCGTCGCCGTGGCGGTCGTCGTCGAAGATGGAGGTCTCATCGGAGCCGATGCCACCGGCGGTGCGGTTGCTGCTCCGATTGCCCGTGACGTCATGGCTGCCTGGCTCGCAGGATCATGATTACCGGTGACTCCTATCATGTTTCTGATGTCGTCGGACGTCCTATGAACCAGCAACTATTAGCGGGCCGCTATCGCCTTTCAGAGCATTTGGCTCGCGGGGGTATGGCCGATGTCTGGGAGGCGGCAGACCAGCTCTTGCAACGTCGCGTCGCGGTGAAGATTCTTCACGCCGCACACTCGTCCGACCCTTCTTTCATACAACGTTTCAAACGGGAGGCGATGGCTGCAGCCAACCTCAGCCATCCCAATATCGTGAGCATCTTTGACACCGGCGAACAAGAGGGCGTTCGATACATCGTCATGGAGCTTGTCGAGGGCAAGACACTGCGCGACATCCTGAGAGCCGAAGGATCCGTCCACCCAAGGCGTGCGGCGGAAATCGCCACCGAGGTAGCAGCTGCTCTGGAGGTGGCGCATCGGGGTGGCCTTGTCCACCGTGACGTCAAACCCGGCAACATCATGCTCCGCGGGGACGGCAGCGTGAAAGTGACCGACTTCGGTATTGCCAGAGCGTGGGACGACTCCGAAGAACTCACCCGCACGGGTGCGGTGATCGGTACCGCAACGTACTTCAGTCCTGAGCAGGCTCAAGGCCTTCCGGCCGATGCTCGTTCCGATATCTATTCGCTTGGCATCGTGTTGTATGAAATGCTCGCAGGCCGCACTCCCTTCTCGGGCGAGAGCCCCGTTTCGGTTGCCTACCAGCACGTCTCGGAGTTCGCGGCACCTCCCTCGACGTTCAATCCTGATGTTTCTCCCGAGCTCGATGCGATTGTCATGCGAGCTCTCGAAAAGGGTCCGGCTGACAGGTATTCAACCGCCGAGGCGATGCGGGAAGACCTGCTGCGATATCTACAAGGCCTGCCTGTCGATGCCGCTCTCAACACGGCGATGGCAACTCGACTGGTCGACGCCCCGCCACCCCCGCCTCCAACAGCACCACCCGAGGAGGCGTATCGGCAGGCCATGCCGATGCCGCCCGCGCGCGGTATCTCCTGGGGTGTGATTCTCGGAGTCATTGCCGTTCTCATCGTCACGACGGTTGGGTTCTTTTTTGTGGCAAGGGGACTGGGTGACCCCGATCCCGAAGCCCTGCTGATCTCGGTACCAGAAATCACGTCATTCACCCAGGCCCAGGCCGAAGAAGCGATTCAGGACGCCGACCTTCGCATCCAGACGAGCCGCGAAGCTTCCGACGAGGTATCAGAAGGACTCGTCGTGCGAACCGAACCACCTGCCGGGGCCAAGGTTGAACCGAAGTCGACAGTTCGGGTCATCATCTCAGACGGTCCTGAGACCTTTGCAGTGCCAAACGTCGAAGGCCTCGACGTCGTGACCGCCACCGCCGAACTGACGGCTCAGAATCTCAAAGTCGAAGTGGAGGAAGTCAATGACGTTCAGGTCGTTGCGGGGATCGTAATTTCCCAGGATCCGGCCGCGGGGACGACTCAGCTCAGAAACACGCCGGTGACCCTGACGGTTTCCAAAGGCCCGAAAGAAGTGATTCTGATTGAATACTTTGGATTCGAAGAAGCGCAGGCAACATTGGCGCTCGCCAACCTCGGAGTGGAAGTGAACCGGGAACTCGAGTTCCATCCGACGGTTCCAGAGGGCATCGTGATTCGTACCAATCCAGCGGCCGGAGTGGTGATCAACGAGACCGAAACCGTCACTGTCATCGTCTCGAGAGGACCCGAGCCCGTGGAAGTGCCGAACGTTCTCGGAGATGAAGCAGACGCTGCCCGAAATGCGATCGAGCTCCTCGGGCTCCAGTATTCCGAAGGTGAACCAACCGAGGTTCCGATCAACTCTGGCCTCGGCGGAACCGTGCAAAGCCAGTTCCCCACCGCCGGCGTCCTTCTCGAACCGGGAGGCCTGGTGACCGTGAGCATCGGGTTCGAGCCGGAGCCGCCGCCCGAGGAACCGCCGCCTGATGGAGATGGAGACGGCTAGCCAGGAGACCCGGGTCGAGCGGTGCCAAGCGGTCGAGCGGGCAGAACGCACCAGAGCACTTTTGACGTGGTGGACGGATCATTCGCGGGAAGTGGTCTGGCGCACGGCAGACGATCCGTGGGTCATTTTGGTCGCGGAGGTCATGTCACAACAAACTCAACTGGATCGGGTGAACCAGCGGCTTCCCCTATTCATTTCGAAGTTTCCTACTCCGGCAGCTCTCGCCGCAGTCGGCCGGGCTGAGGTTCTCGCAGCCTGGAGTGGCCTCGGTTACAACCGCAGGGCGCTTCGGCTGCAAGAGGCCGCTCGGCACCTGAGCGAGCATGGGTGGCCTGATGACTCTGATGGCCTGCGAGCACTACCTGGAGTCGGACCGTATACCGCAGCGGCCGTGGCGACCCTGGCATGGGGAGAAGTCGTCCCGGCGATCGACACGAACCATCGTCGCGTGCTCAGTCGATGGGTGGGTCGAGCTCTCGGTACGGCCGACCTTGCCGAGGTGGCATGGTCACTCATCTGCCACAACCGACCAGCCGAGTGGAATCAGGCGGTCATGGACCTGGCACAATCGGCGTGTCGGCCGGAACCGCACTGCGAGGATTGCCCGGTCGCCGAATGGTGCGTTGATCCAACCATCTACGTGGCGCCTACTGCGCAGCCCGCATTTCAGGGAAGCCTGCGTCAAGCCCGGGGAGCGATTCTTCGGAACCTCGTCAACGGGCCACAAAGCTTCGATGACCTGCTCGAGAAAACGTCTCTTCCCACGGAACGACTCCAATCAGGGTTGGCCAGTCTGGTTGGTGAGGACGTGGTCACCGGGGACCAGGAACAATGGCGAATCGTCAACTGAACGCGAAACATGGGCCCCGATCGCAGGAGCCCATGTTTCTGTCTTGCTACTACTAGCTGTACTAGCTGGTTCGCACCAGTTCTTTGGGGCTGTCCGGAACAACGAACTCGTCTTCACGAGCTGCCCAGATCAAGCCAAACCCTGCGAGAGCGAAGGCCAGTCCCAGTCCGCCGGTGACTCCGGCAAGACCGAGACCCATCTGCAGCGTCGAGTGCGTCACGGTGCCAACACCCAGCTCTGCGATCAAGCCATGTGCTGTTCCGCTCCAGGCCGCTCCCCGAGCAGGTCCCTCGAGGGGATGCATGCGATCGAAGTCGGTCCAGTACTTGCCGTCGACCTCAACCTCATATGTGCCTGCGGTAAACACCTCACCGTTGTACTCGACGTCCTCGGTCAGTACCACCGTCTGTGTTCCATGCAGGGTGTGATAGGTGATCGTCGCCATCTGGAACATGTACTCACTGGCCGTGTTCACCAGAGGATCGTCGGGATTTAGATCGGATTCAACAACGGGATAAGCCCAGGCATCTGTCAACAGCAACATGATGGCGTCTGCACCCTCAGTGGTTCCTCTGTCGATCAGCTGGCCTTCGTCGTTGTAGTTCAGCGTCACGTTTTGTGATTCGCTGAAGGCCTGCAACGAGTCATATCCGTCCTGCACCTTGACGAAGGCGACTCCGCCTGCAATAACAAATATCATCCCCACGATTGTGAGGACAACTCCGAGAGTCTTTAGGCGCTTCGCCATGAGATTCTCCTTTCCCTTTCAGTAGTGGTGTTCACTTTGTGAATGTATTCACAAGTATTTCGTCTATCGGCGATGTCGTGTAGGGCATTGGGTCACACTGTTGAAGTATCAAATGCCCTCCGGTAGTTGACACGCGCACACCAGACCGTCGATCTGGTTGGCGAACGCGATCAAGGCCGACGCACGGGCGTAATACAACTTCCGGGAGCCTTCGCGCCTGACCGCGACCAATCCGGCCTCGCGCAAGATCCGGAGATGTTCCGAAACCGTGGACTGAGCGAGATCAAAGATGGTCACGAGCTCCTTGGCCTGGGTCACGTCCGAAGAACAAAGTTGAAGCAATAGACGAATGCGCACCGGATGTGAAAGAGCTTTGGCGATCCGAGCGACATCGATCTCGCTCATCACCTGACCGCGCTCTCCAGCGTTGCGGACCGTGAGCCCTGACTGGCGTTTCTTGAAGTGCCTTGTTGCAATGGACATTGTGAACCTATTCACAATCATGACCCGGCTCAACGGCCTGGACTAGAGCCTTCAGTCCCACCGGATCCGGACGGTTAGGCTCGCGACCATGACCTGGTGGAAAGATCTTCTCCGAATCTTCAAGTCCGAGGCATCCGACGTGAAGGAAGGCCTTACACGCGTCGGCCAGTCCCTCGATTCGGAACTTGCTAAGAAGGAAGCCGAGATGGCGGCATCGCCATCCGAACGCGTAGACATGATTATCGATGAGATCGAGACGTCCGATCCCCTGGGAGAGATCGAGGCCAAGATCAAAAAAGTCCAATCCGAGATCGAAGCCGGGAACGAGATCGAAGCCGGGAACGACACCACAGCCGATCGAACGTCTTCCGCCGACATCGATCGCGACCCACCCGCTGACAGATAAGCGCCAACCTGGTTGCTGGGAAGCCAGGCTTGAGGTCTAAACGAGGAAGTTCTTGAGCATCGCCATGCCTTCGGTGGTCATGATCGACTCGGGGTGGAACTGCACGCCGATTATCGGAAGGTCCTTGTGTCGCAACCCCTGAACCACACCATCTTCTGATCGAGCCGTCACTTCGAGGTCCTTGGGGAGCGGCTCCTCAACAACGAGCGAGTGATATCGAGTAGCAATGAAGGGGTTCGGAAGTCCGTTGAAAACACCTTCTCCGTTGTGTTCCATTTCCGACGTCTTGCCATGGCGCGGTTCAGGGGCGGCCACAATCGAACCACCAAACGCAACCGCGATGGCCTGGTGTCCCAGGCAAACTCCCAGCGTCGGTATCTCCGGTCCCAGCTCAGATATCCACTCGACCGAATATCCCGCGTTTTCGGGACGGCCAGGGCCGGGCGAGATGACGATTCGGTCGGGGCGTCGATCCCGGGCCGCTTCGGCGTCCATGACATCGTTGCGGACCACCTCCACATCCGCTCCCAATTCGCCAAAGTATTGGACGAGGTTGTACGTGAAGGAGTCGTAATTGTCGAGGACGAGGACGTTCACCCGCTAACGGTACCACCGCTATCCAACAAGTCGCCGAGCAGCTCGTAACTCCAGATGACGACGGTCAGTACCACGAGAACGAGAACCGCCATGATTGCGATCCGGGTGGGTCTGTTGCCTGGAAGGCGCTCGAAGAGCCAGATCATGCCGCCCCCAGAATGGCTGCGTTTGGTCCGTCAACGAGTTCGGCAAACACGATCAGGCGCTGCCGTGACGAGAACTTGGGGTGACACGTGGTGAGCGTCAACCAGGCTCCTTCACGCGGATCGGTAACCCACAGTCCGGTCTGTGGGACGATGCAAAGGCCTTCATCGGTTCGGCAGCGTTCGGGGGCCTCTCGCACAACATACGTGTGCGTGCCGATGGCCGAATCGACTTCGATCAGGTCGCCCGGTGTCAGCGCATCCAGATTGTGAAATGGAGCCCCATAGGTAGTGCGGTGACCGCTGATCACCGCGTTGCCAGGTTGACCTGGAAGCGGCGTGTCGGACATATGCCCTGGCCCCTTTTTCAGAGCGTTGCGCTCGACCCCTTCAACCATCGTGACATCTACCTCGATCTTGGGAATCCTGATCTGAGCGAAGGCATCGCCGGCCGGAGCCGCCGGTTCAACGAGGAGAAACGCGGCCTCATTGCCCCTGTTGTCAACGGGATCCGTGCCATCGGTGCCAAACGTGAGACCGCTGAAGGGGTCATACACCTCTTCAAGCGGAACCTTGTCGACCTCTACGGCCGCGAAACGTGATTCGAGCGTGGCCTCAAGCTCAGCCTGATCGCGCTCGGTGAGAATATTGGTGAACCACAGTTGGTAGGCAACAAATCCGAGGAGATAGACCCCCATCCAGATCAACGTCCACCCCAGTCCCCGGACGATGGATATGACCGTCGACACAGACGAATTCGCAGAAGTAGAGGGTGCAGGTGGGCTGTCTAGCTGAACCATTTGCTAATGTCCTTGATCATGGCGCGGCCCCAAAATAACCGAAGTAAACCTGTACGCGAGAATCCCAGGACTCCTCAAAAGGAAGTCGAAGCCGAGTCGAGCAAGATCTATGTAGGGATCATGCTTGGTCTCTTCGCTATCGGCTCGCTGCTCATCATCCTGAACTACATCGGCGCCTTTCCTGGCGGATCGAGCTCCTGGTGGTTTGTCGGAGGTCTGGGACTCATCGGTGCCGGCTTCGGAATGATGCTCAACTTCAAGTAGCCGACGGAACATTCAAAAGTTCCTGTCGATTCGCTTCGCTCTCATTCGTTGTCTTCATGAACATCCTCGAAAGGAGTGACAACATGGCTAACTATGTGTTGGCTTACGCAGGCGGGAGCATCCCGGAAACCGAAGCGGACCAGGCCCGAACCATGGAGGCGTGGAACAACTGGTACGGCGAACTCGGATCCGCCATCGTCGATGGCGGCGCTCCGTTCGGCCAGGCGAAAACCATCGACGGCAATGGAGCAGTTTCGGAGGCCGGAGCCGGAAGGCTCACGGGCTACACCGTGATTTCGGCCGACTCCATCGACAGCGCGGTGACCCACGCCAAGGGCTGCCCCATTTTCGACGACGGTGGCACGGTGAGCGTTTACGAAACCGTGGACATGTAGCCAGTATCTGAAAGACGTGCAAAGCGCGTGACGGCCCAGGAGCTGTCACGCGCTTTAGCGCGTTACAGAGTTCGTTCTTGCGTCATTCGATCGGCGTACTTCGATCGGAGCCGGTTATCCACAGGCTTATCCACACCTGTGGGTAATTACAAACCTGTAATTACTCCTGTGAAGCTTCGGAAAACCCAGCAGTCATGCAGGAATCATCTCCTCACGACAATGGCGAGGAGCGGCGGCATCGTCATCCTGAGCTGCAGTGATCGTCAATTTCATGCCACACACCGAGCATCGATAGTTGTGGCTCACCTCTATCAGATCTTCCGGATCCGGTTCAGGGGGTGCGGGCGTGGCGAGCAAGCGGACGGCCCAGAAGGCGAACGCCATTATCCCAACGCCGATCGCAACCGCAATAACGAATGTTGACACGCTCACGGGGACTCCATCGGAAGGCTGTCGAGCTCTGCCATCCTACGATCCGGCCCTAAACTACCTTCGGTCCGGGGATGTAGCTCAGCCTGGCAGAGCACCTGGTTTGCAACCAGGGGGTCATCGGTTCGAATCCGTTCATCTCCACATAGACGCCTGATTGAGGCAATGAGATTTCGTGGCCTCCACGTCTCTCACGCCCCGATGACAATATTTGCTTGTTTCTCACCTTCGGCTCGAACGGGTTCGAGGCAACGCCTCCGGCGTTGCTTGGGAGTTGCTTCGCAACTCCAATCCTCCACCTCGGAACTCACCATCTCCACAGGCAACGCCGCATTAGAGGCAACGAGACTTCCGGGCCTCCACGTCTCTCACGAACCGATGACAATATTTGCTTGTTCTCACCTCCGGTTCGAACGGGTTCGA
>JBFGAX010000006.1:0-69972 GCA_041567895.1 Acidimicrobiia bacterium
CCTCACCTTCGGTTCGTCGGCGCCGGATTGCGTCGATGTGGGCCGATACCTGCGCGGCGTTCGCGTCGCTCAGTTGCGGAGTCGACCTGCTCATTGCAGCTCCATGCAGCCTGCGGCTGCGAGTCATCTTGTTCTCGTCCGAGGGCTCGAACGGCTGCTCTCCTCACCTTCGGTTCGTCGGCGCCGGATTGCGTCGATGTGAGACCGACGGGCGGCATCACGCCAACGTCTGCTTGGTCGCCTCCACGCGTATCGTTGAGTCAGACGATACGGGAAGTCGCTCATGGAGGACATAGGGCAGATGTTTCGATTGGGGACGTGGGTGGTGAAACCCGACAGCGCTCGGGAGTTCGTGGATGCATGGCAGGATTCATCCGATTGGCTGACGCAGAGACTCACCGGTGAGCGAGGAATCGTCCTGCTCGAGGACCCCAACGACCCTGGGCGGTACATCTCATTTGCGCCAATTTCCGATCCCGGGAAGGTGCAACAATTGATGGAAGTTGCCGAGTTTCAGGAACTCTGGTCGAAGGTGATGGAGCTCTGCGAGACTGCCACTCCGAGCACACTGCGTGTGGTCGCCTCTTCACGCCCCTGATGCGATTTCGCTTGGCGGGTCCATCCGTCCTGACAACACGGAGGAATGTTCATGAACGCAACACCCTTCAGGTGAGAGTTGCGATTGTCGCGGTTGCGACGGTCGATGAGCCTGAAATACCAGAGTCCCCGGAGTTTGCTCCGGGGACTCTGGGGCGAATCGGTTTGGTTTGTTGCTAAACGCTCCAGACCGGGTCGTGGGTTGGCTCGGGATCTGGCATTCCTACGAGATGGCAGACTTTGTCGATTTCGCCGTCTTTCACCTTGACGATGTCGGCATCGACTACCCGCCATGGTGAACTCTCGGCCGGATCTGACTTCTGGCCGATGCCGTCGGTGAAGGCATCGGAGCACGACACGTGGAACTGCAAGAGATCATCTCCGACCTGCAGATAGCCCTCATTGCTGGCTCCCGTGTAGCCGTACGTTCCCTCTTGATTGGATCCCCAGACCACGATCATCGATTGTGTATCGAGGTTCCACAACCGGAACGTGTACTCGGCCCATGAACCTGAGCCACTTCCGACAACCTGAACGTCCACGGAGATCGCGGGATCGACGATCTCGGCTTCTGCCTTGAAGGCATGCTCCCATGCCTTCTTGTACTTGTCGATTGCGTCCTCGAAATCGCCCTTGGCCAACTCGAGTTCCGCCTTGGCCAGATCTTCCTGAGCCTTGCGAATTTCATCTGCTTCGCCGTTGCGAGCGATCGCGTCGGAGAGTTCGGTCAGCGCGAGGCGCTCGCTCACAACGACGACTGCGGCGAGAGCGGCGGCAGCACGCGCATCGTAGATGACATGTTCGAGCTCTTTCACGACGTCTTTGAGTTTGTCTATTGCCTTGTTCCCGTCCTTGGCCAGGTGGTTTTCATCTGCCCAGTATTTGTCCTGCGTGGCGTCCGCAAGCTTGTCCAGGGCCTTTTCAGCCCTTTCGGCCACCTCCTCGTCTGGTGATGAGAGGAGGGCGTGGAGGTCTGTTGACAAGGAGGTCAACTCGTGTCGGGCAGATCCCGAGCTGTTAGCAAGCGCGGAGCCTGGCAATGCAATAAGCAGTAGCGCCAGAACAAGCGACAGGACGGTCGTGCGTTTCAATGTGGGTTCCTTGGTAGCTTGAGCATCAAGGTAGGCATGAACGCTCAGCGTGGTCGTGAGCCGCACGACTCATAAATACGATCACGTAGCCGCAATCACGACTGTGGTCACGGGCGCTGTAAACTCGCTCGTGATGGTCTGAGGGGTTCCTTGCAGATGAGTCTTCGATCGAGCGCGTCATTGGATACGCGGGTTTCGATGGTTGGTAGATCTGACGGGGCGAACATGTTCCGTCGCGAGGGGGATGACAAATCGCAAAGGGGTCAACTATGCGAAGCAAGAAAGCCGCTCGTCGGGAGACGTTCTTCCGCATGACCGAACGACATATCGGGGGTGCCGTCGAAGCCGGCGTCTGCCGTGTGACGGTTGGTGACGATGTTTTGGTCGGCGATGAGGTGACGGTCGGATCCGATCCGATCGTGAACTTTGGGTCCTGTGCCTATTTGGGTTTGAACGTCGACGATCGGCTCAAACAGGGTGCTATCGAAGCGGTCGAACGGTTCGGTCCTGTGTTCAGCTCGTCAACCGTCTACACGTCTGTCGACCTCTACGACCAACTGCAGGAGCGGCTCGAGGCGATATTCGACGCTCACGTCGTGATGCCGACCACTACCACGCTCGCTCACCTGTCCGCTTTGCCGGTGCTGGTTGGCGTCGATGATGCTGTGGTCGTGGATGCCCAGGCTCATGCCTCGGTGCACATGGCTGTACAGTTGCTGCAAAGCGATGGCATTCCCGTTCATATCGTGCGCCACAACGATGTCAATGCCCTCACAGAGGCTGTCGGAGAGCACGCACCGAACTTCGAAAAGATCTGGTATCTGGCTGACGGCGTCTATTCGATGTGGGGCGATGTCGCTCCCGTATTCGAAGTGGCAGCTCTGATGCACGAATATCCCAACCTCCACGTCTACTACGACGATGCTCACGGGGTTGGTTGGGCGGGAAAACACGGGCGTGGATTCGTCCTCGATCGGGTTCCGCTCCATGATCGGATGGTTGTCGCCGTATCGCTCGCCAAGTCATTCGGAAGCGGGGGAGCGGCGCTGATTTTTCCGAATGCTTCCACCGCTCACCGGGTGAAGGTATGTGGCGGGACCATGACGTTTTCGGGACCGATCCATCCGGCCGAACTGGGAGCGGCCGTCGCCGCGGCCGACATTCACCTGAGTGGTGAACACGAGGAGCGGCAAAGCCAGTTGATGAGCCAGATCGACTTCACCCGGGCACTTCTCGTCGAATACGATCTGCCCACCCCCGCTCTGGATAGGACGCCGATCTGGTTCGTCAAAGTCGGCGGATTTCGGTCCGCAGTAGCGCTGACTCAAATGCTCATGGACGAAGGCTTCTTTGTCAACATCGCTGCATTTCCGGCCGTGCAACTGGGTGAGGCCGGCATCCGTTTCACAAATACCAACTACCACGACGAAGACCAGGTCCGGAGTTTGATCGAAGCCATCGCCCGGCATCTGCCGGCCGTCCGTTCAGCCGGAGATGGGATAACGATCGACCTGCGGCCTCAACAAGCCAGAGTGACCGGGAAAGCCCAATCCGATGTCGACTCTGACGGCGAGTAGCTGCCGTATCGCTTTACCGGCAATGTCTTCCAGCCGATACAGCATGGATGGAGACTGACTCAGACTCTCCAGGGGGTCCGCAACGCATCGACGGGCTAGGCGCGCATCCGTGGGCGCCGGTTCTGGTGCTGGTCGCGACCGCTCTGCTTTCCTCGGTGGTCCAGGAGGAAGTCGCAGACATCATCGGGCCCTTCGGGGTCATGGTCGGCCAGGCAATGGCCGGGTGGCTCATTGTTCGCAATGCCTCTGCGTTCAGCGGACGTGAGAGAGTGTCCTGGACGCTGGTGGGTGGTGGCTTCCTCGTGGCCTCGGCAGGAGTCCTGGTTGTAGCAACACTGGGAATCATGAAAGGTTCTGCTCCGGCATTCGGTCCTACGGACCTGATCTTTGTGCTGGCGTACATCTTGATTCTCTCTGGCTTTGCGTCTCTTCCCCATCTGGCAAGCAATACCGCCCAGAGATCTCGGGTGTTTCTCGATGGGCTGATCGGGGCGGTTTCGCTCGCCGCCGTTCTGTGGACCTTGTTTCTGGCCGAGCTCCTCCAACAGCTGGAAGACGCCCCGTTCTGGGAAAGGCTCATAGCATCGATCTACCCGGTTCTCGACATCGTGATGCTTGTGATGTTGCTGTGGGTAGCCGTGCGCCGTAGCTCCTATCGGTTTGATCCTCGGCTGCTCACATTCGGTTTCGCGCTCGCTATTCAAGCAACAGCTGACATCACGTTCTTCGTGAATGGAGTTGGGCAGACGTTCGATCAGGCGAGTCCCGCCTACGGCTTGTACATCATGGCCGCGGCCGGATTCACGGCTGCGGGTCTTCTCCTTCGGAACTCGCCCAAGCCACGTGAGTACGCCGATCGCGGTCAACCTCTCTGGGCCATTCTCGCTCCTTATTCAGCGATGATCGCCCTCATCGTGCTCGTGGGGTACACGCAGATCACGAATCCGGGACAGGTCGAAAACCAGGGTCTCCTCGCGATCGCCACGGTGCTTGTGGCTCTGGTGATCCTCCGGCAGGGCGTCGAGATCCGCGAGAACCGGAAACATGTCGAGCGAGAGCGTGAGGCGCTCATTGCGTCGATCTCTCACGAATTGCGAACCCCACTGACGTCAGTGCTAGGAGTGCTGGACATACTCCTGGAGGACGATCAGATGTCGGTCGCTGAAGGCGACGAGCTGATCACCATGGCCCGTGAACAATCGGTGTACATGAGCCGGATAGTTCAGGACTTGATTCTTCTTGCCAGGGACAATTCGGAGAAACTCCACATCAGTCGAGCCGAATCCGATATCGCCGCACTCGTGCAACATGCCATCCAGTCCGTTTCGATCTCGACGCGTGATCTCACCGTCGAGGTCGCCCCCGATCTCGTAGTCAGTGTCGATCCCGACCGATTCCGGCAGGTTGTGGTAAATCTGCTGACCAATGCTCTCAAGTATGGAAGCCCGCAAACCCGGCTCGTGGTCTCCGCAGTCGACACCGAGTTGGTTGTCGCCATGCACGATGCCGGAGCGGGCGTGCCGGAGCGGTACCAGCTGATGATCTGGGAGGGTTTCGAACGCGGCCACCATCGCCTCGACTCGGTCGTGCCTGGGTCCGGCGTCGGTCTCACCGTAATCAAGACCATCGCAGAGGCGCACGGAGGGAGGGTGGCCTATCGGCAGTCGGAGCTTTTGGGCGGGGCTTGCTTCGAGGTCGTGTTTCCTGTCAGACAAACCTCAGATGTCTCGATTCCACGACGGAAGAAATCGCCACCGTCGATCGCCGGAGCGGCCTAATTGTCCTCAGCAGTTGATTGTGATGTGGCGTCGATTGCCTCCTCTGGCAACAAGGCCGGAATGACGAGGAGCGCGGTTGCTGCCGCAACCGTCATGGAAACCCACATGATCATTGACACCTGGCTGTGAATCGCCAGGGGTGATAGCCAGAGCGCAGTCATGGCAACGGCGATACCCAGTGCGTTGGCAACGATGGGACGTCCCGCGCTTCGGATCGCACGAAACGCATAGCCGACGCCCGAGGCTCGAGCCAGGTCGATGGCGGCGATGAAGTGGATTGCATAGTCGATGCCCACCCCGATCACGATGCTGGAAAGGACGGCAGTCATGAGATTCAGCTGGATACCCGATGCGGCGAGGAACGCGAGCAATGTCAGAACCGTGAGCGCGATCGGAATGATGCTTATGACGGTTTCCCGAAGTCGTCTATACGAGATCCCCAACAAGGCGGTGACAAGAAGAAAAGCGGCTACCAGCGACACAACTTGAGAACGAAGCACGAGTCGCGCGATCTCGTCCCACACCACCGGCATTCCCGTCAACAGCTTGATCTGCGGTTCGTCCTCAGCAAACTCCAGCCAGCCCCGGAGATCGTCGGTCCCGAAGTCTGAGGGAAAGATGATGTATCTCAGGCCATCACCGCTAACCATCTGACCGAACGGCAACGCGGCGGTTCCACCCAAAAATCGTTCGACCTGGTCAGGTGGGAGTGCGTCGGCGAGATCCGCCAGGGAGAAAACCTTCCGTATTCCAGGGAGGGCTTCGAGCTCACGCTGCACGGCTGCAATACCTGCCAGGCCGTTGAAGCCGGTGGCCGGATCGTAAACGAACTCACCGAAGAGGGGAGTGGCGCCACCGAAGAGTTCTTCTGTGGTCTCGAACGCGATCCGGACCGGGTCGTCGGCTTTGAAGAAGAACAGTTGGTCCGGATCGACGGACAGGCGTGGAATGAACACGATCGCAAACAACAGAATCAGGAATGTGAGGCCGATGGCTGGACGGCGGGTCGCGATCACCCGCTCCAATGCCCGGGTGACGCGTGGACCGAGAATCGCCGTCGTGTGAGCGGGTGTGATCGTCAGCCGGGACATCAGCGCCGGCAATGCAAAGAGAGAAATGACGCCGGCGAAGCCGATGCCAACAGCCGCGAACACCCCGAGCTCTGCGATTGGTTTGACGCCGGTGAACGTGAGCGAGAGGAATCCGACGGCGGTGCTAACTGTGGTGAGGATCATGGGCACGCCGACGTGGCGAAGCGCCGAGGCGACCATTACCACCTTGTCTTCGGTTTCGGTTGCCTTGTCCTGAAAGTGGGTGATGAAGTGCAGCCCGTCGGCCGAACCCATGACGATCACGAAAATCGGGACGATGACGGTGATGATGTCGACCTGCCGTCCGAGTGCAAACACAGTCCCAAAAGTCCAGAGGGATCCAACGATGGCCGGCATGATCGCAAGAGCGCTCAACCGGCGGTCTCCGATGTTTAGATAGAACACCGACAACATCAGGATGATTACCAGCGGCGGAACGGCCAGCAGGATGAGCGATAGTACGTCGAAGACCTGGGCGAATATCACGGGATTGCCTGCGAGGGTGACCTCAGTGCCCTCCGGCACCGGCAACTCCGACAACGTCCTGGCCGTAGCGACCGGATCGTCTAGCGATGTGACGAACAGCATCGTGGCGGTACCGTCCGGCGAAATCAGGACCTCGGCGACAGGATTTCGATCGATCAAACCGGCGATCGCCTGAGGAGGAGTCGCTGCCACGGCCTCGGACGTCAACGCCGCGCCTGTCAGCGGATTTACTTCCGGCACCATCGAGGCCACCCCATCGACGCCTTCAACCGCCTCGAGTACCTCGATGAAATCGACGAGGCGGGCAAGACTGGCCGGCTGGCGAAAGGTGGCATCATCCGTGAGTTCGACAACGACGGTGATCGGGTCACCTGATTCGTATTTGCTCTGGAGCTCTGAAAAGGCTTCGCCGGTTTCGTTGCCCTCCAGAATGAACGACGCCACATCGGCGTTGAAGTCCATCCGAAAAAGCATCGCGACGGCTAGCAGAGTGATAACTGCCGTCAGGCCAAGGATTTGCCTTGCGTGGTCGACTATGAAGCCGGCTAGCCGATCCAAACCAGGTCCTCCGAATAGGTCGAGTCTCGTGACCTTACCCACGGAGAGGTAGTCGAGCCCCGGACATTGAATCTTGCTGTCGGGCCGCCGCGAGTTGCAGGCGGATTGACGGCTAGCCTGCCGCCACGTGAGCGCGCAATACATCTACACCATGCACAAACTGGGACGGTTCTACCCGCCCGATCGAGATGTGCTGAAGGACATCAACCTCTCGTTTTTCCCCGGTGCCAAGATCGGTGTGCTCGGTCCGAACGGCGCCGGAAAATCCTCGCTTCTCAAGATCATGGCTGGCCGCGACGACGGATTCACTGGCGAGGCGCGTCTGACCCCTGGTTTCTCGGTCGGGTTGCTCGAACAAGAGCCGCAGCTCGATACGAACAAGGATGTGCACGGCAACGTCATGGACGGGGTTGGCGAGGTCGCATCCCTCCTGGTCGAATACGAAGAGGTGCTGGCCGGATGGGCTGATCCAGAAGCCGACTACGAGAAGCTGGGGGAACGCCAGGCTGCGGTCGAGGCCAAAATCGAATCTGCCAAGGCCTGGGATCTCCAGCGGAACATCGAAATCGCGATGGATGCCCTCCGGCTTCCCCCGGGAGACGCCGACGTAGCCACCCTCTCGGGAGGCGAGCGACGCCGCGTGGCCTTGTGTCGCCTGCTTCTCAGTCGACCCGACTTGCTATTACTCGACGAACCGACCAACCATCTCGATGCGGAATCCGTTGCATGGCTGGAGCGCTTCTTGAAGGATTATGAAGGCACGGTTGTTGCCATCACGCACGACCGATATTTCCTCGACAATGTCGCAGGCTGGATTCTCGAACTGGACCGCGGCAGAGGAATTCCGTTTGAAGGCAACTACAGCAGTTGGCTCGAGCAAAAGCAGGCCCGGCTCGACTCCGAGGACCAGAAGGATCGAGCGAGGGCCGCAACCCTGAAGCGCGAACTCGAATGGGTTCGGATGTCTCCCAAAGCCCGGCAGTCGAAAGGAAAAGCTCGTCTCAATTCCTACGAGGAGCTGCTGGCCGAATCGAAAGCGGCCGATGGGCGGATCAACAAGCTCGAGATATCGATCCCCGCCAACCAGCGATTGGGTGATGTGGTCATCACTGCCGAGCACGTACGTAAGGGATTTGGCGACAAACTGCTCATCGAAGATCTGTCCTTCATTCTTCCTCCCGCCGGGATCGTCGGAGTCATCGGCGCAAACGGAGCCGGCAAGACGACACTATTTCGCATGATCGTCGATGCCTATCAGGGCGGTGGTAATGAACAGCCAGATAGCGGAAAGCTGGTTGTCGGGCCGACCGTCGACCTCGCCTATGTGGATCAAAGCCGGGATACGCTCGATGGTTCAAATACGGTGTTCGAAGAGATCACCGGTGGGGCCGAACATGTGAATATCGGCGGTCGCGAAATGCATGGTCGCGCCTATGTAGCCGGATTCAACTTCAAGGGTTCAGACCAGCAAAAGAAGGTCGGCGAGCTCTCTGGCGGCGAACGAAACCGTGTCCATCTCGCCAAGGTACTCAAGTCAGGTGGCAACGTGCTGCTGTTGGATGAACCGACGAATGATCTCGACGTCGACACGCTCCGCGCATTGGAAGACGGCCTCGAGAATTACGCAGGGTGCGCAGTCATCATCAGCCATGATCGATGGTTTCTCGACAGGGTCGCCACCCACGTACTGGCGTTCGAGGGAGACTCACAAGTGCGTTGGTTCGAGGGCAACTTCAGTGAATACGCCGATTTCATGAAGCGGGAACTGGGGGCAGAAGCGATGCGACCCCACCGTATCTCGTATAAGCCGTTGGCCCGGTAGAGCCGCCAGAATCGGGCGGTACTCTCGCGACATGAGTGATGGAACAGCCCGCTTTCTGGTGTTTACGAGTGCAGCCGCCATCCTCGTTCTCGAAATCATGGCCGGAAGACTCATGGCACCATTCACGGGCGTCACGCTCGAGAGCTTCACGGCAATCATTGGAACGGTGCTGGCCGGGATCAGCCTCGGTAGTTGGGCAGGTGGTCGCCTTGCCGACACCTACGACCCCGCACGTCTCATCGGTCCTGCGCTCTTGGTCGGTGGGATTCTGGCAATGCTGAGCGCTCCGCTCATCCAGTGGCTCGGACCGCCCCTGCGAGGCAGCACTCCGCTCAACGCAGTCGTATTGGCCGGCTTGGCATTCTTTGTCCCCGCGATGGTGCTGAGCGGGATCACGCCGATGGTGATCAAGTTGCGACTGGCCGATCTCGAAAATACGGGCACAGTCGTGGGAAGGCTGTCAGCGTTCGGAACCGCAGGTGCCATCGCAGGGACGTTCATCACCGGCTTCTTGCTGGTTGCTGCGCTTCCTTCTCGGTTTGTGCTGCTGGGCCTCGGCGGTGCACTGATTCTTCTCGGCCTCTGGAGTGTGATTACCCATGGCGGCAACAGAGCGTTGTTGCCCGGAATTCTCTTCGCGGTGGCAGCCGGTACGTTGACCGCTACTGCGTCCGGCCCGTGTGACATCGAAAGCGCATACTCTTGCATCGAGATTGTGGAAGCCTCGCAAACTGGCCGACTCCTGTTGATGGACGACGTGCGCCATTCGTTTGTCGATATTGCCGATCCGACCCATCTGGAGTTTCGCTACGCGAAGGTTTTCGGAGACGTCATACGCACACAGACAGACGGCAGCCAGGACGCGCTCTATATCGGTGGCGGAGGCTTCACCTTTCCCCAGTGGCTGAAGGCCGTTCGGCCCGGCAGCACAAATACGGTGCTGGAACTCGATGAGGCGCTCTCTGACATCGCGCGTGAGCGGCTCGGCCTGGATCCGGGAGAAGTCGATCGGCTCGAGCCGGGCGACGCACGTATTTCTGTAGCGACGATACCGGCAGGATCGATAGACCTCGTCGTCGCGGACGCATTCGGTGGTCTGGTGACGCCCTGGCATCTGACGACGCTCGAGTTCAACCGCGACGTCAAACGAACCATGAGGCCCGATGCCATCCTCGTGATGAACCTCATCGATCATCCACCGGTCGACTTCGGTCGCGCCGAGGTCGCAACGCTTCAGTCGATATTCGACCACATTGCGGTGATCGCACCACCGGACTACTTCACAAACCGCCGCGGTGGTAACTTTGTGGTTGTGGCCTCGGACGCCGAGATCGACACGCTTGCCATGGCAAAAGAGCTGGATCGTCGAGCCGGCGAAGAGATCGTGGTCGAGGGGCCTGCACTGGCCGAATGGGTGGCATCGGCGAAGCCGCTGACAGACGACTTTGCTCCGGTGGATCAGCTCATTTCCCGATGAGGAGGGTGATCTCGACATGACCGATCCACGCAATGATCGTATTGACTACGTTGAGATCGCGACTCGTGACGTAGCGGCGTCGAAGCGATTCTTCGCCGATCTCGCCGGCTGGGAGTTTGTTGACCACGGAGAGGAGTATGCCTCGTTCCATGACGGTCGGCTCGATGGGGGCTTCGGAATTGGAGATCCAGCTGGCGGCACGTTACCGATTCTCTTCATGGAGAATCTCAACACCTCCCGAGCCAGGGTGCTCGAGCTAGGAGCCACCATCACGAAGGACATTTTTTCGTTTCCGGGCGGTCATCGGTTCGAATGCACCGACCCGGGCGGCGCCCATTTCGCGATTTGGTCGGACATGCATCAACCTGGCTAAGGCGGTGCATTGCCCGGTTTGTCCCATCGCTGGAGGAACCGGGAGCCGCGAGATGGTGAAGTGCCGGGCGTCTCACAGGCCCGAATTTCTCACGCTTCTGGTGAGTTGCGATCCGTCCATCGTGAACAACAGGCAATTGGCCTCGCGATCGTCCCAGTCCTCCCAACCTTCCTCGATGGGATAGAGGGGGGCAACGTCGATGGTCGACTCCAGGAACGGAGTGCCGACATAGGCTTCGAAGACGTCGACGCAGCGGTCATAGGCCTGCTGAGCGACCTCGCTCTCGCCCGGATAGGCTTCGCCACCCGAAAGCGTGACGGTCGCGAGAACCTCGAGATCGTGTGGCTCAGAGCACGGCACGGCCTCCATTGACTCAACGTACTCTTCATCGACGTCGATGAGGCAATCACCGACCTGCATGGCCTGCACACCGAGGCCGCCACCTTCGATGATCTCCCCTGCCTCATTGCGGGTGGTGTTGTCATCAACTGCTGTGGCTCCGGCTGCCACGGCCACGGCGACTGCGACGCCGCCAATCAAGCGCTTCATCGAGCGTCCCTTTCTCGTATATTTCTCTACAAACCAGTCGGTCCGGCCTTCGATCGCTGGATAGGTCGATCGACCTACGTGAGCTCTTCTGTGTGATGGGCGCTAGCCTCCTGACCATGGCAACCAACGACAAGAAATCTCCGCGTCGTTCGTCCGGCGGGGGCGAGTCAGGCCGAACGAGTGCCGGCCGAACGAGTGCCGGAAAGACCGGGTCCGGAAGCCGATCGTCACGGGCGGCAAGCGGAAAAGCTCAAGGAGAGAACCGCCGGTCGTCAGCGGCCGGGTCCGGCAGAGGCGGCGCCGGCAAGACCCGGGCAGGTGGCGGCCGCAGTGGCGGTGCCGGCAAGAGCGTAGGGCGCACGGCAGGGGCCGGCGGTGCTGGTGCTGGTCGTCAGGACAAGGGTAGGTCGGACGGCCGTTCCCAAAAGGGCGGTAGTCAGCGCTCGAGTGAACAATCGGCGGGTCGGCCGCGGAGCGGTGCACGAAGGGGTGAATCGCGAGATGGCGACGGCCGCAAGCCACGACCAGGAGCCAACCGCGACGACCGACGAGATGTCCGACAGGGTTCAACCCGGGACCAGATGACACCGCGAGGCGATTTTGTCTTCAAAGGTCACGAGCTGCCGAAATGGGTCAAAGAAGAACTACGACGAACCGCAAAGCGAGGAGCCGGGGACGCTGCGATCGTGGCGCTGACGAAGGCCGCCGCCCATTTTGCCGCGGGCCGTCACTCCCAGGCCTTGTCCGAAGCGCGCAACGCAAAGCGACATGCTCCTCAGTCGCCCACGATCATGGAAACGATCGGGATTGCGGCATACCGGAGCGAACTGTGGGATGAGGCGCTTCGGGAGCTGAAGGCGTTCAGGAGGCGTACCGGAGAAGGAACGCATCTAGCCCTCGAGATGGACATCTTGCGGGCTCTTGGACGAGATGCGGATGTCGAAAAGACCTTTGCTTTGGTGCGAACTGGCGAGATGGATGCCGCGGCCCGTTCCGAGGCCAGGGTCGTATACGCCTCATATCTGCTCGATCACGGCCGGCCACGTGAAGCCTGGGCTGTGGCAAAACCCGGCAAGATGGGAGAGTCCCCGAGTGAGGCAGCCCTGCGCCAATGGTATGTCGCCGCGAGAGCCGCGGTCGGGGCCGGAGACATCGAGACCGCTATAAAAATCGGGCAGCGGATACGTAAACACGATGCGGCATTCCCGGGCCTCGAACTTCTCGACGAAGAGATCGCTGGTTCCGGCAACACAACCACATAATGCCGTTAATCTGGTACTGAGCTCACGGTGGACTTCGGTATGCGCGCTGCATACCGTCATATGGGCAAACAAAAGGACATACAGGTGGTTTGGTAAGTACTCGTGGGGGTACTTCGGGAAGGGTTTGCACGGGTGGAATCGATCGGTCGACGCGTTGTTCGGACACGCGTCGTGTTAGGGATACTGGCGATTGTTGCTGCGATTTCCTGGACAGGTTTGGGTGCTCCAGCAGGTGCGCATGATTCAGGAGACGATCTCGCGGTTTCGATCGTTCCTGTGGTTTCAGGGCTCTCGCAACCAACGGCGGTCGAGATCTCCCCGGATGGCCGCTTCTTCATTCTCGAAAAGGACGGGAAGCTCAAGGTGGCGAATGGTGAGGGCCAGAGCGCCACGACCGTCCTCGATATTCAGACAGAAGTTCACAGTCAGCTCGACCGGGGCCTCCTGGGTTTGGCGCTCCATCCCGATTTCCCGGCGAATGACAGCGTGTACATCAGCTACACGTACGACGCTCCGATTGGAGGCACGGCGCCCACGTACGGCAACGGTAACTGCCCAAACCCCGATGTCGACGGCTGCCCTGCAACGGGCAAGATTCTGAAGCTCCGCATCAATCCGACGAACCAGATCACCAGTCAGCAGACCCTCGTGCACGGTGCCTGGTGCTACCAGTTTCCAACCCACTCGCTCGGCGATCTGGTGTTCGGTCCGGACGGCGCTCTCTACGTTTCTTCCGGGGAGGGCGCCAATCCAGTCACTGCGGACTACGGACAGATAGGGTCGAACCCTTGTGGCGATCCCTCATTCGAGGGTGGCGCCGTGCGATCTCAAGATCTGGAGACCAACTTCAACCCGACAGGCGATCCGATTACATGGTCGGGTGCCATCGTCCGGTTGGACCCGAACACAGGACAAGCGCGCTCAGACAACCCGCTCGTCCAGGGGCAACCGCAAGGTACGCCTTCCGCGGCCGATGATCCTCTCATTGCGTACGGGCTTCGCAATCCCTATCGCATGACGTTCCGACCCGGGACCAACGATCTCTGGATCGGTGACGTCGGGTGGGGATACGCCGAGGAGATCAATGTTCACACGAATCCTGATGGTTTCGTCGAGAACTTTGGATGGCCTTGCTACGAAGGGCCATCCCCTCAGGGTGTGTACCAGAGTAAGAACATCCCGATATGTAACGCGCTCTATGGGCAACCCTCGCGAGTCGAAGCGCCCTATTACGCATACGTGCACGAATCCCAGCCGGGCGGTTCCGAGTGTCAGGCCGAGGGCTCGGCTATCTCTTCGCTCGAGTTCATCGATGGTGCTCCCTACCCGTCGAGTCTCGACGGGTCGCTGGTAGTTGCTGACTATGGAGTTGGCTGCATCTGGTTGATGGAGCCCGGCGGCAACGGCTTGCCCGATCCTGGTCACGTGGAGACGCTGGCCACGGGGCGCTACACGACTGATATCACCAGGGCTCCAAATGGCAGCCTCTATGTGGTCGACATCGTCTTCGGAACCGTGAGCCGATTGGACCTTGCTGGTTCCGGCGCCGCTCCCATTGCACGGGTTACGGCGTCGCCCCCCGGCGGGTCAACAGCCCCACTGAGCGTCACGTTCGACGCGAGGACCAGCAGTGGAACCAATTTGAGCTTCTCGTGGGACGTTGACAACGACGGCGAATTCGACGACGGCATCGGCGCCGTGATCACCAGAACGCTGCAGAGAGGTACGCATCTCGTCTCTGTCCGTGCCAGCAACGGTGCTTTCAGCGATGTCGCAACTGTCTCGGTTCCAGTCGGCAACAGCCCCCCGACCGTCACCATCACCTCGCCGGCGTCGTCCGCAACGTTCTCGGCCGGAGACGTCATCGTCCTCGACGCGTCCGCCTCTGATCCGGATGGAACTCAGCTCACCGACGCCAATTATGAGTGGCAACTGCTGTTGCATCATTGCACCGGCCAGGACTGCCATCAGCACTTCGAGGGGACTTACACCGGGCGTCGACAGAGCGTGCAAGGATCCTCGCACCCGTATCCGTCGTACATGGAAGCCGTTCTGACCGTTCACGACGGCATGGGCGGCACAACGACCGTGTCGCGCGAGATTCAACCGGTTCCGGCGACGCTGACCGTCAGAACAGATCCTCCGGGCGGAAAGATACAGCTGACCCCGGATTTGGTTGCCACCCCGGCCTCGCAAGTCGTCATCGCCAGGAGTGAGCTGAGCATCTCGGCGCCGGCCCGGCAGGTCATCGGTGGCCAGACCTATGGGTTCGTTGGATGGTCACAGGGCGGTCCCCGCAGCCAGGAACTCACGGTTGCCGCCGATATGACAGCCACGGCCCGCTACGCCCTCGACAACACGTCGGTGGCCGTGAGTCCTGCCTCGATCATCATGCCAAATGCTTTTGTCGGCCAGACGACGACGGCCACTATCACGGTCACTACCAGCGGACCTGCGACATCGGTGCCGGGGTACATCGAGGCGGCAACCGTGAGTGGAGCAGGTCTGGCCCTTGGTGCCATACCGGATGCGGTTCCAGTCAATGCTTCGGCAACCATCCCTGTGACGTTCTCGCCAACGGTTTCGGGATCGATCAACGGTCAGGCGACTCTCGTGATCAACGGTAAGAACTACACCGTGCCGATCACCGCCAGTGCCACCCTCGCACCCATTGCGACACTCCAGGTACCGTCGGATGCAGGCGAGATTGGTCGGATCATCCAGGGGGTCCCTCGTCGTTTCGGTGTGCGGCTCGCAGCCGTCGGGGAGCCGTATGAACGACCGATTCGGATAACGGGCGCCTCTTCAACCGATCCACGGATTTCAATAGTCGATGTTCCCACCTTGATCAACGTAGGAGAAACGGGAGTTGTCACGATCTCCGTGAGCGAGGACGAGTTGGGCGTATTCAACTCGGAGCTGGTGGTCCTCGTCGGATTGGAGCGTGTGACGATTGCTCTGCGCGCGGGCGTTTCGGAGGAAGCTGATTCTCCCGCTCTCTTCGACCCCACAACCGGTCGTTGGCAGGTGACCGATGTATATGGCGACACCAGATACTTCTATTACGGCAATCCGGGCGACGTGCCATTGTTGGGCGACTGGGATTGCGACGGATTCGATACCCCCGGCATGTTCCGGCCCTCGAACGGCTTTGTGTATATCACGAATCGTGCGCAAACTGGCGTCGCCGAGCGGGAATTCTTCTACGGCCAGGGCGGCGACATCCCGATCGTTGGCGACTGGAACAACAACGGGTGCGACACTCTGGCGATATATCGGTCAGGAGAAGTGTTTGTTCGAAACTCCCTCGGGACCGGGGTTGCCGACTTTTCATATTTCTTCGGCGACAACGGAGATCGACCCTTTGCCGGGGATTTCGACGGCGATGGAGTGACGAGTGTCGGCCTGTATCGCGAGACCACCGGATTTGTCTATTTTCGCGACTCGCTCACGAGCGGTAAGGCCGAGCAGTCCTTCTTCTACGGAATTCCCAGTGACAAGATCATTGCAGGCGACTACGACGGGGACAGCAAGGAAACCGTCGGCATCTTCCGGCCTTTCGAAAGCCGCTTCTACCTGTCGAATGTGAATGCGCAACGTGCCGCTGACCTCATGATCGACATCGAAGGAGCTTCGGGCTGGATTCCGACCGTGGGGCTCCTGCCAATCTGATAACGGTTTTGTCGCGCGCCACGTATACCTTCACAGCAACCGGAAAGGAGGGTGCATGGATCGCACCAGCATTCCGGAGGACGATCTGTTAGCTGACGATGAAGATGTGAACATCGTCTTGCTGCGCGGCAACGTCGTCGCCGAACCCGAAATCAGACATTTTGATTCGGGCTCGGTCTCGATTCGATATCTGACAACAGTTCGGGTAACGGAGCCGAGACGCAGACTCGATGTGATACCAGTCACACTATGGGACCCGCCCGAAGATCTCATGAGGCACCCGGGGAGGTCGCACGATCGTATTTGGGTTCTCGGTTCGGTGCAGCGACGCTTCTGGCCGATGGCGTCCGCCGATCGCAGCCGCAGCCGGATCGAAGTAGTCGCGAACCGCATCGATATCGGAGCCGGGGGAGATTTCGGCTAGCCTTTCCCGCTCAATGACGTCCCTGGCCATCGCGGCCCCTACACAACTATCGGTGGATGCCGCGCTTTCGATCGCCGCGGACGGTGGCAACGCCGTCGACGCAACGCTGGCGGCATTGCTCGTTGACCTCGTCGTGAACCCGGGCGTTGTGTCTCCGGGTTCCGGTGCGTTCATAACGGTGGAACCGGTTGAGGGAGATGCCGTTACGATTGACGGGTACTGCGCGATGCCGGGGCTGGGTCGAGATCGAAATCGACCCATTTCGACCCGGGTGGCCTCCATGGAGTACGGAGGCGGGATTACCACGGTCGTCGGTCACGGTTCGGTGGCAGTGCCCGGCGTGTATGCGGCCATTGCATCGACGTGGGAGCGCTTCGGCTCGTTGTCCTGGCGGCGACTGTTCGACGGAGCGATCGAGGTGGCCGCCGACGGATATCCGGTTCCAGATGCCTCGGCTTACTACTTCCAATATTCACACCTCGACGCGTACGGGTGGCAAGACGAAAGCTACCGCGCGCTCCATGACGAACAGGGAACGGTTCGGTCGGTCATCAAACACACCCACCTCGCCGAGACTCTGCAACGCATCGCAGAGCTCGGCGCCGACGACTTCTACCGGGGCGAGACAGCCCGGCGGATTGTGGCGGAGATGGAAGCTGGAAACGGGTTGATAACACAGCGTGATCTTGCCGAATATCGGGCCCTCGATCGGACGCCGATTCACGTACAGGTTGGCGATTGGGCGATCGCAACGAATCCCGCACCGGCCGTGGGAGGCGCTGCAATGGCTGCGATGGTTCGAATCGCAGAATCACTGAGCGCGTGGGAATCAGTCGATCAAATGGCTGAAATTCAAGCCGCTGTGCTCGGGTATCGCCAGCTGATGCCCGCCATCGACCTCGAAGCGGAAGTAGCAGAGTTCCTGGACCGGTCCGCCACCGGCCTGCATGCCCTCACCGGTTCACCGAGCACGATACAGCTGTCGGCGGTTGGCGGCGATGGACTGGCAGTCTCCGTGACGGCTTCGGGAGGCTACGGGTCCGGTGTCATCGTCCCCGGGACCGGGATGTGGATGAACAACTGCCTCGGAGAAGTCGAGTTATCGCCTCGTGGTCTGTTTTCGGTTGAGCCGGGTAGGCGGCTGCTGTCGAACATGGCACCGACAGTGGCAAAAGGTCCGGGGGGCGAAGTTCTCGCCATAGGATCTCCGGGCGCGTCGCGTATCACCACAGCGATCATGCAGGTTCTCGGCAAACTCACCGCCCTGAACGAATCGCTGGCGAGGGCGGTCGAGTCCCCGCGTTTTCACATCGATCTGGACAACAGCGACCCGACCTTTGTGCACGAGCCCGGAATCGAACCCCCGGCAGCCTGGCCGAGCCGTGCGTTCGACGGTCTCAATATGTACTTTGGAGGCGTCCAGGCCGCGCACCGATTGGCCGACGGCACTCTCGAGGCCGTTGCGGATAGCCGCAGGGCGAGCGTGGCCGCGACTATATAGCGACGACCCGCTCAGAAATGGGGCCATGGCAGCGCCGGTCGATCGAGTGGCGGTTGTGGATGCACGCGTGAGGTCAAGAGAGAAAGGGATCGTGACCGAAGCGCTCTGGCTTCTGGCTCTCCCAGGAGTTGGGCGACCTCTGTGAATACAGCCTCGTGCGCCACGAGCATTTCGACGGACTCGAGGAGCGATTCGGGAACCTCCATTCCTGCGAAGCTCCACAGCACCGTACGGAGTTTTTCTTCGGAGTGAAAAGCAAGTCCGTGATCGATCCCTATCGCGCGCTCGCCGACCAGGAAGATGTGCCCGACTTTGCGATCGGCGTTGTTGATGACGATGTCAAGGAGCGCGATCGGCCACAAATCCGCATCGGCGTTGTTGACCATGTCCACCAGCCGGGTCACATCGGTTTCGTGTTCAACGACTTCCTGCACAGAGCCCGGACCTGCTGGACCGTCGACGATGGCTGTACGCGGCACGCAGTCGAGGTGCATGACCTCACTGACCCGGTACGCGAGGTACTCCCGGCTCGGAAGCGTCGATACGTCGAAATCGTGTAGAGGGCGTTGACCAACTTCCGGTTTGTATATCAGCGCCCGACCGTCAACGGTTCTGGCTAGGAGTGTCGCATTTGATGCTTCAATGAATCGTCCTTCGAGTTCGGCGATTGGTGGTGGCCACGCATCAGCGTCGATGGCCGTTTTCCTTCGGACAGGCGACGCAGACCTCACCATCCATCGGCAGGCCGCATTTCGGGCACGGCTTTCTACCTTTGCCCACCGAGTCGAGCGCCTGGTAGCACATCGCAAGCACCTGAGACGGCGTGGCGGAGAACTCGATCGACGCCACCTCTGGATCTGTGGGTGCGAACTGGAAAGAGTATTCGTCGTCTCCAAAACCCACTGCAATCTGGCCGACTCTGAATATGACCTCCTCGGGCACGCCGATGTCGTCGGCGGGTTGTTCGGGAGGAAGTGGGTAGTTGGTTCGGAGCAGGTCGAGGCATCGTTCGGCGAGGCTTTGTACCTGTTGTTTTTCGAGAAGCATCCAATAGGAGGCGTCGTTGACACCAACTCTGACGAGAAAGGTCCGCTGTCCTGGTTCCCCAATAGCACCGGCCGCGAAGGCGTCTACGTTGCCGAGATTCAATGCAACCACCCCTCGATATCGGATCGGACGTTCACGGCCTGGATGGTGGGATGTCCGCTCCGTGGCAAGTCGAGAACGGTGATGCTCGATGGGGAAACAGATATCCGCTGAAACAGGTCCTGCGGGGCCCCCAGGTAGTGAGAAACGACAGATTTGATCACGTCTGCGTGTGTGACCACGATCACGAGATCTCCGGGTTTATGGAGATCGGAAATTCTTTCGCATCCGGCGATCGCCCGACTTTGTGCTTCTGCCAGACTTTCGCCCTTCGGGAATCGAACGCGGGACGGGGCACTGTAGAGGTGGCGCCACGCTTTGAGGCGATTGAGGTCTTTGAGCTTGCGACCGGACCATTCCCCATAGTCGATTTCTTCGAACGACTTCATCACCCGAGGTTTCATGGCAATGACCGATGCGAGCTCCGCGGCGGTCTCGCGGCATCGCTGGACCGGTGAGGTGTACAGTGCCGCAAACTTGCCCGACACGAATTGCGCCGCCGCATGTCGGGCGCTGGTCTTGCCCGCTTCGCCGAGACCTACACCGGGTGTCCTACCGGTGAGAACGGAACCGGTCTCTGGCGTAGGGGCGTGTCGAACGAAGAAGAGCCTCGGCATCGCCGGAAGCATAACGTGACGCTCCGTTGTGATCCTTTCGAACGTCGGGTAGCAGAAGGAGCGAAGGTAGGCTCACGTCGATGTTTCGGGTCCTGGCCCAGCCGCGATGGTCCTTGGGCCTCCTCGTTGTCATTGTTGCCGCCGTTGGCTTCGTACTGCTCGGCTTCTGGCAACTGTCCAGACACGACGAGCAACAGGTTCGAAATGTGGCTTTGGCGAATCAAGAGCTCGTCGTCGGGTTGTCGCCGGAAGCCGGTGCATACCAGCTGGTAGAGGTCGAAGGTTCGTGGGAACCGGATTCGACCTTTGAGCTGGTACCTCGCAATCGAAATGGTGTGCTTGGTGCCTCGGTTGTATCGATATTTCTGACGCGCTCGGGCGAGTATCTGGCGGTTGACCGCGGGTGGACTGACGCGATTGGAGAACTGCCAGAACCAGCACCCCTCGAGTCGGTCACGATCATCGGGCGGCTCATCGAGAGTCAGGATTTCGGGAGCGGTCCTTTGGCAGCCCGTAGATACGGCCGCCTCGATCTCGGCGCATTTGGTGCGGAGGTTGGAAAACCTCTGTTCCCACTTGCGCTCGTTGCCGATTCGATTTCCCCCGATTCCACCGAACTTGCTCGCGACCTCCAACTCACGCCGTCGTCGACTCCACATCTGAGTTATGCCTACCAATGGTTCGCGTTCTCGGCCATTGTGGTGATCGGGTTCATATTGCTCCTTCGGAAAGTATCGAAGTGACCACCTTGAGGCGCTCGGCCGCCGTAGCAATTGTGGGAGGTCTGGGATTGACGGCGCTCGGACTGGCGGCCGCCAGGGACTGGCGCCTTGGCCTGATTGTCAATTTTCGGCTGCAGCTGCTCTTCGGGTTCATGATTCTCGTCGCGATCATGATCGCGGTCGGGAACCGTCGGTGGCTCCTACCTGCCGTGGTGGGGCTCACGATCAATGCCTTCCTGGTAGCTCCCTGGCTCGGTTTCGGCTCCGGCTCCGGCTCCGGCTCCGGGGAATCTGTCACCGTGCTCCATTTGAACTTGTTCGCGGCGAACCGCGATTCGGCTGCGGTGGTGGAGTTACTTGAAGAGACGGACGCCGATATCGCCTTTCTCGCCGAGGCGACGGCCAGCTGGCGTCGTCGTCTCCGCGGCGTGGAGATTCCGTTCGAGGTGGTGGCGACTCCCGGGGACGTTCGATTTGGAATCATCGCTCTTTCGAAGATTCCGGTTGAGACCCGGGTGCTGGGCGTGAGTACGTTCCAGCTGCCGACACCCTTGCTGTCGTTTGAGCTCGACGGCGAGCCCATCACGGTCATGAGCTTTCATACGACCAGTCCGGTCAATGTTCGACGCGATGCTGCTCGCGACGAACAACTCATGGCGCTCAGTGATCTCGTAGCATCCGTCGAGGGACATGGAGTTCTCATCGGCGATCTCAACGCGACGCCGTGGACGCCGGGCATGTCCCTGATCGAAGATGCCGGATACGAAAACTCCCTTCGCAGCTCCGGATTGCAGCCGAGCTGGCCTGCGGGGCTCGGTCCGTTCATGATTCCCATCGATCACGCGTTCCACTCCGAGGGTCTCGAGGTGGTCACACGAAGGACGGTAGCGAGTTCTGGATCGGACCATCTCGGAATCGAAATCGAGTTGGCTCTCAAACGCTAGAAGATCAGCTTTGAGCGCTACAGCTCCTCTACCGCCAACAGCACTTCTTCGAGGTCGAATGATCCAAACCACTGGAAGCGTCCCGTCCCGGTTTCATCAAACAGTATTGCACCAGGTTGACCCCGCACTCCGAGTTGCTGCCAGGAGTCGAATCCCGGGTCCCAGAGCATCGGGAACGATTTCGTGTCATAGGTTTCGACAAAGTCGAGTGCTTCCTGATAGGAGTCCTGAGTTCCGAGGCCGATGACCTGTACTGTTTCGGAGTGTTGTCGAGCAAACTGCTCGACCGCCGGCGCCTCACGCCGACAGAACGGTCAGTGGGGAGCCCAGAACCACAACAGCACCGGTTTGTCGAGCGTAGCGAAGAACCTGGTATTGACCTGACCACCGGCGAGATCCTCGACGACAACATCGGGGAACTGCGATTCGGGAAATGGCCCGTTGATGGGGTCAACCTCGGCAGGCTCCGTCTCGGGAGCCTGGCCATCGGCAGGTTCTGGTGGGACGGGTTGGTCGTCGGTGCCGCTCTCGTCGGCTGTGGTAGCAGGAGCAGTGGTCGGGACTGTGGACGGAGTCGTGGTTGGAACCGGGGTCGGAGCGGATGTGGTGCCGCCACAGGAGGCGAGCACGAGAGCAGCCGCGACCAGCGCGAGCGAAAGGCGGGTTTTCATCACGTGTACAACGTGCTGCGTGGCCCGAATGTTCCCTATCGTGGCTGGAGTCGGACCTCGGAGGCCTTGACGCTCACCCACACCTGCTCTCCGACTGCGGCCCCGACGGCGGCCAGGCCGGCATGGGTCACGGTAGCCGTGATATCGATCGGTCCGGCGATACGTAACCGGGCGAGATCGAAGCTGGTGTCTGACGAGGCGATGGTGCCGATCCAGGCGTTGCGGGGACTTCCCTCGGGTTTCCGGCTGTGCAGTGACACCGCTCGCGGGTGCACGGTCACATATACCGATCCCCGCACGAAATCTGCTGACGACAGTACAGCCTCTCCCACGAGTACGCCTTCGTTGGTGGCGGTTCCGGAGTAGAGATTGAGCCCGACCAGCTCGGCTACGTAAGCAGATTGCGGCCGGGTCGTGAGCGTCTCAACAGTTCCGTCCTGAGTGACAGCTCCATGCTCGAGTACCACAATTCTCTCTCCGATGGTCGCCGATTCCCCGGGATCGTGAGTGACGACGAGTGCCGGAACCCCCATGACTGCCAGAGCGTCCTGGATCTGCTTCCGTAAAACGGGTCGCCGCTCCGCGTCTACCGCGGAGAGCGGTTCGTCGAGAAGCACCACGTCAGGGTTGCGAGCAAAGGCGCGCGCTAGTGCCGTTCGTTGTCGTTCGCCGCCGGAAAGTTGGGTGGGGTATTGATGTCGAAGACCGGTGAGATCAAATTGTTCGAGCCAGATCTCTGGATCTGCGGATGTCCCGAGTGCAACGTTCGAGGCAATGTCGAGATGGGGGAGAAGCAGATCGTCTTGAAACACCATGCCAATCGATCGCAGTTCCGTTGGTAGGGAGACACCGTTTCGCAACCAGGGTTCACCGTTGCAAACGATGTGCCCACGAGCCGTGGGTTCCAGTCCTGCTATGCACCGCAGCAAGGTCGACTTGCCTGCGCCATTGGGACCGACGACGGCCACGGTCTCGGCACCGATCGCAGTCTGCACCCGAAGCGAAAACTCGGCGCGATCGAATTCGATGTCGATTTCGAGGGTCACTTCCGAATCCATCCAACGCGAGTAACTGCTGCCGCTGCGACGGCAACGGCGACGGCCAGCAGGCTCAGGGCGACAGCTTCGTCGATTCCTCGTTCCAGGCCGAGGAAGACGGCTAGCGGCAAGGTTTGCGTGACCTGCGGTCGGTTGCCTGCAAAGGTTATGGTGGCACCGAATTCGCCTATGGCTCGACTCCAGGTGAGGGCGGCTCCTGCGAGGATGGCATTGCGAGACATCGGCAAAACGATGTTCGACATTCGCTCCCACGGTCGAAGTCCGAGGGTTTTTCCCATGTCCAGGTAGCCAGGATCGAGCTGACGAAAGCCGGCCTCGGCAGCCAGAACCAGCAGGGGCATGGAAACAAACAGGACGGCTACGACAGCACCCGCCGTGGTGAACGAAAGAGCGATTCCTACCCGTTCGGCCACAGCACCGAATAGTCCGCGCCGGCCGTAGGCGGCGGTGAGAGCCACGCCGCTCACCACCGGTGGCAACACGATCGGGATGAGGAGCAACCCCCTCGTTACCTGAACCCAAACGCTGGTCGACCGGGACAACAACCAGGCCAGGGGCAAGCCGAGTACGACCGCAATCAGGGTGGCAATCGAGCTCACAGCTATCGAGAGAATCAATGGATTCCAGCCAGCTGACAGACTCTCGCCAATTGTCGACCAGGGCGCTCGCAGCAGCAGCGCCAGCACCGGGACGGCCAGGAACAGGACCCCGGCCATCGCCGCGAGGACACTTCCGATTCTGAATGCCTTGCTCACGAAGATCTCTCGAGCCCGGCGGCTTCGAAGACGGACTGAGCTTCGTCACCGTACAAATACGCAATCAGCGGCCCCAGGTCGTCACGAGTAACGGAGACGCCGATCCAATAGCTGGTAGGACTGTTGGGAATCGGGATGGCCTCAACGCCCTCAACTGCTCCGTCTGAGAGATATCCGATGCCGGCGTCAGCCTCGCCGTTTGCGATGCGACCGATCAGCTGACGCGCTGAGGTCTCCCAGCTCACTGGTCGCAGGTCCGCCGCCCCTGCGAGGTCGGCCGTGTAGCGCCCTAGTGGAACCTCGGGGGCCGCAAGGACAAGTCGATCTACGGTTGCCAGCGACGCAACAGAATCCAAACCAAGCGGGTTTCCGGTTTCGACGATGATGGCCAGCTGATTGAACGCCACCGGCGCTGACTCGATCGTGATCAACCCGGTCGACGCAATCGGTTCCAGCGTTTGGCGATCCGCAGCAATGATGACGTCGATGGGTGACCCTGCAGCAATGGCGGCGACGTGTGCTTGAGAGCCGGCGAGGTCAATTTCCAGGTTCATTCCCAGGGCTGCCTCGGCTGTGGTTTCGATCGACGAGAGTGCCTCGGCCAGGGATGAGGCGGCTGCCAGAACGACGGTGTCGCGTGCGGTACAACTCGAGAGAACGAAAGCCATCATCACGAATCTGGTAGCGAGCTTCATCAACCGCAGCACCCACCGTGGGTGCTAGAAACCGCGATCACGGCCCGGCCTCGACGATGACATTGGTGGCCTTGACGACAGCCGTTGCTCGCATCCCTGGTTTGAGCGCCAGGTCACGTACCGCTTCTGCTGTGTGAAGGCTCACAAGACGATGGGGACCGGCCTGTATCTCGACGGTCGCTGAGATTTCGTTCGAAGTCACCGCAACGACGATCCCGGAAAATCGGTTTCTCGCGGATTGGCGTGCCAACCACGGGCTGTCCTCGGTACCCCGCATTTGCACGATGAAGTCGGCAAGCGCCGTCCCGTCGATGAGCCGGTGTCCGGCGTCGTTTCGGGTGGCCGGCAAGCGCTTGGCGTCGATCCATCTCCGTACTGTGTCGGCGCTGACGCCGAGTAACTGAGCTGCCTCTCCCATGCGATAATGCATGGAAATACCTTAGCGTTTGCTAGGCAAATACCCAGAAGACATTTGCAAATGCATATGCGGCGGTTCCGCATGGCTGACGTATACTGCCGCCGCACCCCCCGGAGATTCTTTGTTCGCCAACCTCACAGCAGAAGTTTTCATGCGTCGTCCGACGCGGCCCCAAATTCTCAAATTGTTGGCCGATTACGCGTTATTGACCATCGGCGCAATCGCCCTCATCTATGCGTATCGAACCTTCATGCTCCCGTTCGGGATAGCCGGCGGTGGCGTCAGTGGTTTCGGCCTTCTGGTCAACGAGTGGATCGGGTTCCCACCCGGAATGGCCATGCTGATCGCCAACCTGCCAGTTCTGGTCCTGGGATACCTCCGCCTGGGTGGTATGCGATTCCTCACACGTACAGCGTTCGTGATTGCGATCTACAACATCGGCGTCGATGCAATACCCGATATCTTCCCCGATCGGATTTCGGACGACCTGTTGCTCATCGCTCTCTTCGGGGGAGTCGTATCCGGACTCGGGGGAGGCCTCATTTATCGAGCAGGTGGCACGGGTGCAGGAACAGGAGTTGTCAGCCGAGTCGTCCAGCTCAAAACCGGGTTGCCCGTGAGCCAGATCTACCTTTTGATCGACGGATCAATACTCATCCTGCAAGGCCTCACGTTCGGATGGGAGAAAGCCCTTTACGGCGTCATCCTCCTTTTCGTGAATGGTCTTGCGGTGGATTACGTGCTCGAAGGGCCGAGTGTTGTGAGGACGGTCACCGTCGTGACGGAGCAGCCCGATATGCTGGCCGATACGGTCTTTGCCACGATGAACGTTGGTGTGACGGGTTGGAAGGCAACCGGCATGTACACCGACCGGGAGCGTGGGATTCTGTTTTGCACCGTGAGCCGGTCTGAGGCCAATCGCCTGGTGGAGGCCATCCGTGCCGCCGATCCATCGTCGTTCGCCGTGATCGGCAACGCTCACCAACGTCGGGGTGGGCTGATCAGATCGGGAGTACCTGCTACGGAGCCTGCGCTGAATATCTCGGAAGTACCCGTCGCCTAGGAGACAGGTACCTCACACCTCCTGGAACAGGTACGGTCGCAACACGTCCACCCGCTCCTCAAATCCATCCGGATGCAGGTACCACAGAACCGCCGTGATCGAAGACAACAGTGCGTTGCCGTCCTGCGGCGTGAAGCAGAACCCGACGAGTTCGTTTCCGTTGCGAACAGCCAGGGTCTCGGTCGGGATCACGGTCTGGCTCAAAATCCGCCCGTACCATCCGTGATCGCGTCCGAACGAGAATATCTGGTTGGCCGATTGCTTGTAGGTGGTCGCCATTCTCGTGTTGGCCATGATTTTTTCCATGGCCGAGTCGACCGAAATTTCGTGGTCGAGCTCGAGGCTGAACCACAGCGAGTGCATGTACTGGGTGGGGACTTTGATAGCCGACGACCACACGTTCAGATCGTGTCCGAGGGTTGCGAACAGATCATGAGCATCCCGAGCGTGATGGGTCCCGAACCGTTCGTCTCCATGGCCGCCGACGGTCGGAGACGGGTTGAACGATCCATCCTGGCTGATGTCGTTCGCACGTCTCATGCAGAGAAAACGGCCTGATTGCAGCCTGCTGGTTCCGTCTTCGTCGAGGGCGAGGGTCTTGATGAGCGACGAGATGTTGTGGGTATTGCATGAAACGATCTGGATGAACCTGTCTTCCTCGCGCACCAGAGCTTCGTCGTTGATCCCTCTCGCATACATCTTTCCAAAGCCGTATTCGGAACCCTGGGCCAGAAATCCGATGGGTCCATCTAGATGGCTGTATTGAGCATCCTTGTTCTTGTTTCCGACGGGTGTGCAGTCGATCACGATCGATGCCCGCGACAGTGCTTCATGGGCTTCCCATTTCGGAGAGATACCAAGTGACTCGAATCCGCTCCACCGATCGTCATCAACGGCCAGTACGGCTCCCCGGCGAACGAGGTCGTCGATTTTGGAGCGTTCCTCGATGAGTGGTGTTCGTTTGTGAAACGTGACCTCATCGATACCGAAAGCTTCCCGGTTGTCAACGAGGAGACCGATGAGTGGTTCGCCGATGGTTCCGGTGCCAACCACGTGGACGATGTTCATTCCTTACTCCTGAATGTCGGTTGTCGGCTGTTCGCTGATCAACGCACTTATCTTCCGTAGTTTGCTGAGGTCATGCCTGGCGCTCATTCGTCGGACTGCTCCGGTTTTGGATCGCATGACCATCGATTCTGTGATGACCTGGCTGCCGCGAAACTGAACTCCGGATAACCATTCTCCATCTGTTACCCCCGTTGCGGCAAAATATACATTGTCAGAGTCGACAAGGTCCGTATGGGTCAGCACAGACGTGATGTCCCGGCCGGTCTCGAGCGCATATGCTTCTTCGGCCTCCGAGCGTGGCCACAGACGACACTGAATGTCACCCCCGAGGCATTTGAGGGCTGCAGCCGACAACACGGCTTCCGGGGATCCTCCGATTCCGAACAGAATGTCGATTCCGGAGTTTTCGATCGCGGTGGCAATCGATGCGGCGACATCCCCGTCCTGGATGAGCCGGATCCGTGCTCCCGCTGCCCGCACCGCATCGATGAACTTGTCGTTCCTCGGTCGCTGGAGGATGATGGCGGTCACGTCCTCGATCGATTTTTCCATGGCTTTTGCTACCTGGGCGAGGTTGTGTGCCACGGGTGCATCGAGTTCGATCGTTCCGGCTGCTTCCGGACCAACGGCGATCTTGTCCATGTACACGAGGCTTCCCGGCGAGTACATCGTTCCCGTTTCAGAGAGAGCAATCACCGACACCGCACCTGGCTGGCCGTTTGCTGTCAGGGTCGTGCCGTCCAGGGGGTCGACAGCTACATCGAGCTTCGGACCACGACCGGTTCCCACCCGCTCGCCGTTTGCGAGCATCGGGGCTTCATCCTTTTCGCCTTCACCGATGACTACGACGCCGTCAATGTCGACGTGTTCGAGGATGAGCCTCATGCCGTCCACCGCAGCCTGATCGGCCGCCTCTTTATCACCTCTGCCCTGAAATCGTGCCGCCATGAGCGCGGCAGTTTCCGTGACCCTTGCCAGGTCGAGCCCCAGGTTTCGCTCAGGTGCTTCCGCCATCACAATTCAGAATATAGGCGATGGTGAGGCTTGCCCGCATTCAGCGTCGATTTTACGCGTTTGGCGGCGTCAATCCGGCTTGGTGGGCGGTGCCTCGAACTGTTCTTCTTCGGTCGAGCCGACCAGAGCCAGGGTGGAGGCATCCGAGCCTGACGCGATGACCTGCGCGACCTGATCGAAGTAGCCGGCGCCGACCTCACGTTGATGTCGTGTTGCGGTATATCCGTCATCCTCCATCACGAACTCCTGTTCCTGGAGATCGACGTAGGCCGGCATGCCGTCCGTGGCATAGCTCTTCGCCAGTTCGAACATGCCGGCGTTCAAGGCGTGGAACCCTGCCAACGTGATGAACTGGTACTTGTATCCCATGGCACCCAGTTCCTTTTGGAAAATGGCAATGGTGGCGTCGTCGAGGTGTCGCTTCCAATTGAACGATGGCGAACAGTTGTACGCCATCATCTTGCCCGGATGGGCAGCTTGCAGCTGCTCGGCGAAATCCCGGGCAACCTCTAAATCCGGGGTGCTGGTTTCACACCACACGAGGTCCGCGTACGGGGCGTATGCGATCGCTCGTGACACGGCCTGGTCCATTCCGTTGTTGACTCGATGGAATCCTTCGGCGGTCCGCTCGCCGGTCAGAAACGGCTGATCCCGCTCATCGATGTCGGAGGTGATCATGTCGGCTCCGAGTGAATCGGTTCGTGCGACGATGACGAGATCGACACCCAACACGTCGGCGGCGAGACGGGCTGCGACGAGGCCCCGAATGTGTTGCTGGGTAGGGATCAGGACCTTGCCGCCCATGTGGCCACACTTCTTTTCCGAAGCCAGCTGATCCTCGAGGTGAATGCCTGCCGCGCCTGCCTCGATATAGGACTTCACGAGCTCAAAGACGTTGAGAGCGCCTCCGAAGCCGGCTTCGGCATCGGCCATGATGGGCAGCATCCAGTCCCGGGAGACCTTTCCCTCCGCCCATTCAATCTGGTCAGCGCGCATGAGCGCATTGTTGATGCGTTCGACCAGTTTCGGTCCGCTATTGACGGGGTAGAGGCTCTGATCGGGGTAGACGTTGCCGCTGAGGTTTGCATCGCCGGCGACCTGCCAACCGGAGAGGTAAATGGACTTGAGCCCGGCTCTGGCCATCTGAACCGCCTGGCCGCCTGTCATTGCGCCGAGCGACCGAACGAAATCGCCACTGGTCAGCATCGCCCACAACTTCTCGGCGCCTGTTCTGCTGATCGTGTGGTCTTTGCGGATCGAACCTCGCAATCGCACGACGTCCGCGGCGCTGTAGGGCCTGTCGATGCCATGCCAGCGTGGATTGTGTGCCCAATCCTGTTCCAGTGCCTCAATCTCTTGTTGCATGGTCGTCATGTGCGATTGTCTCCTTCGTCGAAACGTTTCTTCACTCGTTCGTGGGCGATGAGGGCCGGGGGAGCAGGTCCGAAGCCGGGATGGTCAGGAACTCTTCAAAGTTCGGAGAGAGGGCTACTTTTAGAAATACTGCGGCCGCTCCTGCGACGTTCTGCAGGTCGTAGTTCTGTTTGCCGAGTTCCGACTCGATGATCGCGAGTTCCTCGTCGGTGAATGAGCGGACCAATTCTTCGGTCACGACCCGACCATCATCCATCGTTGCTCCATGGCGCACCCATTGCCAGATCTGAGAACGACTGATCTCGGCGGTAGCCGCATCCTCCATCAGGTTGAAGATCGCAGCGGCACCAATGCCCTGGATCCAGGACGTGATGTATCGGATTCCGACGGAGATGTTCTTACGCAGTCCTGCCTCGGTGATCGTTCCGGCTGGCATGGAGAGAAGGTCGTTGGCGGTGATCCAACCGACAGGCCCCGGGTTGTCAATCTGGTTTGGTGCATGTCCCAGTACCTCGACGAATGCTTTCGCCGCCACCTCGATGAGGTCGGGATGGGCAACCCACGTTCCGTCGTGTCCTTTGCGCGCCTCCTTTTCTTTGTCGGCCTTCACCTTTGCGAGGGCTGTTTCTGTGACCCCCGGGTTGGAACGATCCGGAATGAAGGCAGCCATTCCACCCATCGCATGAGCGCCCCGTTTATGGCAGGTGTGGACGAGAAGATCTGTATAAGCCTCCATGAACGGCGTCGACATCGTCACCTGGTCGCGGTCTGGCATCACAAACGCCGGATTGCTGCGCAACTTCTTTATGAACGAAAAGATGTAATCCCATCGACCAGCATTGAGACCGGCGGAATGGTCACGGAGCTCGTACAAGATTTCGTCCATCTCAAACGCCGCAGGAAGGGTTTCGATGAGGACAGTTGCTTTGATGGTTCCCAGCGGGATACCGAGCGTTTCCTGGGCAAAGACGAACACATCGTTCCATAGACGCGCCTCGAGATGAGACTCGAGCTTCGGGAGGTAGAAATAGGGACCGCTGCCACGGTTCATGAGTTCTGCACCGTTGTGGAAGATGAACATCCCGAAATCAAAAAGCGATGCACTCACCGGGTGTTGATGCGTTGTGACATGCATCTCGTCGAGATGCCAGCCACGGGGTCGCACGAAGAGAACGGCAGGGTCGTCTGTGAGCCGGTAACTCTTACCGTTCTGGTCGAGAGAGATCGTGCGCCGCACGGCATCCATGAGATTGATCTGGCCGGAGATCGTATTATCGAATGTGGGGGAGTTCGAGTCTTCGAAGTCGGCCATGAAAGCCTGGGCACCGCTGTTGAGCGCGTTGATGATCATCTTGCGGTCGACGGGACCCGTGATCTCCACGGTTCGGTTGACGAGGTCGTGAGGGATCTGACCAATCGACCAGTTGCCGGATCGAATCTCGGCGGTGGTCGCCAGGAAATCGGGCATGACGCCAGAGTCGAATTGTTGCTGGCGCGTCACTCGTGCCGAAAGCAAGGCCTGGCGGTGTCCCTCAAACCGCTCATCGAGGCCCGCAACGAAGTCCATGGCCTCACGTGTGAGGATCTCACCGGCGCGTGGGTGGTCTGGTGTCGAGTGCTGTAGTTCCGTCATGGGAACATAATTGTGCCGAATATTTCACCAATCCAATCAGGTTGCGTTATAAGATTGTCAAAAGTTGCGTTTTCGAGAAGAACGTTGATAACAATCAACGCGATCGATGGCCGAAGCGGACTCAGGAAGCATCTACATGACCTATGAACGAGAATCCGAGGGTGACCCGGAGATGAGTGTTCCGGCCGCGCGGACAGCCTCGCGGACAGCCGCGGCTACCACGCTGAAGTCAACCGTGTTCGGGCGCCGTATGCGGTACTTCAGAAAACGAGCAGGACTGACGCTTGACGAGCTCGGTGAACGTGTTGGGAAACCGGCGCCCTATCTCTCCACGATCGAAACCGGAAAACGTGATCCCAGGATAGGACTGGTGCGAGAGATTGCATCTGCACTGGACATAGATCAAGCACAGCTGCTGGTTGATGCAGCTCCCACCGAACGGGACAGGCTCGAGTTGGCGCTCGAGGATGCCCAGCGGCATCCGGCCTACGCCGAATTGCGACTCCCTCACCTCAGGCCTGGAGCCAGCGTTCCCGATATGGCGCTCGTGCACCTTCTGGAGTTGTTCAATCGACTCGTGGCGTCTCGTGAACGCGTTCCCGATGCGATGCAGAGAGTCACGACGCTCCTCCGCACGGAAATGGCCGGCAAAGACAACTATCTGGCCGACATCGAGACGCTTGCCCGTTCCGCTCTGGCCCGGACCTCTTATGTCGGAACGGGCCCGGTTGCCCAAGCCCAGCTGCTCGAAATGGTCGGGAGTTTCGGGTTCACGATCGCCCGCGTGGGTGACCTTCCGAAAACGACCCGATCGATAGCCGACCTGGCAAATCGGGTCATCTACCTTCCGCAACGCGATGCTCTTCGCACCCGTGACGCCAGATCCGTACTACTGCAGACGCTCGCCCATTTCGCCCTCGACCATGATGATCCCCAGGATCTCGAGACGTTCCTGAGGCAACGTATCGAGGCCAACTATTTCGCAGGTGCGGTGCTTGCCCCGGAGGAGGCTGCTGTTGCATTCCTGCGGACGGAACAGGAAAGCCGCAACCTCTCGGTAGAAGATCTGAAGGAAGTCTTTTACATCTCATATCAGATGGCAGCCCATCGGTTCACGAATCTGGCGACCCGGCACCTGGAGATTCCGGTACATCTCGTACGGAGTGATGAATCAGGTGTCATATGGCAGGTATACGAGAACAATGGTGTTCCCCTCCCCAGGGCAGCAGATGGAAGCGTTGAGGGCCAGCGCCTTTGTAAACGGTGGGGCACGCGTGCTGTGTTCACGTCCCCCGACAAGTACTCGCTGCACTACCAGTACACCGACACGTCGAACGGCACGTTCTGGTGTGCGTCGCACATCATCGTTGACAGTGAACCGCTCCACGCGATCACCGTTGGTACGGACTTCCAACACGTTCGGTTCTTCAGGGGGCGAGAGACAGAACGACACACGGAAAGTGGTTGTCCTGACCAGGCATGTTGTCGTACGCCGTCGCCCGGACTCGTAGAGCGCTGGGGGGGCCATGTGTGGCCGTCGGTGATAGGTCGCAGCTATCCCGGCGCTCCGGTGCCCGGAGCATTTGCCGGAGTTGACATGGTCGAAATCTTCGAGTTCCTCGACCTGCACTCGCAGCCGACATCCCCACCACCTCATCTCAAATCCTGAACAGCACGGTAGAGTGATTTGATACAGAATTGTTGCGCGCGCTGCGTGGTGATTCTGTAGATTGATGCACGGAAAGACTTCCTGGCCTTGGCCTGCAAATTCGCTGTCATACGAAACCGGGTGGAGAAACGACCCTGTGAACGGATGCCCCGACACGCAGAGCTTTGACCGGGCGAACCTCTTTGGCGGAGGCGTTGGCCGTCGAAGCGACCATAAACGCACCATGGGTGAGAAGCCACATGGTGAGAAGACACATGGTGACAAGCCACATGGTGACAAGCCACATGGTGAGAAGCCACAGGTTGACAAGATCCAAAATGGAAAAGGGTTGAGAGGGCTATAAAGCCGATGCGGGGAAACATCCAGACGTTTTTGACCGGGGTGACGACTCTGCTGTTTGCGACCATGTTCTTCGTGGCGCGCGATCAGCTCGATGATTTGACCGTTGAAGACGGTCCTCTCGAGAATCTCACGGCCCTCTTGTATCTTCTGGCTGCTGTCCTGTTCGTGTTCGGCCTCAGACGGCGGTCGGCGGGTCCGGTTTGGCTCGCCCTCCTGGCAGTGGCCTCCTTCTTCGTTGCAGGCGAGGAAATCAGTTGGGGTCAACGCATCTTCGGTTGGTCAACCCCGGACGGAATCGCCGTCATCAACGTTCAAGATGAAACGACGATCCACAACATCGCCGGGATCCACGGCAACATTCGGGCATTGGCCGTGATTTTCGTTGCGGCGTTTTGTGTCATGCTTCCGATCAGCAATCGGTTTGTTCCCGCTTTGCAGAACTTTTACGCTCGTTGGCGCATCCCCATCTTTCCCATGGCTGCTCTTCCCTGGGTGGTCATGGCGATCGGTTTCATGCTGGTTCCCCGCCTGCTTGGCGACCACGTCGGGTCTCTAGACGAAATCGGAGAAACGGCACTGGGCCTTGCCTTCGCAATGTTTGGCTGGGTCTATGGGCGAACCACGACCCGTCAGGTTTCGATACCGGTAACAGAAGCGACCGGCACATCCGAATTCCAACAGGCCAGTTGATCTAGTCGCGCAAGTTGGTGAATTGCAGCGGCAGCGGTAGGTCCAATTCCTTCACCGCGGCCATCGCAGTCTGTAGATCGTCCCGCTTCTTGCCCGTCACTCGAAGCTGGTCGCCCTGAATCTGAACTTGAACTTTGAGCTTCAGGTCCCGAATGTGTTTTGAGATGGACTTGGCGTGGTCCTGGTCGATTCCGGCATTGAGTTGGAAAACGGCGTGGGCGCGCTGACCGCCGATCTCCCGGGGTTCTCCGTCCGACAACGTCTTCAAGGAAACCCCTCTCTTGACGAGTTTGCTCTGCAGGACGTCGATTGCGGCGTCTACCCGATCGACTGTGGAAGATTCGACGGTGATCGACGAGTCACCGAGTGTTACCCGGGTATTCGTGTCCTTGAAGTCGTACCGATTGATGACCTCGCGATTGGCCTGATCAACTGCGTTGCGCACTTCCTGAGTATCGACCTCGCTCACGATGTCAAAACTGGGCATGGCCGGGAGATTACCCGGAACATGTTCGGGCCGGATATCGTTAGGAAGGGGTACCGTGTTTCACCGAGTTCCAACGGGTCCGGTGGGGCGTCTCAGTAAGGAGAACCATGGAGAACATGACCGACACAGATTGGCGGGAGAAGCTCACGCCGCAACAGTTCGACGTGCTGCGAAACGCCGGCACCGAGGCACCATTCACGGGTATCTATTGGGACGAGAAGCGACCGGGTGTATATCGGTGTGCCGGTTGTCAGTCGGATCTCTTCGTTTCTGACACCAAATTCGAATCCGGGAGCGGCTGGCCAAGCTTCTGGGAGCCGATTTCCGAAGATGCTGTGAAGCTCAAGGAAGACAAGAGCCATTTCATGACGAGAACCGAGGTGGTCTGTGCTACCTGCGATGGACATCTGGGGCATGTGTTCAACGATGGACCACAACCCACCGGCCTTCGTTACTGCATGAATTCGGCCGCGCTGGATCTCGAGCCAATATCCGACGACTGAGCCCTTTATAATGTCACGGTGACGAAACCACCGGCCAAACTATGCGCATGGTGCGGCGCTCTCATGCCCGACCGTTCCTCAAGTGGGCGCCCTCGCAAGTATTGCAGGCGGTCGCATCGCCAACGCCATTATGAGGCGCGGCGGTTGGCAGCTACCAAGGGTTTGGCACCCGATCACGTCCTCATATCGCGCGCAACATTGCATGAATGGCGAGATCTCGTATACACGCTGGCAAGCGTGATCGAGGACGTGGAACAGGATCTGGAAGTGTCCTCGACGCTCAAGGACTACACCGAGGCATTCGTGCATTTGCATGAGACGGCTTCGGCCGTGTCACGATTCGGGGTTGAGCCTCTAGCGGTTGCGGATGAGCCCCGCTAGAAACCGGAAGCTGCCTTGTAATCGTTCAACATGTCCAGGTTTTCCTGGATGAAGGCGCTCTCGTACTCCGCCCTTACATCGGCCTGAATCACTTTGAGATCCTCTGAACACTCATAGGCAGCGACGGCGGTCTTCACCTCTTCCTCATTGATCGCTCTGATCTCGGCCGTGGTTGCCTCGTCGAATTGGGGTTCCTGATGGAACTGAGCGAAGAAATCCTCTTGTTCTTCCATCGGCGTGTTTTCGAACCACAGATTGATCTCGTCTTCCGTCCATCCTTCAAAGGGGTCCGTGTAGTGCTGTTCCATCGCCATCCAGAATCGCTCGGCCTCCATGTAGAAGTGTTCCTGCGGCTCTGAAGGCGTCTGGTAGGTGAATCCCTTGTCCGACATGCACGAGGCCCACTGCTCGTTGGCTTCGATCATCCGGGGATCGGCGGAAATCTGCTGTTCGAGCCGTTCGAATTCCTCCCAGATATCGCTGAAATCCCGTTCTGAACCCTCATCCGGTATGCCGTAAATCTCGGCCGAAGCCTGGTTGTAACAGCCGTTGCCGGCATCAAACCGGAATTCTTCTTCGGTGTATTCGCCGGTCTCGGGATCGATCGCCGGTTCGTCGTATGTGCCGTACAGGTCTTCGTAGTATTGCTCACGCTCGATGTCGGACAGCGAGTCGACATAAGCCTGATTGGGATCCTCGAATTCCTGTTCGGGATATTCGATATCTCGCCACGGATCGTCGAGGATGAACGTAGTTGCACCGAAACCCCACTGAGCCGCCCATTCGGCCTCACTGACGTCCGCAAACGGATCGAAGTACTCGTATTCGAAACTTCCGTAGTCGACGGGCCGATATTCCCAGCCGAGCCCTGCCATGCACGCCGCCACTGCTTCCTCAACCTGACGCTGGCGTTCTTGATCGGCGGCCGGATCGTATTCCTGACTCCACCCGAAAAATTCTTCCAGGGTCGAGGCCTGTACGTTTTCGCCCGGGTTGGTGCTCGCGGTCGAGGACGCGGAGCCGGTGTCGGAAGGATTCTCAGCAGTTCCACCACCGCAAGCGGCCGCGACGAGCGCCAAAACGACGAGCAGCGCCGCCAACGGCCTGGTAAGAGACTTCACCAACTCCTCCTATCGTCATCGAATTCTACGTCGATATGACGCAACGAACGGGCTCCTGGTTCCCCGGTTGGCGGGTACCGGGCGCTATCTGGCGTAGTCGTCGTCGGACACTTTCTCAGGCAGCCACTCGGTGGCTCCTCCTGTCGTCAGCGAAAGATGCATCATGTGCGTGTGATCGGTTGAGCCGTGCCAGTGGATCTCACCCGCAGGCGAATACACGACATCGCCGGCCGAGACGACGGCGGTTTCCCCGTCCCGGTTCTGGACCTTGCCGGACCCGGATGCGATGTAGAGAACCTGTCCTTCAGGATGGGTGTGCCAATCGGTTCGAGCCCCGGGAGCGAAATGAACGCCCAGCGCATTGAGTCCGGGGTCGGCCACCTTCGACAACGCACCGAACCACACATCACCTGTGAAGTGCTCCTCGGGTGCAGGTTCCCAGCTGATGTTCTCTGCGGGCGTATGGTCCATGATTGCTCCTCTGGTCGGGACCAGGCGACACTAGCGAGAGCGTGAGCGCGATTTATTCTTCAGCATGGTGGCTGCGTCCATGGGTACCATCCCTGCCGCAAGATTTGGGGATTGGGAAGGGCTAATCACTATTTCGAACTACGGAAGACGATTGCGCGATCGTCCGGGGCGAGTGCCGTTGCGAATACCGCGAACGACCATCTGGTCGTTCAAACCATTCATGCTTCTGGTCGTTTTGATGGCTGGTTTCTCCGCAACATTTGCCGCCGGCGCCGCTTTTGCAGATGCGACGGAACGACCCTCGTTCGTGAATGCGAACACAGGCGAGTGGCTGGTGTCGATGGACGGCGGCGCTCATGGTTCGCTCTACTACGGCTCGCCCGGAGATCAGCCACTGGTAGGTGACTGGGATTGTGATGGCCTCGCCACCCCCGGCGCCTATCGATCGAGCGATGGCTACGTATATCTACGTAACACCGTAGACACCGGGCCGGGCACGGTGCGCTTCTTTCTCGGGATGCCAGGTGATATCGCACTAGCGGGGGACTTTGACGGTGACGGATGTGACACGATATCGATCTACCGTCAAGCGGAGGGTCGGGTATATGTCGCCAATTCTCTCGGGGCAGATGATGGATTCTTTGTTGCGGATTACGACTTTTTCTTCGGTGCGCCAGGCGACACACCGTTCGTGGGAGACTTCGATGGCGATGGGTTCGACACCGTTGGTCTGCATCGCGAATCCACCGGGTTCGTCTATTTCACCAATGACGTGAACCCGGCTGGATTGGCGCGAACACACAACAGCTTCTTTTATGGGGAACCGGGCGACGTCATCACGGCCGGCGACTGGAACGGCGATGGCATCGACACCGTAGCGATCCTGCGCCCGGCGGATGGAAACTTCTACGTGCGGTTCTCGAATTCGCATGGTCCCGCTCAGGAGGTCCTGCCTGTCCCCGAAGGTCAGTGGACACCGGTTGCTGGTATCACCGCGGTACCTGACGCCATCCCGGTTCCGGAGGAGCCCGATCCTGAGGAGTCGGGTCCGGTTGTCGTGCATCCTGGCGACCCGCTCGCCGATATGGTCAACACGCGCGGGCCAGGAACTGAATTCTTGATCAAAGCCGGTGTTCACGTCGGACACGCGCTCTTCCCGGCTTCGGGTATGAAGTTCATTGGAGAGCCCGGGGCTGTTCTAGACGGTGGAGGCACCCCGTTCAACGCGTTCTTCGGCGCAGACGGCATCGACGGTGTTGAGATTCGTGGACTTGAAATACGCAACTACCGGGTGGGTCTCTTCGATGGCGCCATCAGCGCTCGTGTCGTCGACGATTGGACGAGCGAAGGGCGCGACTGGCTCGTGGTGGGGAACAACATTCACTCCAACGGCGGTGCCGGCATCAGCCTGGGTTCCGGCATGAGGGTCATCGACAACGTCATCCACGACAATCGACAGATCGGCATCAGCGGTATCGCTGACAACGACACCCGCTTGGATCGGATCACCATCGAGGGCAACGAGATCTACAGGAACTCCATGAACCCCGACTACGAATTCGGCTTCCATGAAGGCGGTATCAAGACGCTGTTCACGTCGGACCTCCTCGTGCGCAACAACGACATCTATGGCAACGGCGGGGTGGCTCTGTATTGCGATGAATTATGCGAATCAGGACTCATCGAAAACAACAGCATGTACGACAATTGGGGCAGGTCAAACGGTGGCGGCGTATTCCTCGAACTATCCGAGGACATGGTTGTCAGAAACAACTTCATCGGGTCGGGTGGGCACCTGACCTACCCGTATGCGATCCGATTCTTCGGCGGAATCACAATCGGAGAATCGCACAACATCGTGATAGAAGGCAACCTCGTGGAGGTCAACGATGCCGCTGGCATCGTTGTGCGCAATTGTTGCAGTGAGCGACGTGATCCGTCATCGGGAATCGTGGTCGACTCCAACACCGTGCGGTCAACCGATGGTGGTCCGGTAACCGTGGGACTCACCGACGGCAACTCATCCGTTGATCTCATCACGTACCGCAACAACAGCTATGTCGGCAACGTCGACTTCTATTGGAATGGATCGTGGCTCGGTTTTCAGTCGTGGCAAGATATCGGCCAGGATGTGGCGGGAAGCTCGAGTTTCAGCAGTTAACGTCAGGCCTGTGCATCTTTCGATAGAACGTTCCGCATCCGGCCGTGAATAGCTACGCGAATCCCAAAGGGTCCTTTTCGAGGGTCGCGATCATCAACCGCGGCGAGGCCGCAATGCGTCTCATCCATGCCGTAGACGAAATAGCTCGAGAAGAACCACATCAGCTCCGCTCCATCGCCTTTCACACCGAAGCCGAACGCAAGGCCATGTTCGTGCGAGAAGCCCATGAGGCAGTGCGTATTTCGTCGGACAAGGGCAATCCTTATCTCGATTACGAGGCTTTGAGAAAAGGCTTGATCGACTCGAAAGCCGACGCAGCGTGGGTTGGATGGGGTTTTGTGGCGGAGCACCCGGAGTTTGCCGACCTGTGCGCCGAATTGGGGATCACGTTCATTGGCCCTCCTGGCGATGTGATGCGCCGCCTTGGGGACAAGATCGGCGCCAAAACGCTGGCCGAGAGTGTTGGCGTGCCCGTCTCCGCATGGAGCAATGGGCCTGTGTTGGATGAGGCCGACGCCCTCGCTCATGCTGAGCGAATCGGCTATCCGCTCATGGTCAAGGCGGCAGCCGGGGGAGGGGGTCGCGGTATTCGTCGCGTCAACGACGCATCTGAAGCGGCAGTTGCCTTCGCGCGGGCCAGCGCAGAGGCGTTGGCGAGCTTCGGAGATCCCACGGTATTCATGGAGAGAGTTGTGACGGGCGCTCGTCATGTCGAAGTGCAGATTGCCTCCGACCACCATGGGAATTCCTGGGCTCTTGGCGTCCGGGATTGCAGCGTTCAGCGCAAGCACCAAAAGGTCATCGAGGAGTCTGCATCGGTGGCTTTGGATCCTGATCAGGTCGCCGAGCTGGGCGAGGCGGCCGTAGCTCTTGCCAAGGCCGCCGAATACCGAAACCTGGGCACCGTTGAGTTCTTGTATCAGCCTCAAGAACGCCAGTTCGCGTTTCTGGAGGTGAACACCCGTCTTCAGGTCGAACATCCGGTTACAGAACTCACAACTGGACTGGACCTCGTGAAGCTTCAGCTCGAGCTCGCTGCAGGAAAGCACTTGGAAGGTGCTCCTCCGCACGAGTTCGGCCACGCGATCGAAGCCCGTCTCAATGCCGAGGATCCCGAACACGGATTCGCGCCCGCACCCGGTGTCATCGAAGTCCTCAGTTTTCCTGCGGGTCCGGGTGTGCGTGTCGATACCGGAGTGGCCGAGGGTGACGAGATACCGTCGGATTACGACGCCATGATCGCAAAGATCATTGCCTGGGGAAGAGATCGTGATGAGTCTCGCAGGCGGCTGGCGAGGGCGCTGTCCCATACAACGGTGGTGATCCAGGGCGGCACCACCAACAAACCATTTCTTCTCGACCTCATCTCCAGACCGGAGTTGATTTCGGGGGATTTGGATACGGGGTGGGTTGATCGTTTGACGGCGGCGGGCGAACACATCAATCTCGCATACGGCGAGGTCGCGCTCATCATTGCGATGATTGATGCCTGGGAATCCGAAACCGCCGCCGAACGAGCCGCGTTCCTGGCTTCCGCCGATCGGGGGAGGCCTTCGGCGGTGACAACGGTTGGTAAGAGTATTGAATGCTCGTACCGAGGTGAGAACTACGAAGTTTCCGTCCATCGGCTCAGTCCCACGAGATTTCAGGTTGGCCTCGATGGCCGGCTTGTTGAAGTTGACGTGGAGAGAGTTGGCCGGGTCGAGTCGAGGCTCACCATCAACGGCCGCATCTACGCGACCACCTCGGTCATTCACGGCGTCGACCACCTCGTGGAGGTCGAAGGTGTCGCTCACCGGATATCGCGGGATGAAGGGGGCGTCATACGTGCCCCCGCTCCCTCCCTCGTCGTTTCAGTGACGGCCCGGGAAGGCGCGGACGTGAAAAAGGGCGATGCGTTGCTGGTCGTGGAGTCCATGAAGATGGAGACAACGCTCAACGCGCCATTTGCCGGTCGTGTGAGAGAAGTGCTTGTTGGTTCGAATACCCAGGTGGATGCCGGCGCACCGCTGATACGGCTGGAACAGGTTGCTGAGGATGATGAAGAAACCGTCGATCTCCCCAGGGTTTCCTTCTCAGAGCTAACCGGCGATCGGCCGGGCGATCCAACAGGAAAGCACCGTCTCCTTGATCTCCTCGAGCGCCTCAGGTGGGCAGCCGTCGGGTATGACGTCGACCCCGAGCGGATCGCAACCTGGGCTTCTGAGTACGAGGAATTGAGAACAACGGTGGAGGCGGACCACGAAGAGATCCTCGCCGCCGAATTGGCACTTCTTGGTGCCTTCACCGATGTGCTTGCACTCAGCCGCAATCGCGCCTCGTCGACGTCCGAGCGCTCGGTCGAGCACAGCGAACAGGAGTACTTCCATAGATACTTGCGTTCGTTGGACGTCGATGCCGAGGGATTGCCAGAGTCCTTCCGTCTCAAACTGTTGCGGGCGCTCGGCCATTTCGGCAAGAACGATCTCGAGCAGGGTCCGGACCTCGAAGAAGCCGTCTTCGGCATTTTCCGTGCTCAGCAACGATCCCGGGACACCGTGCCGATGATCAGGGCGATCCTCAACAGTGAGCCGGTTGAGCTCCACGATGTGAGCACGGCCATGCAGGATCGACTGCGGTCAACACTGGGTGATCTCATAACAACGACGCAGGTGCGGTTCCCGATCGTTGGCGACCTGGCACGAAGTCTGCGTTTTCGGACATTCGACGAGCCTGCGATTCGTGCATCATCGGAGCGCGTTATCGAACAAATGCGGCGCTTGCTGACGGAGTTGCGCAATGACCCGGAAGGTCCGGACTATGCGCGCCGGGTGGATGAACTCGTGCAGTGTCCAAGGGCGATCGTCGAACTTCTGGCCGATGAACCGGGCCCGGCGGCCACAGACCCGTTTCTCGAAGTCATGACGCGCCGCTACTACAAGACCCGCGACCTCGGGGATATCACGCTCGACGCAATCGGAGCGTTTCCGATCGCGGTGGCGGATTACTCGCGCTCGGGCCAGCCTCGCCGGGTCATTGCACTTCGCGCTGACGGCCCCGACATCGCCGAAGCGCTCTCCTCTCTGTCGAAAGTCGTGGCGACCCGTTTGGATCGCCCGGTTCTGTGCGATATCTATCTCCGACTCGAAGAGCCGATTCACGACAGCGACGAGATGGCCGATGATCTGACCCGCCTCGTGCTCCAAGCTGATTTTCCCGATCACACGCGGCGAATAGCTGTAACGACGTGTGATCCCCAAGGCGCGGTTGAAAACTTCACGATACGTAATGGTCGAGACGGCTTCTTCGAAGAAGCCGTCTTTCGTGGGCTCCAGCCCATGATCGCCCGCAGGCTTCAGCTTTGGCGACTGGAGAAGTTCGAGATGCGCCGGTTGCCTTCTCCGGACGATACATATCTTTTTCATTGCACAGCCTTTGATAATCCGAGAGATCAACGACTGATCGCAGTTGCCGAGGTGAGAGATATCACGCCGGTTACAGACGAACAGGGACGGACAACGGGACTGCCTGAGCTAGAACACGTTCTTGCGGCCTGTCTCGACGGAATTCGTCGTGCCCAGGCTGATCGCCCCCAGAACCGAAGGCTCGAACTCAACAGGGTGCTTCTCAATGTATCTCCGGTGTCGGACATTCCATTCGACGATATGGCGGAGGTGGCGAGACGGCTGGCCCCCATAACCGACGGTATCGGACTCGATCAAGTGGTCGTCACGTTCAAGACCGCGGACCCCGGAGGGGGTGAACCGGTCGAGCTCGAGCTCCGGCTGTATGTTCAGGAAGGCGTAGGGCTTTCGCTCGACATGTACACGCCCTCGACCAAGCCGATTGAGCCGGTGGATCCGTATACCCAGCGTGTTCTCGCCTCGCGGCGCCGGGGGGCCATCTACCCGTACGAGATCATTCCGATGTTGACTGGAGAGAGTGGCTCGTTCGTCGAATACGATCTGGACGAGGAAGGTCGCTTTGTACAGGTCGAGCGCGAGGACGGGGAAAATCGCTCAGGCGTGGTAGCGGGGCTGGTAACGACCGTGACGGACCGATACCCGGAGGGCATGACCCGGGTCGCCATCCTGGGTGATCCCACCAAATCACTTGGCTCGATTGCCGAGGCCGAATGCAGGATGATCATCGGTGCGCTCGAACTTGCGGAAGATCGAGGAGTCCCCGTGGAGTGGTTCTCGGTCTCTTCGGGGGCCAGGATCTCGATGGATAGCGGAACCGAGAACATGGACTGGATCGCTCGTGTGCTTCGACGAATCATTCAATTCACGCAGGCGGGTGGCGAGGTTCACATCCTCGTTGCAGGGATCAACGTGGGGGCTCAGCCGTACTGGAACGCTGAGGCGACCATGCTCGACCACACCAAAGGCATCCTGGTGATGACGCCAGATAGTGCGATGGTGCTCACCGGAAAGCAAGCTCTCGACGTCAGCGGGGGCGTGTCTGCGGAGGACAACTTCGGCATCGGTGGCTACGACCGCATCATGGGTCCCAATGGTCAGGCTCAATACTGGGCATCGGACCTCGCCGAGGCATGTTGGGTTCTCTTTCGGTACTACGAGCACAGCTACGTGGCACCAGGCGAACGCTTTCCTCGAAAGGCCACCTCGATCGATCCAATCGATCGCGATATTCGAACCTATCCGCACGAGATCGAAGGCATCGACTTCACAACGGTTGGTGACATCTTTTCGGCCGAAACCAATCCCGATCGAAAAAAGCCGTTCGACATCCGGACGCTCATGAGAGCCGTAGCCGACCAGGATCGAGATCCGCTCGAACGATGGGAATCGATGCGGGATGCGGATACAGCTGTCGTGTGGGACGCTTTTCTCGGGGGACGCCCCGTTTGTATGATCGGTGTCGAGTCGAGACCGTTGCCGCGTCATGGCATCTTGCCTGCCGATGGACCTGATACGTGGTCAGCCGGAACCCTTTTTCCGTTGTCGTCCAAGAAGGTTGCTCGCGGAATCAACGCTGCCAGCGGGAGCCGTCCGCTCGTTGTGCTCGCCAACCTGTCGGGCTTCGACGGATCACCCGAATCCCTCGCGAAGCTGCAGCTCGAATTTGGAGCGGAGATTGGAAGGGCAATCGTCAATTTTGACGGACCGATTGTGTTTTGCGTTGTGTCTCGATACCACGGGGGAGCGTTCGTGGTTTTCTCGGGTGCCCTCCACGACAACATGCAAGTGTTGGCGGTCGAGGGTTCACACGCCTCGGTACTGGGAGGAGCTCCGGCGGCTGCTGTGGTTTTCGCCCGTGAAGTCAAGAACCGCGTTGACAGTGATCCGCTCGTCCAACGGCTGGAAGCGAGGATCAGCGAGCTCTCCGGTAGCAGCGACGTGACGGCAATCCGGGCCGAACTGGCAGAAGTTCGCCAGGCGGTGTATGCCGAGAAACTCGGTGAGGTTGCGGACGAGTTCGATGCGATCCACACCATCGAAAGAGCCCGCGACGTGGGATCGGTCGATCGGATCGTCGCCGCCGCCGACCTGCGTCCCGAACTCATTTCGGCCGTCGAGCGCGGAATCGCCGCCGCCGGACCGTAGCGATCCCGCTGAGATGTACGTCTACTCATGAATCCGAGCGTTCACCCGGATCTGCAGGCCATATCGTTCTTGCTCGGCACCTGGGTCGGAACCGGATCGGGCGTTTATCCGACCATTGACGACTTTTCTTACCAAGAAACCGCCACATACACCCACGTTGGCAAACCATTCATCGCGTACGGTCAGAGGACCCGGAGGTCGAATTCCGACGAACCGCTGCACTCCGAGGTCGGCTACTTTCGTCCTTCCGGGATGTCATCGGTCGAGCTCTTGATCGCACAGCCGAGCGGGATATCGGAAGTACACGCCGGCGTAGTCAGCGGATCGACCATGGATCTCACCTCGACGTCGATACTGACGACCCCCACTGCGAAGGAGGTCGTGAGTGTCCGACGCTTCATTGTCGTGGACGGGGACAGGATGAGCTATGAGTTGTTCATGGCGGCAGTTGGGCAACCCCATCAACTACATCTCTCGGCGGTCTTACAGAAGGTCCCGTCTGCAGAGCCGGGTTCGGACAGGTGATTGAGCCACCGCCATCCTTCAGAAGAAGCGCTGCATGCGAGATGTCACCACGGCATGCGGTTCACAATTCCTGTCTCGTCTGAAGGGTCCGTCAGCCAAAAGCGGCTGACCGCGTTCGGCGAATATGATTTCAATGTCTTCATGTAGTTCGCCCGCTCATACCCCGTTGGGTCGGCAGCCGTCGTGTAGCTCACGCTTCCACGGGCCTGTTCTACAGATAGATACTCGCGCTCGGTGAACCATTGGGTCATCTCAGCCACCACTTCGGCAATGTGATAAGGGCCATGCTTGAGGAGGGCCGAAGTCATCATTGTCACGTCAGCCCCGGCAAGAATCATTTTGACGGCATCTTCGCCCGTGTGGATCCCCGTGGTGGCGGCGAGCGAAGCTTTCATCGTTGCTCGGAGAATTCCGATCCAACGAAGGGCCAACCGCGATTCGATCGAGGTGCTCAATTTGAGATTCGGTGAGACCGTGAGATGTTCGAGATCGATGTCTGGTTGGTAGAAACGGTTGAAGAGCACCAACCCGTCGGCTCCCGCCTCAACGAGGCGATGCGCCATATGCCCGGGGGAACTGAAATAGGGACCGACCTTGACGGACAGAGGAATAGTCACAGTGTCTCTCACTTCGCGGACGAGGTGCAAGTACTGCTCCTCGATTGCAGTGCCGGGCATCGTGATGTCGCTGGCAACCAGATAGATGTTGAGTTCGAGGGCTGCGGCACCCGCATCCTGTATCTGCCGTGCGTACGACGTCCATCCGCCGCTACTGACGCCATTCAGGCTCCCGATGACAGGGATCGTCAGTGCCTTGCTCGCCCGCTCGAGCAGGTTCAAGTACTCATCCGGTCCCGTGTTGTAGTCATCGAGCTCGGGGAAGTAGCCGGTAGCAGCCTCCGGCTGATTTCCGGCGCCGTACTCGAGTCCGAGATCCACGTTCAGCGCTTCGTGCTCGATCTGTTCCTCGAAGAGGGAAGGCAGCACAACCGCCGCAGCTCCTGCCGCTTCAAGCTCGAGCAGCGTATCCAGTCGCCCGGTCAGTGGGCCGGCCGATGCCACCACAGGGTGGCTCAAAGTCAGCCCGAGGTAGGTGGTGGTCAAGTCTGTTTTCATCATTCCTCCAGATCTCCGAATCGAGCTGTCCGTTCTACCGAGACCATTTGTTCATAAAGATGCCACCGGTCGTCGATGTCGCGCTGTGCCGCCTCATAGAGACGTGCCGCCACGTCTGGCTGCGATCGAGCAAGCATGGCGAATCGAGCCTCGGTGGCTGCAAACTCTTTGAACGGGATGGTGGGTTTGCGGCTATCGAGGTGGAGCGCGTGATCACCCTTGTCCTCGCGTCCAGGATCGAAGCGGTACAGTGGCCAATAGCCGCTCTCGGCTGCCATCTTCTGGTGCGCCGCCATTTCTCCCAGGTCGTAGCCGTGGGCGATACAGGGGCTGTAGGCGATGATCAACGACGGACCGGGGTGGGCTTCAGCCTCCACAAATGCCTTGATGGTTTGTGTCATGTTTGCCCCCATGGCGATCTGCGCTACGTAGACACCGCCATAGCCCATGGCAATCATCCCGAGATCCTTTTTAGCGGTCGTCTTTCCGCCGGCTGAAAACTTGGCTGTGGCGGCTCGCGGTGTTGCTTTCGACGTCTGCCCACCCGTATTGGAGTAGACCTCGGTGTCCAGGACGAGGATGTTGACATTTCGACCAGACGCCAGAACGTGATCAAGACCGCCAAAACCAATGTCGTATGCCCAACCATCGCCGCCAACGATCCAGACTCCAGTTGTCACGAGATATTCGGCAAGTTCGAGCAGCCTGTTGGCTTCGATGGATTCGATGTCTGACAGCTGGCGTTTCAGTTCATCCACGCGGTCACGCTGGCGGTTGATTCCGGCCTCGTCACTCTGATCTGCAGCCAGAACTTCTTGCGCCAACTGGCCGATTTCGGCTTCCATTGCTGTCAGAAGCTGCCGGGCACTTCGGGCGTGATGGTCGAACGCCAATCGCATCCCGAGACCGAACTCGGCGTTGTCTTCGAAGAGAGAGTTGGACCAGGCAGGGCCTCGTCCACCGTCACTCTTGCTCCAGGGCGTGGTGGGAAGATTTCCACCGTAGATAGAAGAACAGCCTGTCGCGTTTGCAACGACGATCCGATCCCCGAAGAGTTGGCTCATGAGCTTGAGGTACGGAGTTTCTCCGCAGCCCGCGCATGCACCGGAGAATTCAAACAACGGTTGTGCCAGCTGCGAACCTTTGACCGAATCGAGGCGAATCCGGGTTCGGTCGTATTCCGGCAATGAGAGAAAGAATTCGAAGTTGTTGCGCTCGTCTTCGAGATGGAACCTGATGGGTTCCATGTCTATCGCTTTGTGCTTTGCGACTTCTTTGCTTTTGGCTGGACAGATGCTCACGCACACACCACAGCCGGTGCAGTCATCGGGAGCCACCTGCACGATGAGACGCTCTGTTTCGCTCTTCTCCCATACTTTGCTCTTGAAAGAATCCGGCGCGCCGGTCAGGAGCCCATCGTTCTCCACGACTTTGATCCGAATTGCCGCGTGGGGGCACACGAGCGCGCACCTGGCACAGTCGATGCAGATCTCCGGATCCCAAATAGGGATCTCCGTCGCAATCGTGCGCTTCTCCCACTGCGCCGACCCCGTGTCAAATGTTCCGTCCACTGGCAACGCGCTGACCGGGAGCAGATCCCCGGTTCCTGACATGATCGCGGCCGTGACGCGCTCGACCGCAGCTTCGGGTGGAACCACGGGGCGCATGAGCCGTCCTCCCGTGACCTCGGCAGGAATGGCGACACGCTCCAAACCGTCGAGGGATGCGTCGACCACTGCCCAGTTGCGGTCGACGATCGCTTTGCCACGCTTGCCGTAGGTCTTCTGAATCGATCTCTTGATGGCGGCGATGGCCTGATCGGTCTCGATGATGTTCGCCAGGCCGAAAAAGCACGTCTGGAGCACCGTGTTGATTCGTCCTCCCAAGCCGGCATCTCGGGCAATGCGGTTGGCGTCGATCACCCACATTTCGAGCTGCTTCTTGATCACCTGGCGTTGGGCGTCGCTCGGCATGTGCGACCAGACCTCCTCAGCCGAATAGGGGCTATTGAGGAGAAACGTCGCGCCGGGAGCGGCGATATCGAGCATCGGGAACCGTTCGAGGAATCCGAAATTGTGACAGGCTACGAAGTCCGCCTCCTCGATGAGATAGCTCGAATGGATGGGCGTGGGCCCAAATCGCAGATGCGATATGGTGCGGGAGCCGGATTTCTTCGAGTCGTAGACGAAATATCCCTGGGCGTAGAGATCTGTTTCTTCGCCGATGATCTTCACGGAGTTCTTGTTGGCGCCGACCGTGCCGTCGGCTCCCAGTCCGTAGAACACCGCTCGCGACACGGCAGGAGATTCGGACCAGGATTGGTCATCAATGCCCAGGCTCAGATGAGAAACGTCATCGACGATGCCCACCGTGAAGTGGGGGAGGGGGGCGGGTTTTTGGAGCTCATCGAACACGGACAAAACCATGGCAGGCGTGAACTCTTTTGATGACAGTCCATAGCGACCACCAATGACGTTTGGCAGAGGTCGTGTGCCTGACTCGACGAGCGCCGTCAGCACGTCCTGATAGAGCGGCTCGCCAACCGCTCCCGGCTCTTTGGTACGGTCCAAAACGGCGATCGAGGTCGCGGACGCCGGCAAGGCATCGGTGAATGCTCTAGCGGAGAAGGGTCGATAGAGCCGGACAATTATGGCCCCGATGCGCTCTCCACGACCCGCTCCGACCTCAACCACCTCCCGCACCGGCCCTGATCCCGACCCCATGAGAACCACAATGCGTTCTGCCTCGGGATGGCCTACGTAGTCGAACAACCGGTACGGTCGACCGGTCAGAGACGCAAGAGTGTCCATTTCACGTTGAACGAGATCAGGGACCGCCGCGTGGAAAGGGTTGGACGCCTCTCGCGCCTGGAAGAACACATCGGGATTCTGTGCGGTCCCGCGCAAAACCGGTGCGTTGGGATTGAGCCCTCGCATGCGGTGCTCGCGTATGAGAGCGTCATCCGTCATTGCGGTCATGGTGTCGAAGTCGAGCAGTGAGACCTTGGCGACCTCATGGCTCGTTCGGAATCCATCAAAAAAGTGGATGAACGGAACTCTGGATCGCAGAGTCGCTGCGTGTGCAACCAGCGCCAGGTCGTGAGCCTCTTGCACAGACCCGGATGCGAGCATTGCCATGCCGGTCTGACGCACCGCCATGACGTCGCTGTGATCTCCAAAGATGCTGAGTGCATGGGTGGCAACCGTCCGGGCCGCGACGTGTACGACCGCCGCAGTGAGCTCTCCAGCGATCTTGTAGAGATTGGGAATCATCAACAGCAATCCCTGTGATGCCGTGAACGTGGTGGTGAGCGCACCCGCCTGAAGGGCACCGTGCAAGCTTCCGGCTGCACCTGCTTCACTCTGCATCTCGACGACATCGGGAATGGCGCCCCATATGTTTCGCTGGCCGGCCATCGACCATGCATCCGCCAGTTCGCCCATCGGGGAGGCCGGCGTTATCGGGTAAATGGCGATGACTTCAGAGAGCGCATGGGCAACACGAGCAGCTGCTTCATTTCCATCAATGGTTACGTGGGTCATGGCAGGAATCGGCGAACGGGTGGTCTCGTCATCCTCCGAATGTATGGAGCGTCTGCTGGCCGGGCCAGGGTCATTGGTCCCGCCTCAAACGGACCCGATGTCTGCTCGTAAAGAAGTCGTTGACCTGAAAGCCAGGCCCACCCGCATACGATTGGCCCATGACTCGACGCCGAAGACTGTTTCTCGGAATGTGGCTGCTGGTCGTAACGGCCGCGGGCGGCACGGTCGCGTATGCCATGATTGAGGAGCTGTCGCTGTTGGACGCTCTCTACCTGTCGATTATTACGATCTCAACAGTCGGTTTCGCAGAGCCGGCGGGCGGCTTTTCCACAGGAGGCCAGGTCGCCACGATTGTGCTGGTCGTCGTCGGCGTGGGAACCGTGTTTTACACAGCCACCGTCGGCCTCGAGTTTTTACTCGAAGAGATCATTGCGGGACGCGCTCAATCACGATTCGAACGAAGGAGAATACGGAGGATGGAGAATCATGTGATCGTGTGCGGGTACGGACGGGTCGGGCACGCGGTTGCCGCCCGGCTTACGGACGGCGGCTCAACCGTTGTGGTGATCGAGCTGGATTCAGGTGTGAGTGAAACCACCAGCGGAACACCGTGGACGGTGTTGGAGGGAGATGCCACGCACGACGAAATGCTCGACCGGGCCGGAATTGACAACGCTTCGGTGTTGATCGCAGCCGTCGAGGACAATGACAATCTCGCCATTGTGCTTTCGGCACGGGCCAGACGTCAGGACATCCGGATCATCGCTAGAGCAAGTGATCAGCAATCGGAAAGGAAGTTGTATCTGGCAGGGGCAGATCGGGTTGTGTCACCCGTCGCCGTCGGAGCCGAGCGACTCGCTGCGATGGCGGTCGACCCCGAACTCAGTGAGTTCATCGACATCGCCGTGCATGGCGATCTGGTTGACTTCAAAATCAGAGAGATCGCAATCAGGCCCGGCTCGAGTATTCGCAATCAAACGCTGGCCGAATCCACCATTCGTCACACTACGGGCGCGCTCATACTGGCGGTCCGGAGGAGGGATGGATCGGTGAATGTGAATCCAGAAGGCGATGCGATCCTCAAAGACGGGGACACCCTGGTGGCCATCGGCACCGCGGAGCAACTCCAGCGGCTCGAATCGCTGGTGAATGCGGGAACGACCAGTCCTCAGTCGTCCTGATCGTCTCGAAAGGCGTGCCGTTTGGCGATCTTCGACAGCACCTCATCTGCCTTTTGTAAGTGGCCTGAAATCGCAAGCCCCCGGCTCATGGCGGCATCCACATCTGAGCTTTTGATGCGCTTGACAGCCTCGCGTGCGGTTGCGGCCGCACGCTCTAGTTCTTCTGCCACCTTTTTGAACGCAGCCTCCGATTTGGCCAACGATCTCGGTACTTTTGGCGTCTCGATGACTTCGGGCGTGAGCTGGTCTGCCGGGATCTCGGTGAGAACTTTCTTGGCTTCTTCAACGGTGAAACGGCCGCTCGTCACCTCGCGTCCGACGATGATGCCGTCGAGTCCACGTCCTCTGGCCTGCAGACGAACCATATCGCGCAGATCATCGAGGTTGCGAACACCTCCGCCCGCAATCACAGGAACGTCGACCGCTTCGAGGGCTTCGAGATGGAGTCGTAAATCCGGACCGTCCTCGAGCGCATCGCGCCCGGCTTCGGCAAGCACGATCGCAGCAGCTCCGGCAGACGACATCTCGATGAGCACTTCTTCGAGATATCGTCCCGAGTTCATCGTCCAACCCCGGGTAGCGATTTCTCCATCGGGCCTCACGTCGATCGATACCACAATCTTTCCAGGATGATCTCTACAAAGGTCCCAGACCATGTTCTGATCTTCAATGGCGGCAGTTCCCATCACGATTCGCCATGCACCGGCATCGATGTTGCGTTGCGCCTCGAGAGGGGAGCGGATGCCGCCCGCTACCTGGACCGGCACGTCGAGGGCATTGATGATTTCGTCGATCAAGGGACGGTTGCCGTATTCCCGAAACGCCGCCGCATCCAGATCGACGAGGTGTATGCGATCGGCGCCCGCCTCAACCCAGGATTCAGCCCTGGCCAGAGGGTCTGAGTCCAACACGATGGCATCGGCTACGTTGCCATGGGGGAGTCGGACGGAGCGCCCGTCCATGATGTTGACGCGTGCGTAGAGATCCATGGACACACACTATTGCATCGCGTCGGCTGACGTCGGACAGGTTCTATATTCGCAAAAAACGCGTAGAGTTTTGTCATGGAAGATGACCCGGTTCCGCAAGGTGGCTCGCCGGCGCCGCCCGATGGCGACATTTCGGTGCAGCCCGAATCGGACATCCTTCGCAAGGTGGTGGTTGGCACCGCCGGGGTGGCTGTCACCGCCGCCGGAGTCGTGATGCTCGTGACCCCGGGACCTGGTGTTCTGGTGACGCTGGGGGGTCTCAGCATTCTCAGTTCCGAGTTTCCTGCCGCAAAAAGGGCTCTCAGCGGTCTCCGCAAGCGGATGGTTCGGGGAGGGGAACAGCACTAGCGGCGTCAATCGGTCCGAAAGTCCGGTGTTTCGAGCGTGCTCGCTCGGTCGCTAATGTCTGCGCTTCAGGCACGTGACCGGATGGGATGGAGGACGACGGTGGACAGCGAGAACCGCAATACATGGGTCATTGTGTCGCTCGTCATCATCTGGGTGGTGGTTCTCATAACCAGCTTGCAGGCCCCTGCACTCAGATTTGGCGACGATCCGGTCGTCATCAGAGCAGCTGCCCTCGTCAACTGGTTCTGGGGCCTGGCGGGATCGGTTTATGTGCTGAGGGCGACGATCTTCCGCAGACCCACCGAGCCGGGATGGGGGGACGACACCGCATGGCGTTGGATCGCGCTCGCGGTCGGAATCATCTGGGTCAGCGTTCTCATTGTCAGCCTCACATTCCCCGATGTGGTCATTGACAGCGGATTTGTTGAGATTCCCTTCGGGTCGATCGCAGCACCTGTCATCGGTGTCGCGCTCACGTCGTATGTGGTCGATTTCCTGGTGACCGGCTTTGCCGCCCGCAATGCTGGTTTGCTGGCCGATGCAGCTCTCGAGCCCCATATGAGGGGGCCGATTGCGGAAGAGGCGTATGAGGAGCAGATCTACAGCGATCAGGCTTATGAGAATCAATTCTCCGACGGTGCGACATTTGACGATGACCCGACCCGGGAAGTAGAGGTTTCGTACCTGGAATCCAATCCCGAGTCGGGTTCTGAATAGTCGTAGTCGCTCACGCGTTCATAACGCAACATTCGCCAGGTCGGTCGGCGACCTCGCTGAAACGTCACAGTGACGTATCTAGCGCCAGGCTGCAGGTCAGCCGATGAGAGCCCAGTTGGCAGGTTTGGAGGACCGGCCGCCTAATCCTTCATGCGCCAGAGTTCGAGACGCTCCTGGATGCCGGGCGGAGGATCGCTGAGTTCGATGACCTTCGTTCGATGTCGGTGACCCGAGATGATCGACAGCTGGTGCTTCTTGACGTTGAGCACGGTCGCCAGGACTTCGAGCGCAGCCCGATTCGCCTCGCCATCGACCGGTTGTTGGACAACCGCCACATTGAGAGCACGCTGATCTCCCCAGGTGCCACCGACGCTGGTGCCGCTCGACCCCGGTTTCAACCTTATTTCGAAGCGGATCGGTTCAAACACGACTCTGAGGATACGAGCCCGTGCCGCCTCAATAATGCTCAAACGCCCATAATCACCGTTATGTCAAGTTCCCCTGATCGGCCAGATCCCCAACGTGACGTCGGCGCCGCTTCCCGCCTGCCCGTTAACGTGGTCATGATGCGTGATCACGCGGAAGTGGCAGCGATCGGTTCCATTTGGGGAGTGTTTTGTGCACTGGCCAATGGCTGGCCGATCGTCACGACGCTTGCTCAGATGGCGGTGCCGTGGATGTGGGTGGCAGCTTTTGTCGGCTTCCGATTCGCGAAAGATGGCCGTCGTGCCGCCGTCCTGGGCGGCCTCGTGCTCTTGTGGGCAAATGTCGCGTATTACGGGTTCAGTTCCATCGGCCAGCTTGTCAACAGTGGAGCGCCCTTCGGCGGAGTTCGATTCTTGATCCTCTGGTCGACCGTTGGGCTGATCGCGGGCCCGGTCGCCGCACTTCTCGGCTGGATTGCCAATCTCGAACCCCCGCGTATGCTCGGCATGGCGGCCCTGGCCACAGCGTCGATAGCAGAGCCGCTGGCACTGTGGGAGCACATCGACCACGCCGATGCTCACATCGCTTTCGTGATCGTTGCACTGATCGGCCTGACGCTCCCCTTCCTTCCGGTCCGCGCAGGGCTCAGGACATCGCTGACCGGGGTGTCGTTGGCCATTGTTCTCGCCTACCCGCTCGCTGTTGTACTTGAAGTCGTGCTCATTGCACTCGGCCAGATTTCGGCTCCTCTCAGGCTCGTCTAGTGTCCCCGCCCGTCAGATCGTCCTGAATGGGGGGTTGACTTGCCGAATCGTGTCGTCACTCCCTTCGCCATATTCAGGTCGCACTCCAGCGGGTTAACGACGCGATCGGTCTCCGAGACGCTTGAGCTGCTCTCGCGAGATGCTGGATTGTCCTGCGAGACCCGACGCGCTCACGGCGAGGTGATCCGGGTAGGTTCGCCAGCTGCTCCATATTGACGCGGATCATGCCATCGCCCGCAGGTGGAAGAGGCATTCCGGCGACACGGGAGTCGATGACGAAATGTTCGGGTTCGACACCCAGCCAACCGATCAGCGCCAGTACCCCATCGGCCTCAGCGTCAGAAGCGTGGGCCAACCGTCGAATTGTTGAAGTCGCCACGCCGACTTGTGACGAGATCGTTTCCACGTGAGGCCCTTGACTGCGCGTGCTGCCTCTATTTGGCGACTGAGCTCTTGTAGGTCGAACTGTCCCTGCACGCTCGTAGCGTAGAACGAGCTGATCGCAGGCAACGACTCGACGATCTACGAACGGGATGTGGCCTCGTTGAGGGCAATGGCCTGTTGGATGAGGGATTTGAAAGCTTCTCCGTCGAGATCCTCATCCTCGTGAACGTCGATTGCACGTCGGACCTTGCCTTCCAGGCTGGAATTGAACAGTCCTTTGGGATCGGTCAGAGAAGCGCCCTTGGCGAAGGTGAGTTTCACTTTGTCTTTGTAGGTCTCACCCGTGCAGATGATCCCGTCGTGGGACCAGACCGGTACCCCGAGCGGATTTGCTGCTTTTCTCCATTTCACCTCTTCGACCACGTCGGGGTCCGCCTCGTGAATGAGCGCTCGGAGCCGCGACAGCATCTCGCCTCGCCAGTCCCCCAGCTCGTTGATTCTGGTGTCGATGAGGTCTGAGGCGGACCGGGATTCGAAATCGTCGCTCGTGTTCATACCCCTCTCTATCGGGTCGCCCCGTCGTACTCGCTCGTGTTCGTAATCGTAACGGTCTGACCGTTCGGTCCTTCCGTTGGGCAGTGCAGCTCCTCACCGAACCTTCAAGGCAGAACCGCACAATCCGTGTCGACATCTCTCGATGTTCGATCACTGTCCGCTCTTGCATCCATGGCACGAGGCAGATTGTCGTCGGTTCTCGTAGCTCTAGGCTTGCCACCTGCCACCCCGGGGATCCCATGAATGACGTGACCTTTTGAACGCGGCCCAGGCTTTCGTTCGTCGTCTCAGCGATCACGGGGTTGACACTGTCTTCGGTCTTCCGGGAGAGGAAAATCTTGCCTTTGTTGAGGCCCTGGCCGACAGTCCCATCGAGTTGGTCGTCACCAGGCACGAGCAGCACGCAGCGTTCATGGCAGCCGCCCACGGACGTCTGACCCATCGGCCAGGCGTGTGCCTTGCGACCCTCGGTCCCGGTGCCCTCAATCTGTTCACCGGTCTGGCACACGCCGAATTGGGAGGGATGCCGGTCGTCGCAATAACCGGCCAGAAGCCGATTCGGGACAACGACGAGGGATCGTTTCAGGTCGTCGATATTCCAGCGGCCGCTCGACCACTCACCCGGTGGTCAGTTTCGGTCACCGATCCTCGCACCATTGTGGCGACGGTCGACGAGGCATTTAGTCGAGCCATGAGCGATCGTCCTGGCGCCGTGTTGATTGAACTTCCCGAAGATGTCGCCGGCCAAACTCTGGAATCGGCCTACTGGCCCCGGACCGGTGGGATTCCGACATCTGAACCTGCGCCGGCGGCTCTCTCTGCTGCAGCTGATCTGATCAATCGAGCAACTCGCCCCGTGATCCTCGCGAGCGCGGGCGCCACGAGCGCTGACGTCTCCACGGCAATCACTACGTTTGCCGAATCGACGGGTATCGGAGTTCTTGCGACGCAACTCGGCAAGGGAGTCATCCCCGAATCGCACCCCTTGTCAAATCGATCGTTGGGTATCCACCGACCGGACTATTCGCACCTGGCGATCGAACCGGCTGATCTTGTGTTAGCCGTCGGCTATCAGCCGGTGGAACATCCACCGCTGGCATGGAACACCGAAGCCGACAAGACGATCATCCACCTCGCGCCGTGGCGGGCTGCCAAAGAGCGCGGGTACCAACCCTCCCTCGAGCTCCTGGGTGATGTGGCGGGAATACTCGGCAATCTTGGTCACCGAGTTTCGCCGCGGGATCCAGCGACCGCATCGGGCATTGGGGCCGTGATTTCGCAGCTTCTCAGCAGCGAGGAGAGCCGTGAAGATTTCCCTCCCTCGCCTCTCGCAATCGTGAGGGCGGTTCAAAGCGCCGTGAGCGAACGAGACGTCGTGGCACTCGATAACGGCGCATACAAGATCTGGTTCGCCCGTCATTTTCGGGCTGAGTTTCCCAACAGCCTGCTCCTCGACAATGCACTCGCAACAATGGGAGCCGGGCTCGCGACGGGCATGGCTGCAGCACGGCTTGCCCATGATGAGCGGGTACTCGTGGTTGCCGGCGATGGAGGATTTCTGATGAACGTTCAGGATCTCGAAACCGCCTGTCGTCTCGACCTCAATCTGACGGTCCTGGTTGTGCGGGACGACGCGTACGGGTTCATAGGCTGGCACCAGGAGGAGCAAGGTAGGGATCGAGACGGAGTTGCCCTCGACAATCCTGGTTTGGCGCGGCTCGCCGAGGCCTTCGGGGCGTCTGCACGTACCGTCACGAAGATGGATAGTCTGGCCGATGTGCTCGAACACGCCATGGATACGAAGGGTGTTTCGTTGATCGACTGTCCGATCGACTACACCATGAATGGTGTGCTCGGTACCGATCTCTACGCTCACGCCCGGGAGGCCTGGCACGACCATGAACATCACGACCGTTAACCCGGCCACCGACGAAGACCTCGAGACCTATGAGGTTCATGACGCCGGTCGCGTGGCCGCCGCCATCGAAATGTCCGACGCTCAGCATCGTATGTGGAAGAAGGAACCGTTCCCGGTCAGGTCCGCGGCGCTGCACGCATCGGCCGACATGCTCGAGGACCGGGCAGATGCCCTCGCCGAGCTCATGGCGAACGAGATGGGGAAACCGGTTCGGGCAGGCCGGGCTGAAGTTCAGAAATGCGCATGGGCGTGCCGGCACTACGCCGATCACGCGGAGGAGTATCTCGCGGACGTTTCCATCGAAACGGAGAACACGAAGAGCTACGCACACCACTCCCCTCTTGGGGTCATCCTGGCAGTCATGCCCTGGAACTTTCCCCTCTGGCAGGTGGTTCGGTTTGCCGCTCCGGCGATCATGGCCGGCAACGGTGCCCTTCTCAAGCACGCTACGAGCGTCACCGGCAGCGCCCTGGCTTTGGATGAAATCTTCAACCACGATCTGCTGCCCGAGGGTCTCTTCAGGACCCTGGTTGTCCCGTCGAGCCGGGTTGCCGGCATCCTCGAACATCCGCTGGTTCGAGCCGTCACCTTGACCGGCAGCGGACCTGCCGGCTCGGCGGTTGCTTCGAAAGCCGGAGAGTTACTGAAAAAGAGCGTCCTCGAGCTTGGAGGGAGTGACCCCTACATCATTCTCGAGGATGCCGATCTCGAACTGGCGGCGGCCACATGCGCCAACAGCCGCATGATCAACGGCGGGCAGAGCTGCATTTCCGCCAAACGGTTCATCGTGCACGATGCCGTCCACGACGCGTTCCTGGACCTCTTGACCGAGAATATGACGAACAAGGTCATGGGCGACCCCCACGACGAGACCACAGACTTCGGCCCCCAGGCTCGCAGCGACTTGCGAGACGAGCTGCACGACCAGGTTGTGCGCAGTGTGGCAGCGGGGGCTCGCCTGGTCGCCGGCGGCGAGATACCAGATCAAAAAGGCGCCTGGTATCCGGCCACGATCCTGGCCGATGTCGCTCCCGGCACACCTGCATATGTCGAGGAGACGTTTGGTCCGGTCGCAGCGGTCATTCGGGCGGCAGGCGAAGAAGAAGCAATCAGAATCGCCAACGACACCGACTTCGGTCTCGGAGCCGCCGTCTTCACCGAAGACGTCGAACGAGGTGAGCGCATCGCCGCCGAGGAACTGGAGGCCGGAAACTGCTTCGTCAACGCCCTCGTGGCCTCCGATCCTCGACTTCCGTTCGGCGGCATCAAGCAAAGTGGATTCGGTCGTGAGCTCTCCGACTTGGGAATAAAGGAATTCGTGAACATCAAGACAGTGGTCGTGGCCTGATGGCGCGGTATACAGCAACGATCAGAACTCCCTGGTCAGCCGAAAAAGCGTTCGACTACATGGCCGACCTTCGCAATTTCGAACAATGGGATCCGGGAGTCAGCTCGTCGAAGCTCGTTGAGGGCTCCGCGCCGGGCTCCGATGCGGCCTACGACGTCAAGGTGACCGGCACCGAATTGCGCTACGAAACCAGAGAATTTGACCCTCCGCGGAGGACCGTCGTCGAGGCGAAGACGGCTCTACTGCGCAGCTACGACGTCATCGAGGTAACCACCGCGGCGAGCGGCACGGAGGTGCTGTACGACGCGACGCTCGAGCTCAATGGACCCCTGAAAATCGTCGACCCCATTCTGGGATTGTTCTTCAGGCGGATCGGCGACAAAGCAGCCGCCGGTATGCAGAAGGCCCTCGACGGCGAACGAATCGAATGACACCCTTGTTCTCGGATTTCCTGGACAGCGCGCTCGAAGGGACTGTCGTCGCCAGCTTCAGCAAACTCGGTTACGAGGCACGCCAGAACCTGTACGACTGGGAACCGGTCGACACCGATCTGAGCGGCCAGTCTGCTCTTGTCACCGGATCAACAAGCGGTCTCGGCAAAGCCATCGCCGAAGGTTTGCTCACTCTCGGCGCCCAGGTCCATGTCACATCCAGAAGTGAGGAGCGTGCCGGCGAAATAGTCGACGCTTTGAACCAACGAGGTTATGCAGGTCGCGCCGTGGCGCATTCACTCGACACCGGAGATTTCAAGTCGATCGTCGAGCTGGTTTCCGAGATGGCTGCACTTCCCGACGGTCTGGACATGCTCGTCAACAACGCCGGCGCGCTATCGCCGGAGTATCACACAGATGCTCGCGGGATCGAGCTGACCCTTTCAACCCACTTGATCGGACCATATCTTCTCACGACCCGCCTCCAACCCCATCTCGCAGAGGGAGCTCGCGTGATTTTCATGTCCTCGGGAGGGATGTATACGCAGGGACTCGATGTCGATCACATCGAGATGACAGAAGAGAATTACCGGGGTGCGGTTGCCTATGCACGTGCCAAGCGCGGTCAGGTAGAGATGGTCACGCATCTGGCTCCGAAGTGGGCGCCGTCGGTGATGATGCATTCTGTGCATCCAGGTTGGGTTGATACCGCCGGCGTGGATGCTGGCATCCCTGGATTTGGAAAGCTCATGGGGCCCATCCTCAGGACCCCTGAGCAGGGTGCCGACACGACCATTTGGCTCGCATCGACCGGTGGTGGACAGGCTGAACCCGGTCAATTCTGGTTGGACCGGGAGCCACGTCGAACGGTGTACTGGCCTGGAACAGGTACCAACGAGTCGGAACGGCGTCGCTTGATCGAATGGCTAGATCGAATGATCGAACCGGCGCCCTCCTGAGCGACCGTTAGATAGCGGTCAGTCCGGTGGGAAGTGGAGGCGCAGTTCGGCCTCACCCGTAGCGTCGTTCAGGTGCTCATCGACGAGTTCGAACCCGTACTTCTCATAGAATCTTCGTCCTGCCGTATTCGCTTCAAAGACGTTGAGCTCGAGGAATGGCCGGGTGTCGCGGGCGGCATCCATGAGAGCGCGACCGATGCCGCGACCCTGGTAGTCGGGGTCCACAAAAAGGGCTCCTACTTCGTTGCCGACGAGCGACAGAAATCCGACGACCCGACCGTCGCTCTCGAAGACGGTCGTTTCGGCTAACGGGATCCAATCGTCGGCGATGGCTCGCTGTTCGGCCTCGAAGAAGTCGTCGGAAAGAAACGAGTGTGCTTCACGCGAAGCCCGATACCAGACGTCGAGCAGCCCCTTCAGGTCGTCGTCGCTATACGGGCGCAGCATCACGCACCTGACGATACGCCGGTCGGCAGCTCCATGCCGGCTCTCCTCGAAACCACGCATGTCGCCTCATTGTTTCGGAGGCAACGTTTCGGCGAACCCGGCACCCATTTCCACCCATTTCCGCAGATTGCCTTCCGTCGAGAGTTCAGCATCGGCGATGCGGATACATCCTCGCATCTTGCGACCACGCATTTCAGCGAATCGTGCCGACCGACTGGCAACAGAAGCTTCGGCGACATAAGGATGCGTTCGAATCATGAGCCCTCCTTTTCCGCTGACGACCACAGCCATGTGGCCTTCGAGGACAAACGCCAGACCACCGTACATCGAGCGCTCGTCCACCGACTCATCTCTATGCATCAGCTGTCGCACTCGATTGCCAGATCTTCATCGTATCCCATCGCGATGGCCTCCCTCGGATCCAGGATCCGTTGTCTGGTACGTACCATAATTCGGCTGTTGACCCTGCCCCCATGCAAATCCCACTCGTCACGCAGATCGTGTCGGCATACGACCCGGCGATTGAGTTCTTCTGTGACGTCCTTGGATTTGTGTTGGGTCGAAGACTCGCCTTCCACTCTCCACCGGTCTCGAGCGTGAGTTGGGTCGAATTCAATGAACGGGGATGCGCTCGCGTGGATTCAGCCACCCCGGTCGGATGGGCTGCGGTATCCGATCAGTTTGCCTACAAACGCAAGCACCGGCATGAGGGCCCCGGCTATCCCGGGCTGTCTCATCACGGGCCGCCAATCGTTGGCGAGGACTGCCATTTGAAGCAACGGGGGCTCTCCAGTTCTACCGGTCGCAGATCGCTCTCTCCTGAGGCGGTCATAGATCGCGGCGAAATGCATGAGATCATGGCTCGGGTCGTAGCCGTCGGGGAAAATCACCTCTGAGTCGACAATCAACTGCTCTGTGCCGGAGTTGACAAAGCCGTGAACCCGCCCCGGCATCACTTCGATCATCTCTCCAACGGCGACCACGCTTGTCGTTCGGCCAACCCGAGCGATCATGCTCCCTGATACGCAGGTGAATGTCTCTATGAGAAAAGGATGAATGTGCGGGAAGTCGCCCCTGATACCCGGCCCGCCGGGGTCTGCTTCGATGCGAAGAAGGTACCGATCTCCGAGGGAGTCAGGGTTGGCGAGGATCTCGACCGAATGATCGCCGATGTCAAGTCGGGTTCCCGAGACCAACATAGCTACCTCTCCAGATCTGAGCTTACGCGAGAACAGCTCGAAGAACCGGCGGCACGCGCAGCCATGAGCAGAGACTCCCACGAGCGTGACTTACGGGGCTTTTCATAGAGCCGAGTCCCCCGAAAGGCTTGTGTTCTCCGGGTTAGGCTCATTGGGCATGCAGGGTTTCGCGTTAACCCGCCAGCAAGGCCAGCAGTGACGGCCCCGCCTGTATCCGAAGGTATCGTCTTCCTCGCTGCAAGTCTGGTCCCGCATGCGGTCGTGGTCTTCTTCGTTGTCAGACGTCGCCTGGCAAGGCTCGAGGGAGCGGTCTACCTCGTGCTATGGGGATTGGTCATCGTTGTCGCTGAACATGCCGGATTCGGGCAGGCAAGATTCGGTGGGTCCGGTTTGGCCACGCATGAAGGATTTCACTTCCACATGCTTGCCACCTATGGCCTTGCCGCATTTGCGCTGACGGGAACCGTGATTGTGCCGCTCATCCGGCGGGGGGACAGATTGGGGTGGTACGGCCTGCTGGTCCTCACCGTGATCGGGGCAAGCGCAGAAGCTCTCACCGCCACGGTCACTACCCCACACGGTGTAGGGCCCCGATGGTGGAGCTGGGGTCTGGCACTTTGGGCCTACCCTCTCGCCTGGCTCATAGCACTCATCCTGTCCAGGCGCCCGACCTTCGCATCCGGGTCGAGCTGACGATCGGGAGTCTCACCGGGGTCTGTTCTAAGCTTTGGGCGAGTCGCAAATGCGGCTGCTCGCATCGGCGAGCGTAGCTAAAGGAGAATGTGTGGGCGACGTGATTGATGTGGGACCTGCTGCGGAATTGCCCCCTGGCACGGTCACGGGCGCAGGGAAGTATGCCGTGGGGAACGCCGATGGCAAGTTCTTTGCCGTGACCCGACGTTGCCGGCATCTGTACGCCGATCTGGCAAGCGGTTCGATCGACGAGGATGGATGCCTGGTGTGTCCCTGGCATGGTTCGAAATACAACGTCGAGACCGGCAGGATGGTGGTAGGACCTCAAGGGATTTTCGCCAAGGTCCCCGGGTTGGACGCTGCGTTCAAGACCCTCACCCTCGTTGTCCCCCTCGGTCGGGGCGATGTCACCGAGCGCGACGGCGAGATCTACGTCGAATAGTCAAGAGATCGTCTCCGGTATGAATCATGGTTGACGCCGCCGGTCTCTAACGTTCCGGATACCTGAGCAGAGAGGCTTCGAGATGTTGGTCGAGCTGGGCGAGATGCTTCATGTGATCGAGCGTCGGCGATTCGAAAGCGATGTCCGGCGACACTTTTTTGGCGTCGTCGAGGGGGTGAGTGACCGGGCCGTTCGACTCAGCGGGTACCTATTCGTGTTCGTCCCCGGCTCCAGTTCCTTCTCCAGAAGCAAAGAACGAAGGACTCGTATCATCCCTCTCGCATCCAGCGGGATGATCCTCAACGTTGCTCCCGCCGAAACCGTGCTGGAGAACGTCAAATACGTCGAGACGAACGGGCGCCTCTCGGTCACCGATGGTGGAGCGTTCAGCCTCGATATCAACGAGTTCAGCAGTTTCCGCTGACCGCGACGATATTCCAATCGCGCTCTAAGGCCTTGCGACGAACTCGACCGAGGTGTATCCGGCAAGCATCAGCAGATTCTTGACAACCTCCCTGGCGTTGCTATCTGCTCGCTGCAAGATGTTCTGTTCCAGCGCCCTGTCGACCAGAATCTCCTCAGCCACCTGCCGTGCGTCGGACTCCAGCTGCGGATCACCCTTTGTGAACAGTCCCGTATCGCGATCGAACACCTGAGTTGCTTCATTGTCCGTAGCGACATATTGAATCTCGGCATTCGGCAGTCGCACGGTGACCGCGCCGGTTTCGGGATCGACCTCGAAATCGGATGTCGTCAACCCGGAGAGATCTACTCCGGCACCGATTTCAGCAACAACCATCATCACGATCTTGTCTCCGGTAGCCCAGTTGAGCCAGCCGGCGTCGTTACCTTTCTCTATGAGCGTTGACTCGACCATCTCCACGGTTGTCAATTCGGCTACATCGCGCACCGATTGCACCACGGTGGTTCCGACCTCCGTATACGGTTCCGGGCCGGAGAACGGATTCAATTCGGCCAGAACCAGGCCGATCAGAAACGCTGCGATCATGCCGAGGATGGCGACCGTCGAAACGGAGAGCTTGTTCATAGCCAGCCAAGATAGCGTTGTGGCGTAATCAGACAGGTGGCGGAGCCCACAGAGCTTGGCGCTCTGGCAGATCGTCGGTGATCGTGACCGTCTAGCCTCAGCCGTAAAGGGAGTTGAAGCTCAATGGCGGTTTCGCAGTCGACGTTCCGAAGCGCGCTGGCTCATCGGGACTATCGGTGGCTCGCTTCTGCATTCGTGATCTCCAACATCGGGAGCTGGGCGTACAACGTCGCTTTGATCGTCTGGGTCTTCGAAACCACCGAATCGGCAGCGTGGGTTGGAGCCACCAGCCTCGCACGCTTTCTTCCATCATTGTTTTTCAGCGCGTACGGCGGCGTGTTGGCAGAGCGATTTGAACGCCGAAATCTGGTCGTGCTGTTGAACGGAACCTCGGCCCTCACCCACGTCTTGCTGGCGGTGACGGTGGCGATCGACGGTCCAATAGTTGTCGCATTGGTACTTGCCGCTGTGAGCACTATGCAGGGCACGGTCTATGAGCCTGCAATTGTCGCATTGACTCCCCAGATTGTGGGGGAATCCGACCTTGCCGCAGCCAATTCGCTCAACGGCATGATTGACAACGGGGCGGTCGTGGTCGGTCCTGCGGTGGGTGCGGGACTTCTCGTACTGTTCGCTCCCCCGGTGGCGCTGCTGGTCAACGCTGCAACGTTTGTCTACGCGGCTTTCGCAACATCGCGTGTTCGTACACGTAGCCATCCGACCGATGTGACCGAGGGCGGAAAAGGACCTCTTGCCCAGATGATGGTCGGGGTCCGGGCGCTTGCGGAGTCACAATTGGCGAGGGCGCTGGCAGGTTTCAGCATTGTTGCAAGCTTCTTCTATGGCACCGACACGGTGCTCCTGGTGGTTCTCAGCGACGAAAGACTCGGAACCGGACCGACAGGTTTTGGCTACTTGCTTGCCGGGCTCGGCGTGGGCGGAGTGCTGGCGGGACCATTTGTCAACCGACTCGCATCGTCGCCACGCCTCGGCACAGTTATCGGCATCGGACTGGCGGCTTACACAATTCCAACGACGCTCATGATCTTCGTCGATGAACCGGTGATCGGGTTTCTGCTACAGGTCGTGCGTGGGGCAGGGACACTGGTTGTCGATGTCCTGGCGATCACTGCCATGCAGCGAACACTTCCCCAGGAACTCGTTTCACGCGTGTTCGGTGTCTTCATCAGCCTCGTGCTTGCGGCAATTTCTCTTGGCGCATTGGTGACTCCGATCTTGCTCGATGTCTTTGGTCTCACGACCACGCTGGTCGTCTTCGGCGTCGGGCCTGTTGCGGTCATGTTGCTCGGGATCTCGAGGCTGCTGGCCATCAACCGGATCGGAGCCGAACGCCTTGCCGATCTTGCGGACAGGATCTCGGTGCTCGAAGCGGCTCGGCTGTTCGCCTCGCTCGCTCGCGGGAGTATCGAGTTGCTGGCATCGGCAGCTACCGAGGTCGTCGCATCGAAGGGAACGAATATTGTCTCCGAAGGCGAAGAAGCGGATGCCATGTACGTGATTGTCGCAGGCGACGTTGCGGTAACTGCGCAACGACCGGACACCGGCGAGAGGATCCACGTCGCCGATCTCGGCCCGGGCGACTACTTCGGCGAAATCGGACTGCTCGAGAAGGCTCCGCGTAACGCCACGTGCACCGCAGCAAGCGACTGTCAGCTCTATCGGATTGATGGCGAAGCCTTCATCCAGGCGGTTCAGGCGGCGCCACAAACCGGATTCCTGGATCGCGCCCGGCACCGCGAGGCGCAAACGCATCAACTCGTTGACAGGCCTCGCAGCAAATCCACGACTCCAGAATCGAAAGGCGAGCTCGGCGGCTAGACGCCGTCCGCGGCAGCCTGCAAAGCCGCGAGATCGAGCTTCTTCATCTTGAGCATCGCAGCCATCGCCCGTTGTGACCGTTCGTGGTCCGGTCCGGCGAGAAGTTCTTCCATGCCGGGCGGCACGACCTGCCACGAAACGCCGAACTTGTCCTTCAGCCACCCGCATTGAACCTCATGGCCCCCGACGGTCAGCTTGTCCCAGTAGTAATCCACCTCCTCCTGGTCGGAGCAGTTGATCAAGAACGAAATGGCTTCGTCGAAGGTGAACTGCGGCCCACCGTTGATGGCTGTGAAAACCTGCCCGTCGAGTTCGAAGTCGACGGTCATGACCATGCCGGCGACACGCGGGCCAGCAGGTCCGTAGTACGTGATATTCGTGATGCGCGAGTTCGGAAATACCGACACATAGAAATCAGCCGCTTCCCGAGCTTGCGTGTCGAACCAGAGATTGGGCGTGATTCTCGGCAAGGCGTATCCAATCGTGGGCAGCAACGTGAGGTGTCAGCCACTGTAGTAACTGCTAACGGAGCCGTGCCATCCGCCGCCGGTGTGCACTAGAAGCGGCCAGGCGTCAGCGCGTGAACTTCCCTTTGCGGATCCGTTCAGCCTTCATATTGCTGAGTTCTTCTGCGCCATCTACCACGACCTCATGATCCGGTACAAAGTCGAGGTCGGGATCTCGACCCTCATAGGCGACCGAATTGAGAATCACCTTCATTGCGTTCAGCCTCGCCTTCCGCTTGTTTTGACTACGGATGATGGTCCAGGGTGCCATCGAGGTGTGCGTTCGTTTCAGAACCTCATACTTCTGTTCGGTGAAATCGTCCCAGTGCTCCTGGGCCTGCAGATCAATTTCACTGAACTTCCACTGCCGGAGCGGATCTTCACGACGCCTTTCAAAGCGGCGAGCCTGTTCTTGCTTGGTAACACTGAAATAGAACTTGAGCAAAATCGTGCCCTGACGAACAAGATCCTTTTCGAACCCCACAACACCCTTCATGAAGTTCTCGTACTCCTGCTCGGTGCAGAACCCGAACACTTTTTCGACCATGGCCCGGTTGTACCAGCTGCGGTCGAACATGACGATCTCGCCGCCGCGTGGGAACTCGGCAACGTAGCGCTGGAAATGCCACTGCGACGTTTGATCTTCGGACGGCTTACCAAGTGCGACGACGCGATAATGCTTCTTGTTCATGTACCTGGTGACCCGCCGGATCGCCCCACCCTTCCCTGCTGCGTCCCGACCTTCGAAGAGAATGACCATTCGTAGTCCGGTGGTTTCGAGATGCTTCTGGAGTTTGAGGAGTTCGACCTGCCATGGGCGCAACCCCTCTTCCGCGCTCATCTTTTTGATGGCTTTGGTCGCATCACCCTCGAGGACAGACACTTCCTCCAGCAGCTCTAGATGACGAGCCACGAGTTTGGACAGGGGCATCGTCTCGTCGCCGACGATGACATGCGGATCTTCTTCAGGCATGGAGCAAAGGTAGCACCTCAAAAGAGAGGCACCCGATCCCGGTTCGGTCTCCGCAGAACCGCTGAGATGCATCACGTTCGCACACACGGGGTGAACTTAACACCACCTAGAGTGTTTTGTCGTGAGCCTCACACATGCCCGACTCGTCGCCTCTCATTTGCGACGCCCAAACCATCCCAGGGCAAGGCCGATCAACATGGCGCGGATACCGCTGTCTTTCAACCCGCCAGAGGTCGCCGTTGAAATCGCCGAGCCCGGGTGTTTCGGTCGATCATTTGATCCGATCACTTCTGTGGTTTCGTCTAGGTATTCGGCGTATACCTTGGTGACTTCACCCCCGAAGATGTACACGATCCACATGAGATTGAAGAAGAACAGGATGATGGCCACTCCGCCGAGCGCCCCGAGGGTTCCGGTGCTTCCGGCCCGATCGAGATAGATGCCTACGCCGAATGCTGCCACCAATCCCACAATCGCAGTGGCGATGCCACCCCGAATCGCAGGCTTCCACGCGATCGTCACCGGCGTGAGGATCTGAAATGTCAAACCCACGACCGCGCTCAGCATGAGAAATGAGGCGAGCGGAATGCCGATCCGGGCGATCGGGACCAACCAGGACAATGAAGCGGGGACGAGCGAAACCAACCAACCAATCGCAGCAACCGCGACCACCGGCACCAGCACAACCACGGCGAGTCCGATCGCCGACACGAGGGCAATCGAGCGATTGATTATCCAACCTGATATTCCCGAACGCCGCTTTTCCTGTGGAACGTCGAACAGGACGTTCAGCACTCCTTGAACCTGCTGGAACAATGTCGAGGCAGAGAAGGCGGCAAGCAGAATTCCGATGGACAGGGCCCCTTCTCGTTGCTCTCGCGCGGCCTCGAGCAGGTTTCCCAAGACCTGTCCAAGATCGTTGCCGGCGATTTGCGAGATCTCGGCGACGGCTTGCGTGACAGCCACCTGGTTGTCAAAGATGAACCCGGCCGCGGCCACCATCAGCAACAGGAGTGGAACCAGAGCGAACACCGTGTAATAGGTGAGTGCGGCTGCCAGCCGGCTGCCATTGTCTGACCCGAACTCCTTTCCAGCAGATTTCAAGATCTCGAGGGCATCAGACATTCAGTCCTCCAACAACACTTGCGGAATCTCGACGATTCTCGCGCGCAGCCACTCTCCCAAGCTCTTGGCTTGAGTGTCGCTCCTGGTGGAGGCCGCAACCCCCTCTTCGAGCAGGTTGTGGATGACGAAGTTGAGGGCGCGCAGGTTTGGCAATACATGTCTTTCGATCGTGAGCTCGTGTGTTTCGGGCAGGAGCTCACGAAACCTTGTCACGTTCAGATAAGCATCAATCCAGGAGAACCCGTCGTCGGAACGGGCGTATACACCGAGGTTGGCGTGTCCCCCCTTGTCCCCGGAGCGAGTACCGATCAGGCGTCCCAGAGGCGCCCTCACCGTCGGGCCGCCCACCGCTTCAGGTTGGTTTGGTGGCGGTTCGAACGGAACCGCCTTGTCGGAAGCGGGCGCAGCAGAGGAAATCTCGATGACGCTGTCTCCGACATGTACGAACTGAGAAACCAGGTCCGATGAGATGAGGGCGGGACGAAAGATCCCAAAAGGCTGCGCAGAGCGTGGGCCACCGCTCAAGGAGTACATACCGGGAATCGAAGCCAGGAACGTTTGCACCATCGCGTCGGAGAAGGCCCGGCCCACGCGCCCTGCATCCCGGTCCTTCACCGTCAGGCGCCAACGAGCCGTTGCCCGCTCGTTTGTATCGGGATCCGGGTGATCTGTTCTCACGAGCTGACTCGACACGCTGTCAAAAGCATCGGGACCGAAAGGGCAGGCATCCCAGAATGCGGCTTCGGCGAAAGCCGCTTTCTCTTCGACGTCGAGTCCGGTGAGTGCGATCTCGAAGAAGTTGCGATATCCCCCCATCTCGTTGATTCCCACTTTCAGGAACGGTTCGGGGGCCAGCCCTTCTACGCCGGAAATGTGTACACGATCAGGTGCCGTCTCCTCCAGGCAAATTGTCTCGAAGCGCGCAATGACGTCGGGTCCGGCATAGTGAGGCGAGCCGATTTCGTAGAGCAGCTGACTGGTGACGGTTTCTATGTTCACCACTCCCCCGGTTCCGTCGTGTTTGCCGATCGTGCTCGATCCGTCCTCTTCGATGTCCGCCCATGGGAACCCGATCCGAGGACGATCAGGTTCATCAAAGCCAGGTATTTCTGCGAAGAATGAATAATTGCCGCCTGTGACCTGGGTGGAGCATTCGAGTGCATGTCCGGCGACAACACCTCCCGCCAGCACGTCCCAGTCATCGCGCTCCCACCCATGATGCCAGGCCGCCGGTCCGCAGGTCAGGGCGGCGTCGGTCACACGGCCCGTGATCACGATGTCGGCACCCCGGTCGAGGGCTTCGACGATCCCCCAACAGCCCAAATAGGCGTTGGCGGTCATGTAAGCGTCAGAGTCTCCGAGGCCCAGGGACTGGTCGAACACCTCGAGTCGAGGATGGATCTCGTCCATGCGGCCCATGAGATCGTCACCGTCGATGTAAGCGATCGAAGGAGCCAGCCCGAGCTTCCGTGCAATCTCCTCAACGGCGTCAGCGCAGGCCCCGGGGTCAAGCCCGCCCGCATTCGACACCACCTTTATCCCCTTTTGGAGACAGGTTCCCATCACGTTCTCCATTTGGGTCACAAAGGTGCCTGCGAAACCGGCGCCCGGTCGCTTTGCCTGAATGCGAGCCAGGATCAGCATTGTCAACTCTGCCAGCCAATCGCCAGTGAGCACGTCTATCGGGC
>JBFGAX010000007.1:0-69960 GCA_041567895.1 Acidimicrobiia bacterium
ATCGGAGGGGTGGCGTCCAAGCCGTCGCATGCATTTCCGAGCCTGCATTCAAATCCCTCGAACACCGGCCATCCAAAGTTGTCACCCTGTTGACCGACAGACACCTCTTCCCAGGCACTTTGACCAACGTCGCCGATGTAGATCGAATCTCCGTCGAAATCGAACCGCCAGGGGTTCCGGAGCCCATACGCCCAGAGCGAGGACGACCCGGTGGTGACATCGATTCGCACGATGCCCCCGAGCAGCGTGTTTTGATTTTGACCGTTGCCGAACGTGTCGTTCCCTCCCCCGCCGTCGCCGAGTCCCAGGTAGAGGAATCCATCCGGACCAAACTGCAGCATGCCGCCGTTGTGATTGGTCGCAGGCTGATCGACCTGCAACAGGATCCGGGTGGAACTCGGACCGAACTCCGTCAGCCGGTACTCGCGCACAATCGTGCGTTCCACACGTTCGTCAGTTCCTTCTGTGTAGTGCACATAAAACAGCTCGTTTTCACCGAACGCCGGATGAAACGCGAGACCGAGAAGCCCGCCTTCTCCTCCGCTCGCAACGATGGTCGATATGTCAAAGAAGGTCGATCGGCTGCCGTCTGATGCTATCTGCATGATACGACCGGCCTTTTCAACGACGAACAGCCTCCGATCTCCTTCCGGGGCGGTCAGGAAGAGGGGACTCGAAAAACCCGAAGCTATCTCCTGATACGCCACATCGGGCAGGCCGCGCGGCTCTCCGACATCTCCCGCCACCGGCCACCACGACCCGTCGCCGAACCGCAGCACGACATCAGCCTCTTGCTGTACATTCTCGAATGAGAAGTAGAACTGCCCGTCCGACGGACGGAAAATGGCAACCGAGTCTGCTCCGTTTCCGTTCCAATCTCCCGCCACGATCCGATCCGAGGGAGCCCCATAGAAAAACTCCAATTCGGCGACTCCGCTGTCGAGCGAGTTGCGAAAATAAACCAACCCGGTTGACTCCCGATAGAGGCCAACGGAGTCGATTCCGTCGCCATCGAAATCACCTGCGAAGGGCCGATCGCCTGGATTCCCGAAGAAGAAGGATCTCTCGGCAACGCCCGTCGAGAGTTCGTTGCGAATAAACACTTCGCCGTTGCGATAGATTGCGACCGTATCGCACCCGTCACCGTCCCAGTCACCGGCCAGCGGAACATCGGAGGCCAGACCATAGAAGAACTCCAGATCGGCTACTCCCTCCTGATTGGAATTACGCAGATAGACGAACCCGCTCGTCGGCCGGTACATGGCTACCGTGGCGGTGCCGTCACAGTCCCAGTCCCCCAGGAGAGGCACGTCACCGGGCGTGCCGTAGTAGAAGGTGTTGATGGACCCATCCCGGTACCGAAGGTGCCAGCGACCTGTCTCCTGGTCAAACAACGCCACATCGGAATTGCTCGTCTCGAGTTCTGCAGCACCGGCGACTGTCATGTCGGCCACGATCACGGCAGTGCAAGCGAGGGCAGCAATCACAGAAACCGTTCTGAAGAGGTCTCGAACTGGAACGAGCTGCACGCGCACTCCTCTCGATCGCGAACGCGGCGTCCTATCGACGAGTGGCAAGATAGCCCGGTATGAGTACTACCAGATCAACGCCGCCCGACGAGCCACAGCGCACCACTATGGGCAACAAGGTCACAGACGCATCAGTCGCCAGGGCCCTCAGGGCAACGGACCTCTTCGACGTCTTGAGCGACGACGACCTCGAGAAGCTGAGCACAATCGTGGAGTCAGTTCGCGTACCTGGCGGCCACACGCTCGTTAGGGAAGGGGATCCGGCCGACGGGCTGTACATCGTCGTCACCGGTCGACTGCGTGCCCAGGTCATGGATCCAGACGGACATCAAGTCGTTGTCGGCGAGATCGGGGCTAACGAAGTGGTCGGGGAAATGGCGGTCATCGGGGCCTCTGCGCGATCAGCGACGGTCGAGGCGGTTCGCGATTCCCACTTGCTCAAGCTCGACCGCGAGGATTTTCACACATTGGCCATGGAGCACCCAGCAATTCTCCTTGGCATGTCCAGGACACTGGTCAGTCGCCTCGAACGGTCTATCCACAACGCATCCCGCCCCCACAATCATCGAGTGATTGCACTGATCCCGGCGGGAAGCGAACCTGGCGACGAAGGATTTGCTCGCGACCTGGCCGAAGGAATTCGGAAGTACCGAACGGTTACCGTGGTGGACCGGGCCAAAGCGTTCGAAGAATGCAACGTTGACGTCGATTCTCAGAACATCGGTCCGTATCTCTATGAGCTCGAGTTACAGCACGACGTGGTTCTGCTGGTGGCCGATGCGTCGGACGAGGCGTGGCTCAAACGGTGCATCCGAACGGCCGATCTGGTTCTCCTCGCCGGGCGAGTTGGCAAGCTCACCGACCTTGGACCGGCCGAACTCCTGCTCGATGACATGGCCAAGGCTCGCGAGGGTTCGCGCATGCACCACAGCCATCTGGTGATTCGCCACTCGATGCCGCACGGCGCATCAGGAACTGCCGAGATTCTGAGGACGCGATCGGTCGATCGCCACCATCACGTCGCGGGTCAACGCGACATCGAGCGGCTGGCCCGCATCGTCGTCGGGCTCTCGCACGGTCTTGTTCTGAGCGGAGGAGGAGCTAAAGGCATGGCTCACATCGGTGTCATACGCGCGTTGCGAGAGGCCGATATTCCCATCGATCACATCGCTGGGGTCAGCATCGGCTCCTCTGTAGCCGCCGGTCATGCACTTGGTTGGAACTCTCAACAAATGGTTGAACAAGGCAGACGTCTCACCCTGGACCACGGATCATTGCTCGATCTCACCGTGCCCCTGCTCGCGATGGCGAGCGGAAGGCGCCTGCGTGCCAGCATCTCGGACGGATATGGCAAACTCGACATCGAAGACCTCTGGATCGAATACTTTTGCGTGTCCTCCGATCTCAATGCCGGCCGCGCTCGCATCCACACCGCCGGGTCGTTGGCCGATGCAATGCGGGCGAGCGTCGCCATCCCCGGGGCGTTTCCGCCCGTCAAAGCCGCCGACGGCCATGTTCTGGTTGACGGAGCGATGACCGACAATTTTCCCATAGACGCGATGCGGGCTGTCTTTTCTCCATCGGTCGTCATCGGCTCCGATCTCAAGACGGGCTTCAGCGTGCCAACAGACGATCTGCCGACCGACGGCATTGTGTCAGGATTCGACGTGGCCGCACGACGGTTCATCCCCGGCCGAAGAGCCGCCCGGGTCCCTCGGATGATCGATATCCTGATGCGATCGTCCGAAATATCGAACAGCGAACGACACACCCAGGCCGACCTACTCATTAAACCTCCGGTTGAGGCTTTCGGAGCACTCGATTTCCCGAAGTATCTGGAGATCATCGAGGCCGGATATCAAGGGGCGAGAGCGGCGATCGAGTCGTGGGATGGAGTCAGGAGCTGACTCCGTCCGGAAACATCGCAAGGATGGTGCCGTGGGCCACCGCAATGGACGCGCGCTCGCCGACGATGACGTTGCTGAGTCCGCGACCGGAACCGGCTTCGAGAGTCTCATCGTCCAGTCCGAATGCAAATCCTCTGAGCGTGACACCGCGGGCGCTACCGCCGTACGGCAGGAGGCTCACCATCGACCCGGGACTGGCTGATATGGAGATGGTTCCGCGGACCACGATTGCCCGACGGACGTTGTCCCACCACTCGATCGTGAAGCCGTTCCAGCGATCGGACGTGATGACGTTCGCCGTGTTCAAAAAGTGATCAAACCGACCTCCGAAGCCTCCCTCCACGACAACCAGGTCCGGGTTGCGCTCGGCGGCCGCTTCGAGCGCCAACTCCAGATCCGTCAGATCCTTGGCGACGGGAAATCGCCGGAGCTCGCTGCCGTTCTCCCGAGCATCCTCGACAATGGACGCCTCGGCAGAGTCAAAGTCTCCGACGATCAGATCGACGTGCCGCCCACCCGCCCTGTGGAGACCGCTGTCGGCGGCGATCACATAGTCCGCTTCCTGGAATCCCCCGGGTTCGGCTTCGGACCGGAGCGTGTCTCCCCCAACGAGAATCAGAACGGTCATCAGTCTTCTGCGTGGTCAAGCACCATCCGCAGAAACCGCTGCGTGCGCTCGTGCTGAGGATTTTTGAGCACCTGAGCAGGTGTGCCCTGTTCGACGATCCGACCTTCGTCCATGAAGATCACCCGATCTGCAACATTGGCCGCGAATCCCATCTCATGGGTGACCACCAGCATCGTCATACCTTCCTCCGCCAGCCTGCGCATCACGGCCAGGACTTCTCCTATGAGTTCCGGATCTAGGGCAGATGTTGGTTCGTCGAACAACATGACTGCCGGCTCCATCGCCAGTGCTCGTGCGATCGCCACACGCTGTTGTTGACCACCCGACAGATTCTTGGGAAACTCGTCGATTTTCTCCGGGATCCCAACCCGTTCGAGTTGTGCCATCGCACGATTGCGGGCAGTGCTCTCGTCGAGGTTCCTGACTTTGCGTAGCGCCAATGTGATGTTGTCCAACACTGTCAGATGGGGGTAGAGGTTGAACCCTTGGAAGACCATCCCGGCTTCGGCCCTGGTCAGATTGATATCGCCGCCCGGGTCGCTGAGATCGTGGCCGTTGAGCACAACGGTTCCGGCGGTCGGCGTCTCCAGGTAGTTACAACATCGAAGAACGGTGGATTTGCCGGATCCGCTTGGGCCGATGATCGCCACCACCTCTCCCCGATTGACGGTCAGGTCAACCCCTCTGACAGCTTTGACGTCGCCGAAGTGTTTATGAAGACCTTCAACCTCGATGATCGCTTTAGCCACTGGAAAGCCTCCGCTCGTTCCATCGCAAAAAGAGCGACAGCACGAGTGTCATCGCAAGGTAGAGGACGGTCAACACGAGGTAGGTCTCACGGAACCGAAACGTCGATCCCACATAGATTCTTCCTTGATACGTTATCTCCCTGACGGCGAGCACCGACAGCAGCGACGAATCCTTCAGCATCGAGATGAAATCGTTACCGAGTGCAGGGAGAATGTTGCGCACAGCCTGCGGCAGAATGATGTAGCGCATCGCCTGGCGCTGGGTCATTCCTTGTGAACGCGCCGCCTCCATCTGGCCCTTGTCCACTGATTCGATCCCCGCGCGGAACACCTCAGCGATATACGCCCCGTAGAAGAAGGACAACGACAGAATCCCGCGCCACAGAACACTGACGGCACTATTGGGAATCGAGAGGGGGTCGAGCAGGTTTGGCACGAGGACGAAGGCTGTGACCAAGAGGATCACGAGAATCGGAACGCCCCGGACGAACTCGATGTAGAAGGTTGCAACGTTACGAGCGAAAGCATTGTGCGATAGGCGCCCCACACCGGCTATCAGGCCGATGACGATCGCAATCAAGAACGAGAACAACGTTGCCTGAAGCGTGATCCAGAGCCCCGGCCCTATGCGCTCGAAAGCCTGTCGAAAATCCGGGTCGAAGACGATGGACCAGCCAAGGACTGCAAGAACCAGGACCATCGCAATCCCCCACCATGGGAATCCCACGGTCCAGCGATCCTTCGCATCGGCGATTTGAGTTTCGAGTTCGACGGTCATAACACCAAACAGAGAGACGCCGGACGATAAGCCCGGCGTCTCTCAATTATCAAGTCGATATTGCTCTATTCAGCCAAGATCGTCGTACGTGATGGTGAAGTTCTCCGAGAAGTACTTCGCTGCGAGACTGTCGAGAGTGCCATTTTCCCGGAGCTGACCGAGTGCGTAATTGACCGGCTCTACGAGATCGCTGTCAAGCGGGAAAATGAATCCCAGCTGGTCACTTGAAAGGGAATCTCCAATCAACTTGACCGAGTCTGCGTTCTCACCCACATAGCCCTGTCCGGCAGTCTCGTCGATGATGACGCCATCGACATCTCCCGCAATCAAGGCCTGAACGGCAAAACCGAATTCGTCGAATGCTGCGACTCGTGATTCCCCAACGAGGTCAACGGCCGTCTCGAAGTTGGTGGTCCCTTTTTGAGTCCCGAGTACCGTCGATGAGTCACCTGTGATTTCGTCCGCCGAGCGCTCTTCGTCGATGCGAACCATGATCCGTTGTTCGATATCGATGTACCCATCAGAGAATGCCACGATCTCAGCCCGATCTTCGGTAATCGTGATCCCATCGGCCGCTGCGTCGTAGAGGCCATCGGCAACGGACTGGATCATGCCCTCCCACGCCGCTTCCACGTACACAGGGGTGCAGTTGATCTCGGCGCAGATGGCGTCCCAGGCTTCATAATCCCATCCCGCCGCTTCACCGGTGGTTGGGTCTATGTAGTTGAACGGCAGATAAGCGTTTTCAACGGCGACGGTCACTTCGCGACCACCGAGGTCATTACCTTCGGCCGAAGTTCCCTCATCACCCCCGCAAGCCGCTGCGACCAGGGCAAGAGCCACGACAGCTGTGAGAATTAGAAGTTTTTTCATCTTGGTTAGCTCCTCAGAACGTTGTTGCACACCCGAACGGTGCGGCTGCCACATTAATCACGTGTACCCCCTACGGCTAATGGGAATGACGTTAGGTAGTATCGCCCACCGTGGTTACACCAGAAGACACACCCGAATCGGGGCCAATCTCACATCCGCCAGCCGAGCCTTCTTCCGGGGAGGCCACAACCGCCGTGCCCGCGGCTGAATTGCTGGAACCGGCCGACGAAGAAATGGTGTCGGAACCACTCAAATTGGTTCGCATCGCGTCGATGGTGCAGATATTGCTCAACGAAGTTCGGTCTATCGACCTCGATCAGCAAGCACGGGATCGGCTGCAGGAAGTGCACCATCGGACAGTGGACGAGTTGAGAGAGATCATGTCCGACGAGCTCAGAACCGAGATGGACAACGTGCTCGTTCCGCTCTCCGAGAGTGCTTCAGAATCAGAACTTCGCCTCGCTCAGGCCCAGCTGGCCGGTTGGCTAGAAGGACTGTTTCACGGCATTCGCGCTTCGATGTGGGGGCAGCAAATGGCACAGCAGCGCCTGCTGGCTTCTCAAGCTCAGGCGCTACAGGGTCTTGACAAGAGTGCGAGCGAGAACACGGCCGGAGGGATGTACCTCTAGCCCGATCTCTTCGTCCGCCAGGCTCTATGTCCAGCTTGGACGCGAGGCCTCGGGCGCACCTATGCCTCTCGCATACAGCGCATTCAGCTCTCGTATTCTCGCCATGCGCGCAACACTCATAGGACGGGTCATCCGCCACTGCCAATTCCCCCCGGTTGTCCCCGGCACATTCATCTTCGCCTCGGTTCCGAGACCCAGGATGTCCTGCGCCGTGGTCATGGCGAACCTCGCATTCGACGACCACGCCAGACGAATGAGCTGTTCGGAAAAGGTGGATCCGAGACCTTCCAAATACGAGGCGGCAAAATTGCGCTCTTTGGCCCGGATGCCGTCCCAATAACCCTCGGCTGTGTCATTGTCGTGGGTCGACGTGTACACCGCCCGCATCGGCGATTCGTAATTATGAGGCAGGAATTCGTGTTCTGGCCCCGACCCGAAGCCGAATTGGAGAACGACCATCCCGGGGAGTCCGAGTTCGTCACGCAATTCGGCGACAGCAGGGGGCATGTCTCCGCCCAGATCCTCTGCAACAAACGGAGAGTGCCCGAGCCGCTTTTGAATCGTCTCGAACAACTCACGACCGGGAGCCTTCACCCATTTCCCCGTTCGGGCGTCCGGGGCCGCTGCCGGAATCTCCCAGAAGTTGTGGAATCCTCTGAAATGGTCCAGTCGAATCAGGTCGACGAGCCGAAGCGTGCTTTCGACCCGGTCGACCCACCAGGCAAAGCCGGACTCGCGATGGGATCGCCATCGGTAGAGCGGATTACCCCACAGTTGCCCCGTAGCCGCGTAGTAGTCAGGCGGCACTCCGGCGACCACGAGCGGCTGACCGTTTGCCTTGAGCCGAAAGAGTCTGGCATTTGCCCAAACATCTGCCGAATCGTGTGCTGCGAAGATCGGCACATCACCAAGAATCCGAACACCTCGATCGTGGGCGTGCTGCCTGAGTTCACCCCATTGGCGAAAGAAGAGAAACTGCGAAAACATGATGCGTTCTATCGATTCGGCATGCGTGCTACGAAACAGTTTCAGCGCATCCGAGTCCCGCCGTCGAAGGGCCGGGGGCCACTGGGTCCAGGGCCGCAGTTCCTGTTCTTCTTTGATGGCCTGAAACAGGGCGTAGTCGTCGAGCCAGCGAGCCTCTGACGTTCGAAAGTCTTCAAAGTCCTTGACCATACGTGAGTTGGATCGACGGGATTGGAACTGATGCCAGGCATGATCGACCAAGAACAGCTTCCACTTGATGACCGAGCCGTAGTCCACCCGTCCGCCGGGTACCCGGCGTTTCGGGACATCGTGAAGAAAGCCATCGCGTGTCAGATCGTCCGGACTGATGAGAGACGGATTGCCTGCGAAACTCGAGAACGTCTGATAGGGACTGTCGCCGTAGCCCGTGGGACCGAGCGGCAACACTTGCCAGATATCGCATCCGGCGGCGGCGAGCGTGTCTATCCAGGCGCGCGCCTGAGGACCGATATCGCCGATACCGAAGCGACCGGACAAGCTCGTCGGATGAAGTACGACTCCAGCGTGGCGTGCATGCATCGATGTCATGGGATTGAGGCTAGATAGGCTGGGCCGGTGATTGGCCCGAGACACCAACCTGGCTTTCCCCGGCTCGCCACTCCGGTGTGGCGCGGAGCGCAGCGGATCGTGGAGCCGCTCATGCCCTACCTTTGGCCCTTCACACGGAAGGGAGCCGACCTGCCCCGCGGCCCGGCCGTGGTGACCCCCAACCATCTCTCGTTCGTCGATCCAGTTTTCGTCGCCATCGCCGTCGGCAGGCCGCTTCGGTATCTGACTTCCGAAATCGTGCTCGGTCAGCATCCTCGATTCGACGACCTCATCCACTGGCTGGGGATCATCCCACTCGACCTCGATCGGATTCCACTCCGCCCCCTTCGCACAGCGCTCGCGCACCTGGAATCTGGTGGCACGGTGGGGGTCTTCCCCGAAGGCCGCCGTGCCCTCGAGTGGCGGGAGGCGCCTGCCAAAGAAGGAGCGGCATGGCTCGCCATCCGATCAAACACTCCCCTCGTGCCGGTGTCGATTGCCGGGTCGTTCGAGGCGATGGGCGACGACAAGAAACTCCGTCGCCGTCCAATAACCGTCACGGTTGGTGAGCCGCTTCTACCTCACCGCTTCGCAGGTCGCAGCGAGATGACGGAAGCCTGGATCGAATGGATGGACGAGCACCACAAGGGCTGATCGAAAAGGGCTGATCGAAAAGGGCTGAACCAAAAGGGCTTCAGTTCAAAAACCGTGATCCTGTCCCTGCCAGGGTGGTGGAGAACCGGCGTTGAACTCCTCGATTGACGGGCCTGCGAGCTGCTCGAGACGCCACCTGCCATAGACATATACGCCGATCAACATCGCGATCGTCGCCGGCCACCCGGTTCCAAGCTTGACGATCGTGAGCGCGGCGATTTCTCCTTTTTCAACGAACCCGTACTGGAACCACGCTCTGCCCCCGAGGAACACAGCCCACGCGAGTGTGGTCTCGGTGTACGCGGGTCGTACGCGCGCATGCCAGAACCAACCGAGCGGCCACCCGCGCATGGCAGACGAGATGAAACCGAGCGCCGGTCGGCGCACCAGCACACTCACAAAGAACAACGCTGAGGTCGCGCCGGCTCCGACGATGGCAGGAAGAAAGTAGTCGGTGGCCTCCCCCGATCTGAGCGCCCACGCAATCGCGATCGCACTTCCGATTGTGCCCCCGAAGGCATAACGAAGAGTCTGACGCCGTACCAGGCGATACCCGATGGTTACGACGAGCACCGCCGCGGCTGCGATCGCTCCTGCAGCCACTCCCCCCAATGCGTTCCCTGTGACGAAGGCAATGGGGGCCAGAACGGAGTCGATCAACTGCTTTCGCGAAAGATCGAGAAGTTCGCCACGAATTTCGCGTATCAAGGCCGCGTCCTATCAGACAGGAGCCGGTTCGCGTTCCTGCTCGTGACGGGTCCAGATGTAGACGCAGATGCTCACGGCCAGCAAGACCAGCATCACTCTCAACCACGTGATGTTGATGAGCGCGACGCTCAACGCGAACGAGAGCGCGACCATCGTGATGCCGGTTATTTTCGCCCTGCGTGTGTAACCGGTACGGGGATCGAAGTTCTCGATCATTGGTCCAAACCGGGGGTGGGTCACGATCCACGTGTGCAGCCGATCCGACGATTTGGCGAAGAAGAAGGCGGCGAGAAACGCCATGTCGGCCGTCGGAATCCCCGGGAGGGCAGAAATGAACAGCAGGCCGAGACTGACAAGGCCCAAGAAGAAGTAGATGCCCCGCAACAGGGGGCTTCGCGTGATTACCGCATTCACACCACCAGATTAGGCCGCTACGGCTACGTACACGCAACCGGCCCTTCAAATTTTGGCGAGCGGTTCTCAAACCTCTGATCATCCGGGAGGCGATCGCCAGAGATCGCCGACGAGATCTTTCGCCCTCCGGTCAGTCGATAAAGCCGAGCTCAGACTGCACCCTGCGAACATACGCGACGATGGCCTCAATCTGCTCAACGGAGATCCCCTCCACCGGAGGCATGTCACCGAAGTTCCAGTGATGCTGGGGCGACCCACGCTGAACAGCGATTTGGAACGCGGCGTCGGCATGATGGTTTGGTTCGTAGACCCGGGAAAGGAACGATGGCCCCTCATCCGTCCCTCGCAGATCTTCGCCGTGACACTCCGCACAAAACTGTTGATAGGCATCGGGGCCAGCTGTGAGCGCGTCAGCAGAAAGCTTCGATACCGATGTCGTCGTTGCGAGCCCGCTGGAACAGCCGGCTACGGCGAATACCGCGACGGCTGCAATCAGAGTTTTTTGAACACGCCTCATCGCTACAGAAACTACGTGGCTGTGCACCCGGCTGACATGATCCGGGCGCGGTTGGCGGAGTGTTGTTTCGAAATAACAAGTTCGTGAGGTTGCTCGTCTCGCATCGAACATCAATACGAAAGACGGCGGTCGACGGCTTCCGGAATGATTCCCTCCGTGCGGTACCTTCGCACGTTGGTTGCCACGATGCGGGACCCGGTGAGCCGTCCGGTGGGAGCCGCGACATGAGGGGTAATCGTGATCGATGGATGATCCCAAAACGGATGGTCGCTGGGAAGCGGCTCCTTCTGAAATACATCGAGGGCAGCGTGGGCGACACGACCGGTGTCGAGCGCCTCCAGCAAAGCATCGTCGTCGACGTGGGGACCGCGTCCCAAATTCACGACATTGGCGTTCGGTGGCAACATCGCGAATAGCTCCTGGTTCATGATTCCTCGTGTTTCGGGGGTGAGGGGCAACAAGTTGACCAAGATGTTGCTTTTGCTCACCATGTCGGCCAGCCCTCGTTCACCCGCAAATGACTGGACGTTTTCGATCACCTTGGTGCTCCTCGACCACCCCATGACGTGGAATCCCAGCATTGCGATCACCCGGGCGGCAGCGCTCCCCATGAGGCCCAACCCCAGGATTCCGATTCGTGTTTCTGAGGTTTCGGTATAGCCGAGATCTTTCCACGTGTGCTGTTGCTGAAGCATCCGGTAGCCCGGCATCTTCCGGTGCAAAGCGAGAACGTGCATGGCCGCTGCTTCGGCGATGGTGTCCGCCATGTGGGGATCCTGCAGTCTCACGATCGGGATATCAGGTGGAATGGTCTCGTCGGCGAGAATCGTTTCGACGCCGGCCCACAGCGAATGGATCCACACCAGATTTGGCAGATGGGCGAGTGAACCGGGCGGTGGCTGAACGATGACGGCGATGTCGATATCCATCGGGTCGTAATCTGTCCACACCGTGTGGATCGTCTCTTCCGGCATCGCCTCCTTCAGATGAGCGAGCCAATCGGCGGTGCCCGCATCGGCCGCATCCGGATCGTCCCTCGGGTCTGACGTCAGCAGCAAGATCATGGCGGGCACTCTACGCGGGTAGCTTGGCGCCATGTCGGACACGCGTCCCAACCTGCTGTTCATCATGGCCGACGATCACGCCAGCCATGCCATTTCAGCGTACGGCAGCAGGATCAACCGAACTCCCAACCTGGATCGGATCGCACATGCAGGCATGCGTTTCGATGCGGCGTTCTGCACCAATTCGATATGCACCCCCAGCCGGGCAGCGATCCTGACCGGGACCTATAACCACGTCAACGGGGTCACCACGCTCGACACACCGATGGACAACCGCCTCCAGACCTACCCGAAACTCATGCAGCAAACCGGCTACCAGACGGCCATATTCGGCAAGTGGCATCTCGGACATGGCCCTGACCACGACCCAACCGGCTTTGATGACTGGCTGGTTCTGCCCGAACAAGGCGACTACCACGATCCGATGATGCTGGGACCGGACGGGGAGAACCGACTCTCTGGCTATGTGACGAACCTCATCACGGACCTGTGTCTCGAGTGGCTGGAACGGCGGGATCCCGAGAGACCGTTTGCGCTGATGTGTCACCACAAGGCTCCCCATCGGACGTGGGAGCCAGATGCCGCACACGCCTCGATGTACGAGGACGAGACGATCCTGGAACCTCCATCCTTCTGGGATGACTACAGCACCCGATCGGGCGCCGCCCCGGCGGCCCGGATGAGAATGATGGACCTCGAGGAGAAGGATCTGAAAGCTCCCGTTCCCGATGGTCTCACCGAGGACGAAGAAATCTCATGGCGATATCAGCGCTACATCAAGGACTACCTGCGCGTGGTGGCGTCGATCGACGACAACGTCGGCCGGATGATCGACTATTTGCAGGCCAACGATCTGTGGGCGAACACGGTCGTGGTCTACACGTCGGATCAGGGCTTCTTCCTTGGCGACCACGGCTGGTTCGATAAGCGGTTCATGTACGAGGAGTCGTTGGCCATGCCATTACTGATGAGCTTCCCTGCCGGGATCCCGGCAGGTTCGATCAGCGCCGACATGGTCGTGAACGTCGACTTCGCGCCAACGTTTCTCGACCTGGCCGGCATCGACGTTCCTCCCGACATGCAGGGATCCAGCATCAGGCCGCTCTTTTCGGGATCGGCACCGCCCGGCTGGCAGACGTCGATGTACTACCGGTACTGGATGCATCGTGACCGGGACCACAACGTATGGGCGCACTACGGAGTCCGCACTCATGAACACAAGCTGATCTACTTCTACAACGATCCCCTGAATGCCCCGGGCGCCAACAGCCCATCAGATCCCCCGGCCTACGAGCTGTACGACCTGCGCGTCGACCCATACGAGCTGGACAACGTCTTCCACGACCCGGCCTATCAGACCACCGCCGATGAACTCATCGCGGAGTTAGCCAAACTCCAAAAAGCGGTCGGCGATGAGCCCTGAGCCAATCGCAAATTCTCGAAGGAATGGTCCCCCGGCGGGAGGTTCCAAAGGAACCGAAGCAGGGGGAAGGTACCGCTGCGCAACGAAGTGAAGCAGGGGTAGGTAGGGGGAACCAAGACAAATGAGCCAGCCGCAGCAGTAAAACGTCGGGCCTAGTACCAGATCTTTGGCTCGTCGGTAGCTCGATCGGCAGGCAGGCATTCGGCCTTTCTCGTAGCAATGCGGTGGGCTGTCCAGGCGGCAGCGGCTGCGTCGAGTATGTCATCCGTCGGAGCTTGGCCTACGTCACCGAGATCATCAGGCAGACTGATGCCTGCCGTTTCGAGCAGTCGCCTCCGGATATTCATACCGGCCCAGGTTTTCTTATACGACTGCAGTTCTTGCCCACTCAGTTGGCGAAACGACACCTCGGGATGAACTTCGTAAAACCGGCTATCGCCAAGTAAGGCGACGGCATCGATCTTGTGCTTGAGACTGTAGGCCTGTTTCGAAATACCCCTACGGTGCTTCTCCTTGGATCTGGCATTCGCAGTGGCATAGTCCGACTGCTTCATGACATCGGCGGGAGGTGCAGAGAACACGCTCGAAGAGCGGCCACCGATGAATTTACGAGCCTCAATATCACATCTCCGCAGGCCTGACCTGGGAAGGCCAATCGGGATGTCGATGCCGACGATCTCAATGGTGGAATCGTTCGCCAGCTCGGTGAGGTCGTTCACTACGAGAGCCTCAGAGAAGGTGCCATCCACCAGCAGAATCGCGATCCAGTTGGCCTTCCACCCGTCGACTCCCGCGACGGTGATGCGTTTGGAGGGACTCACAGCGGCACGATAGTTCTATTTGCTGATCGAACGTATGTTCGATTAACGTGAGGTCATGCCCCCTTCTTATGCCGAGCTGCATTGCCATTCCAATTTCAGCTTTCGAGATGGTGCATCATGGGCGGAGGATCTGGTGGATCGTGCGTTGGCCCTCGAATACCAGGCACTGGCGATTACCGACCACCATGGGTTTTACGGCGCCGCCCGGATGCACATAGCTGCTCGGGAGTCGGGCCTGCCGATCACGTATGGAACCGAGATCACCCTTCCCCGCCCTGGTGAGGTGTTCGAAAAGAAACCGCGCCCATCACGAAGCGAACACAAGCGTGGTCGCATCCGGCGGAGCTATCGCGACAAGCCAGAAGGCCCCGCCCCCGGCCATCACCTCGTCCTGCTGGCATCCGATCCGAATAGTTACGGCGCCCTGGCGAAACTGGTGACGGCGGCCCAGATGCGAGGGCAGAAGGAATGGCCGATCTACGACTGGGAAGATCTGCACATTGCGGCCAAGAATCCCGGAATCGTGGCCCTGACGGGGTGCTGGCAGGGGGCGGTGCCTGCCGCCGCCCAGCAAGGTGACATGATCCGCGCCAGGCGCGAGGCAGGCCAGCTTCACGATGTGTTCGGCGACAGGTTGTACATCGAACTCTGGCATCATCGTATGCCGGGAGACGACGAACGCAATGAAGCACTCTTCGGACTGGCGGCCCAACTGGGTCTCGGCACCGTCGCAACCAACAACGTTCACTACCACGATCGTCGGGAGGCAGACCTCTCCGAAGTTCTTGCCGCCATCGGAGGACGCCGCAACCTCGACATTGCAGACGGTTTTCGTCCCGCAACCGACGAGCGATACCTCAAGTCACCAGAGGAAATGGCCAAGCGTTTCGCCCCCTATCCGGGAGCGGTAGAGACCGCCGCCGAACTGGGGGCCGTCATGGCCTTCGATCTCAAGCTCGTCGCACCGCGACTGCCGGACTTCCCGATGCCAGGGCACTTCCAAAACGAGATGGCGTTTCTCAGACACCTCACATACGAAGGCGCCAGGAACGTGTATGGCGATGGTGCAGGCGGTATCGAACCGGCAGCCAAAGCCCGGCTCGATCACGAGCTGGCGATCATCGAGGAGCTTGGCTTTCCGGGCTACTTCCTGGTGGTATGGGATCTCGTGCAGTTCGCCAGGGGAAAGGACATCTATTGCCAGATCCGGGGCTCCGGCGCCGACTCGGCCGTATGTCGCTGCATCGGACTAACGAGGGTCGATCCGATCCGTTTGGGATTGCCGTTCGAACGATTTCTGTCAGAAGAGCGAGGAAAACCGCCTGACATCGACGTCGATTTCGAAGCCGAGCGTCGCGAAGAGGTCATCCAGTACTGCTATCAGCGCTACGGACGGGAGCGGGCGGCGATGGTGGCCAATGTCATCACGTATCGAGCGCGGTCGGTACTCCAGGACGTGGGCAAGTCATTCGGATTGACTCAGGCCCAGGTCAATGCCATGACCAAGTACCTCGACACCCACAACCCTGCCGTCATCGCCGACCAGGCTCCCCTGCCAGAAGGGTTGACGGCCGACCTCATCTACGACACCTGCATGCGGCTCGATGGTTTTCCCCGCCACCTTGGAATCCACTCGGGAGGGATGGTGATTGCCGACCGCCCGCTCCACGAGGTGGTGCCCATCGAATGGGGACGCATGGAAGACCGAACAGTGCTGCAGTGGGACAAGGACGATTGTGCTGCCATGGGGATCGTCAAGTTCGATTTGTTGGCCCTCGGCATGCTCAACGCGTTGCATCTCGCCGTCGACATGATCTCGGAGCATCACGGTGTCACCCTCGACCTGGCCACCATTCCGCAGGAGCCGGTCATCTACGAGATGCTCACCAAAGCCGACACGGTTGGTCTCTTCCAGGTCGAATCACGAGCCCAGATGGCGACCCTGCCGCGCATGAAACCAAAGACGTTCTACGATCTGGCGGTCGAGGTGGCCCTCATCCGTCCCGGCCCGATTCAGGGCGAGTCGGTGCACCCCTATCTGCGAAGACGCAACGGCGAAGAGTCCATCCGGTATCCACATCCGTTGACCGAACCGATTTTGAAAAAGACTCTTGGTGTGCCGATCTTTCAGGAACAGCTGATGGAACTCGCCCGGGTCACAGCCGGATTCAGCGGCGGCCAGACCGACCGGCTCAGATCGGCAATGAGCAACAAGCGCAGTGAAGAGGCGATGGCCAGGCTGCAGGACGAGCTGTTTGCCGGGATGGAACGCCACGGGGTCGTCGGCGAGGCGGCCGACGAGATCTGGCAAAAGTTGCAGGGCTTTTCATCGTTCGGTTTCCCCGAGAGCCATTCGGTCTCCTTCGCCTACATCGTCTATGCCTCGGCCTGGCTGCGATTTCATTGGCCAAGCGAGTTCCTCGCCGGCCTGCTCAATGCCCAACCCATGGGTTTCTACAGTCCGAACTCACTCGTACTCGACGCCCAACGCCACGGCGTGATCGTGCTGGCCCCCGACATCAACGTCTCGGCATACGACTGCACGCTCGAGTACTTCGAGACAGACCCCGAAGACATCGTCAGCTACTACGACATGCAATGGCGCCGGGGACGGGGCCCGGTTGGCGACCCTCTCCGTCCTCCGGTGGCCGTCAGGCTGGGATTGCGTTACGTACGAAACCTGGGCGATGCCGAGGTCGGTCGGATAGAAGTGGCTCGCGATATCGCAGGCCCCTTCGAAACGCTGGAAGATCTGGGCCAGCGAGTCGGCCTCTCGGAGCCTGCTCTCGAAACCCTTTCGGCTTCCGGCGCCCTGCTCCCCCTGGGGGTGGGACGTCGGGAGGGCCTGTGGGCAGCAGGATCGATCGCCGAGCTGGGACCTGGCCGATTGGCATTGGCAACGGGAGCCGAAGCACCTCACCTCGATCCCATGGACGAACCCGAACAGCTGGCGGCCGATTTGTGGTCAACTGGCGTATCGAATCGACACCCGATGCAATTGATCAGAGAGCAGATGGAAGCCGCAGGGTATCTCTCTATAGCCGACGCACTTTCTCTCGAGAAACACGGCGTCCGGGCCACCGTGGCCGGGGTGGTCACCCACCGCCAACGCCCCGGCACCGCCAATGGCGTCCGCTTCCTCAACCTCGAAGACGAGACCGGTCTCTTGAACGTCGTGGTGCTGCCTGCGGTCTGGGATGCTCATGTCGAAGTTGCCCGTAAGTCATCGGGATTGATCATTACCGGGGTACTCGAGCACAAAGACGGGGTCACCAACCTGGTGGCTCATCGCATTGCGCCCCTGGATTCGATGCCATTAGAAAGCCGCGACTTCCGGTGACAACCGGGGAAGCAATCGGACCTGCCGGCGGTTTGATGAGCATGGGAGAAACATGATCGCATTCGTGCTCAGCGGCGGAGGCAGTCTCGGGGCGGTACATGCGGGCATGCTGCAAGCCCTTTACGAGCGCGACATCAAGCCCGATTTGATCATCGGGACGTCTGTCGGTTCTGTGAACGGGGCCTACATCGCTTCGCGACCTCAGAACCCCGATACGGCCAGGAAGCTCGGCGACGTGTGGCGAGGCCTTCGGAGATCCCATGTCTTTCCGATCGACCCCATCGTCGGATTCCTTGGTTTCATCGGAAGACGCACTCACCTCGTTCCCTCACGCGGTCTACGGCGCGTGATCCAGAGAGAAATACAGTTCGCGGATCTCGCCGACGCACCCATACCCCTGCATGTTGTGGCAACCGATGCCAGCACCGGCGAAGAGATTTCCCTATCGACGGGAAAAACGGTCGACGCTGTGATGGCGAGCGCCGCCATTCCCGGCATCTTTCCACCGGTCGAGTGGGATGGCCGGTTGTTGATCGATGGAGCGATCTCGAATTTTGCACCCATATCCCACGCGGTCGCCTTCGGAGCAGACACGGTCTACGTGCTCACCAGCGGGACCGCGTGCGGGTTAGACCGTCCTCCCCGTGGCGCCATTCCGATGCTGATGCAGTCCATGAACTTCCTGGTGACGACCCGGCTCGTCGTTGAGGTCGACCACCTGCAGGATCGGATCGAGCTCATTGTGCTGCCACCGCCGTGTCCGCTTCGGGTCGCTCCCCACGACTTCGGAAAGGCAGAAGTACTGATCAAACGGTCGTACGAAACCGCCGACACCTTTCTCCGAAACCTCGCGCCCGGAGCAATTCCCTCGATGCCGATGCATCTGATGCGCCTCGGGCCTCACGCACAGCCCTAGCCCTAGCCCGAACTCAACCCTCGAAGTGCTTTTCCAGGCTGTGCCACACGCTCGGGTAATCATCTTGCAGCGCCGGGATCGAACCGGCATATGCGGTTGGAATGAGCGGGTATCGAGTTTCGAACATGAACGACATCGTATTCGACAGCTTCTCGGGTTTGAGATCCGATGTGGTTGCCTTCATCCAGGCGTCGTGGTCGGGGCCGTGGGGGAAGTACATGTTGTGCAAGCTCATGCCACCAGGCGCAAAGCCTTCTTCTTTGGCGTCGTACACCCCATAGAGGATGCCCATGAACTCGCTCATGATGTTCTTGTGATACCAGGGTGGCCGGAATGTGTGCTCACCTACCAGCCACCGTTCGCCGAAGATCACGAAGTCGATATTGGCGACACCTTCGTTGGCAGAAGGCGAGGTCAGCACGGTGAAAATCGATGGATCGGGATGGTCGAAGCTGATCGAGCCGATCACGTTGAATCTGCGCAGATCGTATTTGTACGGGACGTGGTTGCCATGCCATCCCACAACATCGAGCGGCGAGTAGTCGGTCTCAACGGAAAACATGCGCCCATCGAATTTGACCGAAAGCTCGCCGGTGGCCTCCGTATCTTCGTATGACGCAACCGGATAGAGAAAATCGCGAGGATTGGCGAGACCGTTGGCACCGATCGGCCCCCGCTCGGGTAACTCGAGATACGTTCCATAGTTCTCGCATATGTAGCCGCGGGCGCGTGCTTCGAGAAGTTCCACCCGATAGACCATCCCTCGCGGAATGACTGCGATCTCTCCCGGCGAGACAAGCAGCACACCGCATTCGGTGACAAACCGCAGTCCACCTTCCTGCGGTACGACGAGAAACTCGCCATCGGCGTTGTAGAAGTAGGTGTCTGTCATCGATTGCGTTGCCAGGTAGATGTGCGCAGCCATGCCGACCTGGGTATGTGCGTTTCCGTTGGTTGCTACGGTGCGAATGCCAGTGAGGAACGTCGTCGGTTCTTCCGGAAAGGGCGGTGGATCCCAGCGCAGTTGTCCGATGGGTGGATCGTCTTCGCGGTTGGGAGCCGTGCGAATCCAGTGCCGATCGCCTTCGGTGAATCTCCACGCGTGGCGAACGGATGGGCGAATCCGATAGAACCAGGTGCGCCGATTGCGGGCGTTTGGCACCGTGAACGCGGTGCCGGATAACTGTTCGGTGTAGAGACCCAGGGGTGGCTTTTGCGGGTTGTTCTGCCCAACCGGAAGTGCCCCGGCAACTGCCTCCGAGGCGAACTCGTTGCCGAAGCCGGATTGATACTCGGGATGCTGGAGATCGCTCATAGATCCTTTCGCCTCCATGGTTCTCGACCCCCAAAACCTACCCGGATTTGCCCGGGTCGATCAGACTGCGGTCATGGCCGCCGTCGACAACATCAAGGCACTACGAGACATCGTCGGAAACGAGCACGTGAGCCAGACGAGCGCGGACCGTGAATCTCACTCTCGCGACGAATCCGAGCACGAGCCGAACCTGCCGGACGCCATCGTGTATCCAGACACCACCGCCCAGGTCAGCGAGGTGCTGGCACTGGCGAACGAGCACCTGATCCCGGTGATCGGATGGGGGGCGGGCACGAGCGTTGAGGGTCACACGATCCCGATTCATGGCGGCATCGTCGTTGACTTTCGTCGCATGAACCGGATCCTGTCTGTACATCCCGAGGACTTTCAAGCGGAGGTGCAACCAGGGATCCTTCGACTCGACCTCGAAGACCAGCTCTCGAAACAGTTTGGCCTGTTCTTTCCGCCAGATCCGGGCGCCAACGCCAGCGTCGGTGGCATGCTCGCAAACAACGCAGCGGGCGTGCGGGCACTGCGGTATGGATCGGCCGCGGCGAATGTGCTTGGCCTCGAAGTCGTACTCGCAAACGGCACCATCGTCCGCACCGGATCACGGTCGATCAAACAAAGCGCTGGTTACAACCTCACCCAGCTTTTTGTCGGATCCGAGGGCACGCTGGGGTTGATCACCGCCGCCATCCTGAAACTCGCCCCGATCCCTGAGCATTTCACCACGGCAACGATCGCTTTTCCCGATATGACCTCTGCGGCCGCGACGGTGTACGCCGTGATGGGCCTCGGACTCGAACCGGCCGCGCTCGAATTGCTGCATGAGGACCACATCCGTTGGATGAACGACGAAGCCGATAGCGACTACGCGGTGGCCACGTCGCTGATGGTCGAATACACCGGTTCGAGCCAGTCGATTGTCGACGAAGCCATGACAACGACGAGAGCCCTGGCAGAAGCAAACGGGTCGATCGGGTTTTCCGGAGCGCCGGGCCTCGAAGCGAGAAACGCCATGTGGCGGCTGCGGCACAGCACCCGGGAGCGCAGCCACCGGCGTTTTCCCAGCCACAAATGGCTGTCGATGGACGCCTCGGTTCCCATTTCGAAATTGCCAGAGCTCATTGCTTACTGCGAAGACATATGCCGCGAACGCGCCCAGGAATCGCGGGTGATCGGGCACGCGGGTGATGGCAACATCCACATGGGCCTTCACTATGACCCGTCCGACCAGACGGCGGCAGACGCCGCGGCCGCAACCGGGCGAGATCTCGTTGCGAAGGCCATCGAACTCGGGGGAACCAGCACCGGCGAGCACGGGATCGGTCTCGGGAAAAAGCAATTCATGGTGCAGGAGCACGGCAAAGCGGGCGTTGAAACGATGTGGGCGATCAAGCGAGCACTCGATCCGTTCGGGATCCTCAACCCGGGCAAAGTCTTGCCGGAGCTTGACTGAAGCGACGGAACCATCAGGGTCTAGGATCGCTCCGGTGACGCACATGACCCCCGAAGAGTTCCGGGAGCGCGGGTACGAGGTGATCGATTGGATCACCGGCTACATGCAACGCGCAGAGTCCCTGCCCGTCCAACCCTCGGTGGCGCCCGGTGAGATCAGAGCCATGCTCCCGGATTCGGCACCCGAAGAACCCGAGCCTTTCTCCGAGATCATGGCCGACCTCGATCGGGTGGTGGTGCCGGGGATCCTTCACTGGCAGTCTCCGAGCTTCTTTGGCTTCTTCCCGGTGGGCGGATCTCCGCCGTCCGTTCTGGCCGATTTCCTGTCTACCGGGCTCGGGGTCAATGGAATAACGTGGGCTTCGAGCCCGGCTGTCACAGAAATCGAAAGTCAGATGGTGGACTGGCTCGCCGAGCTCCTTGGTCTACCTGAAACGTGGAAAACGACCGGCCCGGGTGGGGGCGTTATTCAGCTCAGCGCGTCCGACTCGTCCCACATCTCGATCGTGGCTGCCAGGCACCGCGCAGGCGGTAGTCCGGATCGAATGGTGGCCTATGCCTCGGACCAGGCCCACTCGTCTATCGAGAAAGGAGCGCGTGTGGCCGGGATCGGCCATGTGCGGCTCATCGAAACCGATCCACAATTCGCCATGCGCCCCGACGCTCTCCTGGCAAAGATTCAGAATGATCGGAATGCCGGCCTCGTGCCCGTAATCGTGTGTTCGACGATCGGCACCACGGGCACCACGGCTGTTGACCCGGTCGACAAAATCGGCGCGATCGCAAAGGCAGAAGGTCTGTGGCACCACGTCGATGCCGCATATGCCGGTACGGCGATGATCTGTCCCGAGATGCGATATCTCCAGCCGGGACTCGACACGGTCGATTCGTACGTCGTCAATCCTCACAAGTGGATGCTCGTCAGCTTCGACTGTTCGGTTTTGTATATGGCCGACCGGCAGCCGTTGATCGACGCCATGGACATAACGCCGTCTTATCTGAGGGCAGCGGACGACGATGCGGTCATCATGTATAGAAACTGGCACGTATCGCTCGGCCGCCGGTTCCGTGCACTCAAGCTCTGGTTCGTGTTCCGCAGCTACGGGGCTGAAGCCATCCGGGGATTGATCCGCAAACACATTGGCTTTGCCAACGACCTCGCTGCCCGGCTCGAGGCCGACGAGCGTTTCGAAGTCATCGCACCCCATCCGCTGGCTCTGGTGTGTTTCCGCCACGTCGGCGGTAGCGAGCCAACCCGGGCACTGGCCGACGCCGTCAACGCATCGGGAAAGGCTTATCTGACGTCCGCGTCAAACGACGACCGATGGTATATCCGGATCTCCACGAGTCAGGCAAACACCGAGCAGCGCCACATCGACCAGCTGTGGTCGCTCATCGACGAGCTGGCCTGATCGAATTCCTAGCCGGAGAGGGCGCACTCGTTGCGACCCACCTCGAGCTCCTGAATCTTTTCGTCGTCGGCCTCGACGAGACCGAGGTTCACCTTCCGGATCTCGTCATACACGGCCGGCGCCTCCCCGAGATGTTCCACCACGTAGGCGACGAATTCGTCTTCATCGGCCATCGAAACAACCGGATCGTTCGTGAGGAGGTCTCCGAGCTTGCGACGGATAGATCCGTCCGCTCCTGATTCGGACCGGGATGTGTAGTGAGCGGGACACACGTCGAGGTCCGGATCCAGCGGCGCAAGCCGCTCGTGCACCGTTTTGAAGAGGTCCCGCGCCCACGGGTCGGTTGCGCCACCGAGATCAGGCCGACCCACGCCGGACACGAACACCGCATCACCGGTCATCAGAAACCGTCCGGCAACCTCGAGCGAAGTAGATCCGGGGGTATGCCCCGGGGTTGCAACCGAACGCACGATGACCTCGAGATCACCGAAATGAAACGTCTCGCCATCCTCGAGAGGTTGGTACTCGAAGACGGCGTCCTCGGCGTCGCCGGCTGAGATGTGGTACGTGGAGCCGGTCCGGGCCGCCAGAGCCCTCCCGATTGAGACGTGATCGGCATGAAGGTGGGTGTCGAAAACGTCGGTGATCGTGCATCCGTGGGCCTCCGCGTAACGGATATACACATCGAAATCCGCCGCCGGATCGATAACGGCCATCTGCTTGCCGGCCTCGCCGACAACGTACGACAAACACGCTTTTGCTATCCGATCGAACTGCACGACGAATTGACCCTGCTCGTTCCAAAGCTCGTGTGGCACGAGCGTGCGCGACCAGGCATCCATGCCGCCGGCCAGATTCTTGAGGTTGGGAAGATTCAGCTCCTCGACCACGAGCTCCGAGGATCCGCCATGGGCACATACCACGATCACGTCTTTGTCTTCGGGAAGGACGCTGAGCATCTCGTCAGGGTTTTCGAAAGCCGTCCAATAAGGAATGTTGACCGTGTCGAAAGCGGCCTTGCCTTCGATCTGCCACTTCTCGAACTGCTCGGGCGCTCGGACATCGAGAATAAATGGGGGATCGTTATCGACACGCACGGCCAGCTCGTCAGTATCGACGCTGGCTACTGCGCCACTTCCGGAGTCACTCATGCGAGCTTCCTTCCTGCTCCTTACCGCCTCAAGGGTAAGGCAACACATATGCACGGACGTGCATATTCTCCGTCAAGCAGAATACAAGACCAATCGGCGCGCTGCGTCACGAGACGACTGATGTCGTCCAATCGGGCGTGGAAGAGGTTGGCATCTGGTCGGCCATCACCTCTCGCAGGAGATCCATTGCCTGGATGATCTTCTGCGATGTGACGCGGTAATACACCCACTGGCCGTCCCGGCGGTCTTCGACAAGGCCCTTCTCTCGCAGGACCGCGAGATGTTGGGAAGCGTTGGCCTGGCTGATGCCGGCAGCGTCGGCCAGCTCGCTCACAGCACGCTCGCCGTCTCTCAGCGCGTTGATGATGAGCAGCCGCTTGGGATCGGCAAGACCCTTACACACGCTGGCGTGGAGCTGGGTCAGTTCTCGTTCGATGGCAGACATGCCGCTCAGTTTACGCGAGACCGACGTGTCCTCGCCCTTCCGGTCGGCACGGTCTACACTCGTATATGCGGCTACGTGCATATGTTTCCGCAGGAGGAAGGAATATGACAACCCTGGACCAGTCGACCGAAGCCTCGCCCGAGGCCGCCGACGAAACCCCCACCGCCGAGAAAATGGTCTTGATTGCCGCTTCCGGCGACCTGGACAAAGCCTGGCCGGTGATGATTCTCGCAACCACCGGGGCCGCCTACGGCATGGACGTTACGATTTTCTTCACGTTCTGGGGCCTTGGCATTCTCAAGCGACAGGACGCCGGTATCACCGGGGAAGATTGGCGTCAGCGGATGATGTCTGCCTTCACGGGCGGCAGCACAGATGGCCTCAAGCTTTCGAAGATCAACTTCGGTGGTCTTGGAGCCAAGTTCATGCAAGACCTGGCTGACGAGAAGAATGTTGCCTCGGTTCAAGAGCTCCTGGAACTAGCCCAGGAGATGGGAGTCAAACTCTGGCCATGCGGCATGACCATGGATCTCATGGGCTTGCAGGAGAGTGATCTCATCGACGGCCTCGACACCCCTGCGGGTGCCGGCGCCGCCATCAGCCTCATGAAAGAAGCATCGATCAGCCTGTTCATTTGAGAGGAATACACATGGAAGCAGATGTCACAGTTGACGCACGCGGGCTGCAATGTCCGATGCCCGTTATCAAGGTCTCCCAGGCGATGAAGAATATGACGTCGGGTCAGACCCTCGCCATCGTCGCAACCGATCGGGGTGCGCTGAGCGATATTCCGGCGTGGGCCGGCGATATGGGACACTCGGTCAAGGAACAATTCGACCAGGACAACGAGTACCACTTCGTCCTCGAAAAGGGCTAGCTCGGCACCTCTAGAGCAATGCCTGCAGGGCGTTGAAAAATGCGGTGGCCATCTTCCGGTCTCCGACGTCGTTTGGATGCAATCCATCCGATAGATCCCCGCCATATATCTGACCGTTGAGCGGCACCAACTCGACTGGCGATTCGGATGTCGTTTCAGCTATAGCCAGACCCATGAGCGCTTGGTTCATCTCATCGACACGTGAAGGGAAGTCCTGGTTGCCCGTACACACGACGCCCTGGAAACACGGAAGCAGTTCGCCGAGCAGGACGATGACGTCCGGGTTTGCCGCCCGCAGGTTGGCGATGATGCCGGAGATGTCGGCCATGGCCGCGGGCGGATCGTACGGATAGGGGTTGTTGGGATCGCCGGGGGGTGAGGGCGCTCCCCAGATGTCGTTGACCCCGATGTGGATGATGGCCACGTCGGGCTTAAGAGCCGATATGGCATTCTCGGATTCGTACTGGAGCTGCGCGGTCTTGGCTCCTGACCGTGCCTGGTGGTCCTGATCGAAGTTCGGATCGGCGTAGCTGCCATTGCCGGGGGTGGTGAAGGACCCGACAAAATCCACCGCATGGCCCGCGGAGTTGAGATCGTGCCACAGGTAGAAACGATAGGTGTTTCCGTTGTACCCGCCCTGGTTGGACGTGTAGCCCTCGGTGATCGAGTCCCCGAGCGGCATGAGCGTGAACGGTGCAGCCGGAATCGTGGTAGTCGTGGTAGTCGTGGTTGTCGTGGTTGTCGTTGTGGTCGTTGTCGTCGTGGCCGCTACGGCTTCGATACGACCCGACAGCGGCATGAAGTTGCCCGACATGAAGGGCACCTCGAGGTCGGCTGCGCCCTGTTCGTTTTCGTAGGAGAGGTAGAAGACTCCGTCTGTGGGTCGGAAGATGCCGACCGAATCGTCGCCGTCGCCGTCCCAGTCGCCGGCAAGTATCCGGTCCGAAGGATCGCCGTAATAGAAGGAGTATTCGGCGACCCCCGAATCGAGACTGTTCCGGAAGTATGCGAAGCCGCTCGTATCGCGATAGAGGCCAATCGAATCGACGCCGTCACCGTCGAAGTCGCCTGCAAAGGGACGGTCACCGGGGTTACCGAAGTCGAAGGAGAACTCAGCGGTAACCGTGCCGAGCCGATTCGCCACGTAGACCTTGCCGGCCCGATAAATAGATAACGTGTCGCATCCGTCGTCGTTCCAATCCCCCACCAGCGGAATGTCACCGCCGAGGCCGTAATAGAACTCCCGGTCGGCCACACCAAACGAGTTGGTTTCGCGCAGGTACACGAAGCCATTCGAGGGCCGGAACATGCCGACCGTTGCAACCCCGTCGCAGTCCCAATCGCCCAGGAGTGGCGTGTCGCCCGGATTGCCGTAGTAAAACGAATGCAAGCTGCCGTCGGCGTGTCGGATTGTCCACTGCCCGGTTGCCACATTGAAGAGAGCAATCTGATCGTCCGGCCCCGAAGCGCGCGCTGGCTCCTGTCCGTTCATCATGGATATGAGGGCTGCAGCCAACAGCGCCACTACCGCTGCCAGCCCCGCCAATCGCTGTCTCATTGGTCTCCCGGTGCGTACCCGCATCAACGTACTGGCTGCAGCCCGCCGGGGGGATGAGTTGGCGGCCCTATTTTCTGGAAGCGGCAATCACCCCATCTTCGGTAACGAGGTGACTCACAGGTACATCATGTGCCTCGTGCGGAAGCGAAAGCACGATCCGCTCTTGAGGCACGACCCCCACGGTATAGGTGTCCGGCTCCATTCGAACCAGCAACTGGTCGTAGTAGCCCGCACCCCACCCAAGCCGGTTTCCTCTGCGATCGAACGCCAGCCCTGGCACGAGCACAACATCGATCATGGAAGGTTCAATCTCGTCGGCATCAGCAGCAGGTTGCATGTATCCAAAGCGGTGCCGCTCCATCGGTACATCAGCCGGGTGAATCGTCAGTGGACCCTTGAGGGGGGTTCGGGTTGTCGCAAACGAGGAATTGACAAGCCCGTCCATGAGCCCGGTGACGTCCGGCTCACCCTTCAGCGGCATGTACAGGAGTATCCAGGAGGCTTCCCGGATCGGAGCCCACGAGGCGAGATGCCGCACCATGTGCCTCGATACGATCGAGGCGTCGGCGCCGAGGATGAGCTCTTTTGCCCAGGCGCGCCATTCCTCTTTGGAGGAGTTCATCTCGAGAGCTTTGGCACGATCTTGGAGAATTCGTCCGCGCTGGTCTCGGGTATCACGAACCCATCGGTCGATCTGATCTCGGCGACGTTGCTCTCGATATCTGTAACCGTGATGGGACCTTCCGAGAGGGGCTTGGTGTAGCCCTGGGTCAAGCCGATGAACACCCGACTCACGGTTCCCCCACCCACCGACCAGATCTCGCCGGTGAGCTCACAATCTTCAGACGCCAGATACGCCACCGCCGGCGACACCTGAGAAGGCCCGAACGCATCCCGGAAACCATCAATACCGGCAAGGAGACCCTCGGTCATGCGCGTCGTGGCAATCGGCGCAACCGCGTTTGCCTTGATGTTGTACCTGGCGCCTTCGATCGCCAGCACGTTCGTCATACCGATGAGACCCGCCTTCGCGGCGCCGTAATTGGTCTGACCGAAGTTGCCGAACAGGCCGGAGCCGGACGTGGTAACGACGACCCGTCCATACGCCTGCTCCTTCATGTGCCCGAATGCCGCCATGGTCACGTAGAACGCACCTCTGAGATGAACGTCGAGCACGAGCTCGACCTCCCGCGGACTCATCTTGGCAAACGATTTGTCACGGAGGATGCCGGCATTGTTGATCACGACATCGATGCGGCCGAATTCGTCGAGAGCCTTTTGAACAATGGCTCTGCCGCCTTCGGGCGTTGCGACCGACGAATATTCGGCGACCGCCGCTCCCCCGGCCTCGACGATGTCTGCGACGACTTCGTCTGCTGCGGCCGAGCCTGCCCCCGTCCCATCAACCGCCCCGCCCAGATCGTTGACAACCACCGCGGCTCCCAGTTCGGCGAGAAGGAGTGCGTGCTGCTTGCCGAGACCGCCTCCTGCGCCCGTCACTATGGCAACCCGATTCTTGAAATCAATCATCAAAAAAGGCTACCCCCGGGCCTTCGAGACACAGCGTCTGAAAACCCGGGGGCACCCCGGTCTAGGCGTCGACCAACTCTTCGACGTCACCTTCGACGTCGGCGTCGGGCACGGGAGAACCGGCCTCGTCGGTGCGACGTGGCCAACGACGCCAGACCAACCAGATCACCAGCGCGAGGCCGAGGAACGGTAGAGCTGCGCCGAGCAGAAGGACTGCGTACAACATCACGGCCACGAACACCTCGAGGCTCGCCGCCAGGCCATCCATGAAGGTCGGAATACCTTCTGGCTCGAACGTTGTGATGATTCCGGAGTCGGTGTCGCCAACCGTGCGCCCTCCGATCGGTTCACCCTCATCATCAACCGGCGTCGCCGAAACGTTCGTATTGAACCTGATGTTTTCGGAGGCAATCATCTCGTGAGCGACGACAAATGACTCGCCTGGTTCGAGAGGTGCGGTCGGGTCTCCACTCACGAGGGTCAGCTCGTCGAGCTCGATATCGAGCGTCGCATCGATCAGCTCGACGTTCGAGAGCGTGGTATCGCCGGTGTTCATTATTTCGTAGCAAATGGTGACTGGAGTCTCCTGCTCGATGCGGAACAACTCACCGCCCGGGCATGACACCCCGGTGTTGTGTCCTTCGTAGTGCGTGACGAAAAGGTCGATCGATGGAGCGCTGTTCTTCTGCACGATGCTCAGTACGATCGTGGCCAGCGCAACCTGGTCCTCGAGTGTGCGAAGCTGTCCCCGCAAGGTCTCGAGCTGGGTCTCACGCTCGAGAAGCTGCTTTTCGAGCGTGGCGATTGTGTTGATGTCCGACGCCTCGGCCAGGAACGCTTGCAATCTCGTCACGCTCGCCTGTGCTGTGACGATCCGGCTTTCAAGATCCACGATCCGCTCGGTTACGTCGTCCGCAGTAATGCTCTGGCTCCTGATCTCACCAATCGAACCCAACCGATCAAGCGCTTCCTGGAAATCCTCCGGGAACACTTTGAAGGTCAGGGTGCTCGTGGCATTTGCTCCACCTTGAGACTGCTGGCCGAACAAGAAGCCACCGAGGCTCTGGATCAAGCGCGATGCCTCGCGGCTGGCTTCGGCCACATCGGCTGCCGACATCTGCAGCTGCGCGAAGTAGATGATGTCGCGCCCGATGACGTCAGTTTGAAACACGGCAGGCTCAACCCCACCGTCTCCCGAGAATTCGTCGCCCGTGGGTGCCTCCGGCGAATCCTGTGCATTCTCGCCTTCGCCGGTGTCTCCGACAGCCGACCGGTTCAAGATAGTGGCCGCATTCGCGTCGTACGAAAACGATTCCGTTGGAGCCATTTCCGCGTCGGTGCTCGATTCGTCGCCGGCCGCGCACGCCGCCGCCACCATCGCGAAGGCCAACAGCAAAGCTATGAGCCGCCTCAGGTCGGGAACTGTTCTCTTCATCTGTTACTCCATTGTGTTTGATCGACCGTGGCGGCCTCTGTGTTTACGTCGTTGGTGTGACGGCGGCTATCCCTCGCGAAGTTCCCCGCCGGATACGCGAAGTTCTCCCGTATCTCGCGAAGTCCTGCGAAAAATGTGGATTAAAGCGACTTTGAGTGGCGCGTTCCACGAGTGTTCGTTAATCTCATCACTGGGACAACACAATCAAAAGGTGCCGATGTTGATCGGCGTCACCGGGACATGGCGGGAAGGTTCGAGGTGGGTTGGTGGTAACGGGAAACGGCGTCGGGAGCGCCAACGGTGCACGGCAGCACCGTGTGCTGCTCGTGGGTCAGGAACGGCTCGTGATGGACGCTTTGCGGGTGGCTCTGCAATCCAATCGGATGAACGTCGTCTCGACGTCCGGAGCCGAAGCAACCGAGGTCATGAAGAGCGTCGCCTCCGTTCGACCTGAAATCGTGATCATCGGAGATCGACACGATCGTCCGCACCTCATCGAAAAACTCGCAGCGCTCGATACCAAAGTTCTCGTGATCTGTCCGGACAACCGGGTGGTGGAAGCGAGATGCATCGTCGCCGGGGCGGCGGCCATTCTCAACATGGGCCAGCCCTACAACGAACTCCTGCAAACGATCGACGACATACTCGCCGGCAAGGTGCTCGTGAGCAAGGCCTATCTGCAGGAAATGCAGCTGGTCATGCGGGAAATGAGGCAGATCGAACGGGATCGACGCAAGAAGTACGAGCGTCTCACGCTTCGTGAAATGGCGATCCTGGCCGAGATCTCGTCGGGACGCAGCGCAACAGAAATCGCCGAATCTTCCTATACCTCGGTCAATACCGTGCGCAGCCACATCAAATCGGTTCTGCAGAAACTCGAGGTGAACTCACAGGTGCAGGCGGTGGCGATGGCCCACCAAAACGGTTGGCTCACCGAGCCGCTCCCGGCCTAGTTCGAGCGTCTCCACGACCGCCTAGATCACTTCTGATCCGCGCCTCTACTCGACGTTGCGCAGATGACCGAGCAACGCAGTCTCGCGAGAGCAGCGTGACCTACGTTACGGGAGGCGAGACCTCTAGTCCTTGTAGAACAGGTCGTCGATGAGCTTTTCTTCGATGAACTTCCCATACGGGTCGAAGCGGAAGTGTGGCAGGTCCTTGATGAACTCGATGTCGAAACCCGATTGACCGTGTCGGTTCTTCTCAATGCTGAGAACCATCATCCTGCGATAGGACTCATAGGAGAGCGAATCCGAGGTGTGTCGCTTGGAAACAGCCAGATGCTTTTCGTTCAACATCATCACCCGGTCGGCTTCATAAGCCAATCCGCCCGCACCGCGAAGGTGATATGGCCGGAGGCGGCGAGCCTGTAGTCCGACCTGCTCGGCTGCTGCGATGGCAACCACCGAGATGTCGTTGGCAAGCGCCAGTTCCTTCAACGACTCTGCCTGACGGATCGAACGCTCATCGTCACTCCAATCGCCGTTGATCGGCATCTTCTGGAGATAGTCGACAAACACCACGGAGCCCGATCCGAGATCCTCGGCAAATGAGCGAATGTCGTCGATGCCGGTATCGATGCTCGAAGCGCGAACGAGTTTCAGGTTATGTCCGTACCGGGCCATCTCTCCGACCGCATACTGCACCAGACTGTTCTCCCCGTACTCCTGGTTGAGACTCCGTTGTCCCAACAGGATTTCGTGGAGGATCTCCTGGGCATCGGCAGACGCAGACGCAGACACGCCTTCGGCAAACCCCATTTCGAGCGCCATGAGTCGGCCGGCCAGGCTGGCCTCATCATGTTCGTAGCACACGTACACGACCTGATATCCCGCCCGGGCCAGGTTTCGAGCCATCTGCAAAGTGAAGACGGTCTTTCCGACTCCAGGCACACCGCCGATGAGCGTGAGATCGCGAGTCTGGAGACCACCGGCCAGCGCCTCGTCGAGTGGATGAAACCCGGTCGGCATGCTGCTGACGGTCTGGATATCGTCCATGCCGGTGACCACGTCGGCAAGCACGACCGGTTGCCCGGTGTTCACGTTGGTGGGGTCGATCACGCTCGTCATCCTCCCAACCTCGGTGTGAGATCACGGAAAATGCGGATGACCGCCGGGCCCAACAGGATGATGAACATCGCTGGAAAGATTCCGAAGGCGAGCGGGAATATCAGCAGGACCGGAAGCTTGAGGGCTCTTTCCTCTGCGCGGCTTCGCCGTTTGTCCCGAAGCTCGGCAGATTGAACCCGAAGAACCTGGGCGATCGGCAATCCGTAATTCTCCGACTGAATGATCGCAAAAACAAAACTGCGAAGATCGTCTACATCGGTCCGGTCTGCAAGGTTGCGGAGTGCTTCAGTCCGCGGAACCCCTAGCTGCATCTCTCTCAGAAACCGGAGCAGTTCATGCGCCATTGGACCGTCGCCGGCAGATGCAACTCTGTCCACTGCCCCCTCGAAACCCATGCCGGCTTCGACGGCCATCGTCACCTGGTCCAGAGTGTCGGGTAGCTCTCTCAGAATATCGGCTTGTCGCTTGTCGGCGCGGTTCGAGATCACCGCATTTGGGAGAAAGTAACCGATAAAGACGAGAACCGGCACCAGCAAGATCGCATAGGGAGCGGATCGCAGCGGACCGAGACCCAGCAGTAGCAGGCCTGTGGCAAGGAAAAACTTCAGGAGCAGCACCCGATCCACGGACCATGTATGCGTCAAGCCTGCCAACTCGATCTTGCGTTCTAGCTTCTCGATGCGTCCGATCGGACTCATTTCCCTCAAGCGAAAAGCAAGCGTTCGGAGGCCCGGATTGACAAGACGCTGGCCAGCTCCTTGCTCGAGAATCAACTGACGCATGTCGGCTAATTGCCTCCCGTCGGGAGCCAACTCCAGCGTATTGGCCTGATGTCGGGACGACGCCACCGAATACCACAAAAGCGGGACAGACAGCGCAACAGCTGCTGCTGCCAGTATTACTTCGATTGACATAGTCATCCCTTCTAAAAAACCAAACGAACGAGTCGGCGCATCCAAACCACGCCCACCAGCCAGGCCACTATCCCGATGCCAATCGTGATGCGGCCGACAAGGGTCCCGGTGAGTTCGGCCAGGTAGGCAGCATTGATCATTGAGATCAAAATCACCAGCACGATCGGGATCAACGAGAGCACCACACCAGAAATCCGGCCTTCAGCGCTCAGCGCACGGATCCGGCGACGAATCCGATTCCGGTCCCTGATCGTCTCGTTGACTGCGTCGAGGATTTCTGCAAGGTCGCCGCCGATCTGTCGATGAATCTCGATTGATTCAGCCACCCAGCGAAAGTCTTCGCTCTGTACGCGATCGGCAGCAGCTCGCATCGAGTCTTCAACTTCGCGACCGAGTTGCGTCTCGACTTTGATTCGTTGAAACTCCTCAGATGCAGGCGCAGGCGCTTCGGCAGCCACTGAATCAACGGCCTGGAGAAGTCCATATCCGGCTCGCATAGAAGACGCCATCAACTGAAGCGAGTCACTCAACTGTTCAGCGAAGGCTCGCGACCGGGCCCCGGCCAACGAACTCAGGCGCAGTTTCGCCAAACCGATCACGACCGCTGCCCCTACCAACGCTACGGCAGGCCCCGCAAGGAACATCCCGACGGCGGCAGCTGCGAGAGCGAATGAGATGATCAGCACCACGAGCTCGGCCGGACGCATCGCCAGGCCGGCTCGCTCCAAAGTCAGATTCAATGGCGTGAGCCGATCAGCCTTGGTAAGAGTGGTCTCGGCCAAATTCGTCGCAGAGCTTGCAAGCGTGGAAAGGGCGTTCGGCTTGAACTCGGCCAGGCGACGGGGATCTGCCCGAAGCACATTCTCTGCCGGCTTGGGCAGCGTCATCATGCTCAGAGTCCCGGTTATCGCCAAAAAGAGCGCTGCGATACCTAGCCAAAGGGCAGTCTCAGTGTCCCAGAAACTGAGCGATATCGTTTCCCCTTCGCGAAGCACCGGCGCAGGTTCTACCGGGGCTGGCTCCGGCGTAATCTCGGTTGCCGGGGTGGCTGACGAAACGGGAAACGCGATGAGCGTCTCCGCCGAGGCCACACCAGAGGAGGTGAGCAGGTTGAGACGTAGCGTTGTGTCACCTTCGGACTCACTCGTGTACGTGATCCGAAACCTGGTCAAGAGTTGGGCTGTTATGGATTCGAATACTTCACCGAGATCACTTCCGTCTGCAGAAAATACCGACCCGCCAACGGCTTCGGCAAGGGTGTCAAGCGCTTCGCGATCGTTCTCAGGACTTTGGAGTTCAATCGAGTAGAGAGAGGCACCCACATCTTTGAGGGCCGCCGTGGCGGTGTTGAGATCGGCAGTGCTGACTGTATCGCCTCCGTCGGAAACCATCACGATCGTTTTTAGTGATTCATCCGATGCTCGGAGGAGATCTGTCGCTGCCAGGAGCCCGTCATACAGAGCGGTCTCGCCTCTCGCTGTGAGACCGTTGATATTCTCCGTCAGGTAATCCTTCTCATTCGAGAACTCAGCAGCCAGAGCCGCCGACGAGCCGAAAGCAATCACAGCCACATCAACCGATTCCGGCATGATCGCAACGAAGTCGGTGGCAGCTTTCTGCGCGGCTTCCAGGGGCGCTCCCTTCATGCTGCCGCTGACATCAAGGAGCAGGACGATTTCGAGCCCTTCGGAAGCTTCGAGTTCGAGCGCCGACTCGATTTGCTTCCCATTCTCCAGAAGCTCAGAACTCGGAAGGTCGCTACCCAACAGATCCTGCGGAATGCTCGCGATCACCGATATCTCTGGGTAGCGAGTCGCATCGACGGAATCGATGGCGAGGCTGGTCTGATCCTGCGCGAGTGCCTGCGGAGAAAACGCCATCGTGAGTACCAGAATGACCGGGAGGAGTCGGCTCAGGCGAGGTTTCATCGCCGTTTGTGACCATTTCTAGAAGCCAATTGTGGTGTTCCAAAAATCGAAGGCGGGAGCTGAATACCAACGTCTTTGAGTCGTTCCGTGAACTGAGGCCGGATTCCAGTAGGTTGAATAGTCCCGAGATACCGGCCACCGCTGTCGATGCCGGCCTTGTAGTCGAAGGCGAATGCGTCCTGCAACGTGATCGTTTCGCCCTCCATCCCGACAACCTCGGATACTTGAACGATTCGACGAGAACCGTCCCGCATCCGACTCAGGTGAACAATGAGATCCACCGCCGATGCCACTTGTTCCCGAATCGCCCTGGCCGGCAGATCGACTCCCGCCATGAGAACCATCGTCTCCAGACGAGACAACGCATCTCTCGGGCTGTTGGCATGGACCGTGGACAGAGAACCTTCGTGGCCGGTATTCATGGCCTGGAGCATGTCCAGGGCTTCACCGCCACGAACCTCACCCACGACGATCCGGTCGGGACGCATACGCAATGCATTCCTGACCAGGTCTCGAATTGCGATCTGGCCTTTGCCTTCAACGTTCGGTGGGCGGCTCTCGAGCCGAATCACGTGATTCTGAGCCATTTGCAACTCCACCGCGTCTTCGATCGTGATGATGCGCTCGTCATTGGGAATGAACCCCGATAGCACATTGAGAAGCGTCGTCTTACCTGTACCGGTACCGCCGGTGACCAGGATATTCAGCTTCCCTTCGACGGTCGCCTTCAGCAGGACGGCCAAATCATCGGTCAACGTTCCGATCTCGATCAGGTCCTTGACTTCGAAAGGTTCCTTGGAAAACACGCGGATCGTGAGTACGGGGCCGTCGACCGACAGAGGCGGAATGACAGCATTGACGCGGGAACCGTCCGGTAGACGGGCATCCACCATCGGTGAAGACTCATCGATCCGACGACCGACCTGTGCCACGATCCGGTCAATCACCTTGCGCAAACTCTGTTGCGACGCAAATTTGGTGTCGGTTTGCTCGATCTTGCCGTCACGCTCGATATAGATGAAATCGTCTGCGTTCACCATGATCTCGGTGACAGCTGGATCCTCCAGATAAATGTGGAGTGGACCGTATCCGAGGATCTCATCCCGAATCTGTTTCCCCAGTTGACGCTGTTCTTCAGCTGAGAACGGGGCTTTCTCGGCAGCCATCGCGGCCGACAGTTCACGGGCCACTATCTCCTGGAGCTCGACATCGGACATCGACGAGTCGTACAGACGGGGTCCAAGTTTGGCGAACAGCGCCTGCTGGGCCCGGTTTTTCAGTTTGATGAAGGGGTCTTCCCCCGGAACGACTGCAACCGGAACATCTGCTTGTCTGCGTGATCGTTCGTCAGCCTTTTTCAGGCGTTCTTCAAGCCTCATCGACAGACCTCCTTCGCGAGAAGGCGGCTTTAAGCCCGCCAGAAGGCTCCGGTCTTCCGTTGATCAAGTGGACCAACGACATCATCTTGCGCGAAACGGCCAATTTCGGTGCCGCCTCGACGATCGGGGTTCCCTGATTCATCGACGTCGGAAGATCTCTCGTGCTGGGAATCGAGATGGACACCGGCATACCCATGACGCCCGCAGCTTCCTCCGGCGTTACACCAACCCGGCTGTCCGCTCGATTCAGAACGAAATGCCGCTTGGCACCTGTCAGATTGAGCCGGTCGAGCACGTCCACGACCTTACGGAGACCGCGCACCGCTGCCACCGAGAGGTCACAAACCATCAAGATCTCGGATGAGAGTTCGATTGCCGTCAGCGTGGCCTCTGTGATGCCGGCAGGCGTGTCGATGATCACATAGTCGAATTCGGCGGCCAGGAGCTTTACGACCTCTTCCACATCGGCCGAGGTGACGCTATCTGCCTCGCCCGGTCCGAGGGGGGCGCACAGTGCGAACAGATTTGGGCCCCGATTCGCCAGAAAGACCTTCAAGTTGGTTCGGGTCAAACCTCCCGGAACCTGTCGGAGGTCGGCAATGGTGTGCTCGCCCTGCACCTGCAGCGCGTCGCTCACATCACCGAATTGCAGATCAAGGTCAACGATCACCACCCGATCCTCGGGTTGCATGGCTAGACCGACGGCCAGATTTGTGGCGAGCGTCGTCTTGCCGGACCCTCCTTTGGGTGCGACGATCGTCACGACCTTGCCGCGGCCGGTTCTGCCGCCGATGGCGCCAATCGTCTCCATCAGGTTCATGCGTCTGCGAAGAGCGGTGTCGAGCGCTCGATCGAGCGACTCTCGTAGCTGCATTGGTTCGGCTTTGGGTGAGATCAGATCGCTCACGCCGGCCCGCATGGCCTTGGCAAAGAGGCCGTTGTTCGCCTCAGCCACGACCATGACAACGATCTCGGGATGAAACGATTCGAACGCCGCTGCCAGGTCAAGGGCTTGATCCATCGGGATATTCGGCCCCAGCACCACGGCGTCCGGGGAGAACTCCATGATCTCTTTCACAGCCGCATGCGGATTGTCAAGCAGGAGATCGTTCTCCCACCGGGAAATCCCGCCATCCATGTCGCCACGCATGGCTTTGCGCACCTTTTGTTCGAATGCGACGCTCGATGTCGCCAGTAGTACTCCACTCATCGGTAGATAACTCCCCTCGAGATAATTTCGGTGTCGAGCTCGCTGGCCTCTTCGCCTTCCCGAGCCAGCCACACCTTGCCGAACTCTGCTGTGAACACGATCTTTTCGATGGCTGGCGCTTCCGCTGCCAGGGTGATGAGCAGGTTGCCCGTTGGAGCCAGCTCTACACCTTGCTCCTCGGCGGCAGTCTCCGCCTCAGGTACCGGAAGCGTTTCGATCTGTACGTTCGTCACCAGGATCTTGTGAAGGATGATGTGCGTCGTGTTGGGAGTCTTCGGTTTCTCAGCCGGCGCCAGGGTCTGCTGGTTCTGGTTTACAACAATCTGGATCGGCTCTTCGTCCGGGTCTTCCGGGATCGCCCCGGAGATCTCGAATGGATCAAACGATGCCAGATAGGCCACAATATCGCCGGGCTCGAGGCTTCCTCCCACGGCACGATCGGGTGAAAGCGATACGGTCACTTGCAACAGATCGGCCGGCACGTCGATTTCTTTCGATGCCTCGAGGACAGCGAGCGTCGTGAACCTGCTGTTGACGATCTGCTCCCCCGGCACGAGATCCACCGCCGTGACTTCACCCTGGATCTCGCTCAAATCCGAAACGGAACCGAGCGCTTGTGCGCCAACCGGGATCCTCTTCGAAGAAACATTGAGCGCTACCTCTTCGAGAGTGGCGCCCTCGGGAATCGTGTCAGACACGACCAGCACCTCAACCGTTTCTTGTTCAGCGAGTGCGCGGTCTTCTGCGGACTGCACATAGCGAATCAGAACAAACGTTCCCAGGATCGCAAGGACGATCGAAAGCACCACACCGAGCCATTTTCTGTTACCCATCTAATTTCCCTTTTTCTTCCGTTTGTCCACTTGAAATCTCCTGGTCAACCGCTGAAGCGAATGACAACCACTCCGCGGTCTTCGCCGCCGAGATCTCCATCACCGGTATATACGGTGTTGACGAAGTACCCGGCGAGGCAGCGGACATCGTTCTGACCCGGACCGCTACACGGCGCTCCGGAGAGTGGGGGATTGACCCATCGCGTGTACTTGGGTCCGCCGCTGAATCGGTAGCCCGTGACGTGGAATGCTCCGTAGCCCGAGATGTGGTAACACTTGCCATTCGAGCCGCACGGTCCGGTTCCGTTGGCAGGCCCGGTCCACAGGTCGTCGAAATACGGAATGAAGATCGTTTTACCGATCAAACCGCCGTACTGATCGTATCCCAGTAGTAGGCCTTCGATCGTGCTCCCATTGCTGTCCGCGCAGCCGGAGGAAGGGGAGCTGCCGGTATCGCCGGGAGCCCATCCGTAGTCGATGTTGTTGGGATCACTCTGTGAGGCGCCGTATACCTCAGCTTCACAGTTGACCGATTGCAGCCAACCGAACCCGCCAGGGAGTCGGCCATCTCCATCCTGGTCCTGGCCGGCCTGTGCTGCACAGTCTTCAGTCGCGTTGCCGTCGTGAAATTGAATCTCGATTCCGGGATTGTTGTAGTCCGGCGGATCGGATTCGTTTGTCGAAGCATCTCCTCCGGGCCAACCAGGGTCAGTCTTTTCCCATTCGCATTCGGAGATGATGATGGGGAACGTTGCAATTTGCAGGGGAAAGCCCCACACGACCGTTGCATCCGCGCCGATCGTGAAGTCGTCAAATCCCACGGCGCGGGCGAACATGAGATCGTGTTCATGGTCTCCGTTCGGATCCTCAGTCGCGTTGTATACCGTCACCTCTCTCGCACTGAGATCGAGATCGACCTGATATGCCCAGGCTGCCGCGTCCCGAGCGTTGCCATCGACATATATTTCCGCGATGGCATACTCGTCATAGCCCCCACCGCATAATCCTCTTGCGCAGTCTTCCGCTATGGCCAGAGCGGCGGCATCTGCCCCATTTTGGAGCTGACGACGCTCCTCCCAAACAGAACCGAAGTCAATGGCGAATGCCGCCATGGCGAGCATGCCGACCATGATCACTGCCGCGAAGACAACCGTTGCGCCCTCGTCGTCGGCCGAACCGATCCTGCGCCCAATGGCCTGGATCATCCGCCGCATCGCATGACCCCCTGAGCCTCCATGGTGAAGCTGACGGCTCGCCAGAACGCTATCTGCATGGCGAAGGGATATTCGAGATCCATCGTTGTCGGTTGGCCTGGATTGCATGCTGCCGTGGTGATGGTCATCTGGTTTGGATCCAGCGTTATCGCAGCATTGCGGGCAGCATCTTCTCCCTGAGCTACATCCTGGGTGATGGCGTACTGACGAACGCCTTCCCGGGCAGCATGAGTGAGCGTGTTTTGTGTGTTGTAGGCTCGTCCGAATTCAATAATGCCGAAAACCAGCATCAAGAGAACCGGAGCGATGATCGCGAATTCGACCATTGCGGCGCCGTGATCACTCACGTTCTGTAACCGATTCTTCTTCAAAACCAACACTTTCTGCGATTGATGAGTTTGTTCGGGGTTGCCGTCAAGAGACGGCAACCCCGAATTCACTCTCTTAGTTGGCGGCAGCGCCGGGGGCTCCTGGACCAGGTCCTGGGCCGACGTTCTGCTGGGTCGTGTCGAACGCCGTGAAGACGTTCTGGCCAAGCGCACCAATAACCAGCACCGAGACGACAGCGATGAGGGCGACCATGATGCCGTATTCGACCATCGTGGCTCCCTTGTCGCCGCTCAGGCGGCTCTGCAAGTAGGCGTATGCCTTAAGCATGTTGCCCCTTCCGTTTATGGACCCTCCTCGTGGGGTCTCCTCATGGCGATAAGAATTACCAATTGCAGCAGGGGAAACACCACCAAAATTGGTGATCTTTCTCTGAGCCTCCGGAGAGACCCGAGGGGAGGTCAGTTGCGGGTGACGCCTGAAAAGATGACCGCCAGGGCACCATCGCTGATCAAGTCGGCTCTCAGGTCTACCGACCAGAGGCCGGCGAGACCGGCCGTGCCGGTGGGTTCCACGCCGATACCCGTGTGTTGAACGGCGGCCTCGTGAGCCTCCACCAGGGCGGATTCGGGGACCTCGACGGGCCAGCCGCGGCCTGCCAGAAGTTGGTGCAAAACGGGAAGCCAGTCGTAGGTGACGTCGTCGAGGATTCCGGTTGCCGCCGACTCTCCGACCGGGTTCCATGGGTACATGAAACGGTCCGGCTCGGCGTGGGCGAGATCGTCGATGCGGGTGCGAATTTCGGGGCTGAGGGCGTTTGCGATCTTGATGTCATTGCGGCCGACCAGCTCCGGGGCGACCTCTTCGATCAGTAAATCCCATGCCCGTCGTAAAGGGCTGCACGCCTCGCCCTGGACGGTGTGGAGGATCCATTCGATATCTCGCGACTGGCTGCGGACCGCTCTGAATGTGGTCGCTGCCAGCGCTCCCCCGCCCACCTGCATGAGCAATCGAACCCGGCCTTTCACGCCGGCCTCCTTCAACTGATCGGCCAGCTCCCAGCCCAGCGTCCGTCCCCCGTCGAGGGCTGACGGAGTCGAGGGGCCCTGCACCGAGAACGGACGGGCACCGTCGGCGACCGCTTCCTGAAAACGCAGGAAACTGGGATCTCCGGATTCGCCTTCCCGGCGCTCGCAGACCTCGATGCGGGCTCCGAGTTCAGATAGTTGGCCGACGATGACCTCATCGGCCCAGGTCGGGATGAAGACTCGCAGCGGAGCGCCGTCGGCCTTGGCAACCACTGCCGCCGCCAGCGCCGCATTGCCGCACGAAGCGATCGCCATCTCCTGGTCGCGGCCATCGGCCACTCCGTCGTTGTCCACTGCGTATTGGAGCATGGTGCCGAACAGATGCCTGCCCTTGTGGGAACCGGCCACGTTGCCGGTTTCATCCTTGACCCACAGCGGAATCTTGAGCCCCAACGCATCGGCCAACGCCGGTTGCGTACTGGTTGGCGTAACCCGGAAACCGGTTGCTACTCCACCGTCAAACGACACCGAGGCCACCTGCTCATCCAGCCGTTCCACCAGCTCAATAAACCGCTCGTCGTTCCAACCGGCTGCCATAGCAGACCGATAGCTATCCAACCGCCGCCGATACTGCAGGAAAGGATTCACCTCACCCACGAGAATCGACAAGGAGCAATCGAAGCATCAGTTGAGACGCATATTGAATTCTTGGATCATTTCGTCCCAGATGCCTATGAACGGACGCATTCCGTTCCAAAAGTCCTGCGAGCGGCGGGCTTCGAAATGGTCAAAATCGATGCCCTGCTGCTCCACCCAGGTGTAGTAGCCGAGGTTGAAAATGCGCTTGCGATCGACCTCTGTGAGCTCCAGCAGGTGAGACGTGTCTACTCCTGCCAGATGCCGTTCCCACACGCCGGTTGCCGCGGCTTTGTCAAACCCGAGGGGGAAGTCGCGCTTTGTGATGGGATCGATCTCGGACTGGTAGAGGTTGGCGCCGTCGGTTGCGACCGAAACGATCACATCGTCTGGTCCCAGATCGAGATGCTTCGCCGTCTTGATCGCCGCCAGCATGTTGCAGATCGACGAATACCCCATATGGCGGAGGTCGGCGACCAGAGCGGGATCGACGCCCTTGTCCTCGAGCAGTTCGCGACCAACGTCGTTGTTGAAGAGCACGAACAGATCGTCGGTCGACCGGTCGGAAATCGCTACGGCGATGTCGGAGTTCATCACGTTGTGGATCAGCGGAATGTGCTTGTCCCCAATCCCCTGAATGTTGTGTTCGCCGTAGCCGTTGTAGAGCATGGTCGGACATTCGAGTGCCTCAACCGGAACGATCTTGCAACCGGTTTGATCCTTCAGATAGTCGCCCGCTCCGAGCGTTCCGGCCGAGCCAGATGCCGATACGTAGGCGGCGAGATTGCCACCGGCGTCCTGCACGATCCGCTCCAGTGCCGGCCCCGTTACGGCGTAATGGCCCATGTGATTGGAGTATTCGGAGAACTGGTTGAGGATGACGTTCGCATCGTCCTTGGCGAGTTCTTTGCATGCGTCATAGATCTCTTTGACATTGGATTCGGTGCCGTAGGTGCGAATGACGTCTTCTTCTGATTCGATCCATTCATTCAGCCAATCGAACCGTTCGCGGCTCATACCTTCCGGCAGCACCGCAACTCCCCGACAGCCCATGATCTTGCTGATGGCGACTCCCCCGCGCGCATAGTTGCCGGTCGACGGCCATATGGCGCGCTGGCTCGACGGATCAAATGCGCCTGCAACCAGGCGCGGCACGAGGCAGGCGTATGCGGCCAACACCTTGTGCGCGGTGATCATGGGGAACACGTCGCCGATGGCCAGCAGGATTTTCGCGTCAACGCCGGTCAGTTCCTTGGGAAGATCGAGATACAGCGGTACGTCCACCCGCCCCGTTCGATCCTCATCGTTGTGCCAATGCACCCGATAGAGGTTGCGGGGATCGGCATCATCCGGTCCCACATCGGCCAGCGACGCTGTGATGTCCTCGGAAATGGTGGCCGGGTTGGTCAGCTGAGCGAAGGTCGGAAGCTTGATGTCTCGCTCTTTGAATCGTTGGACAGCCCGATCGAGTACACCCTCATCAACGATATTGTCATAGAACCCGTACTCGTTCACGTGGCCTCCCGGATCGCATTCAAATAGTTGTAAATCGTGATGCGGCTCACGCCCATGGCTTCGGCGACCTCATCGATACTGCGCCGAAGGCCGAACGCGCCCCGGCTATCGAGCAAACGGATTGCTGCTTGTTTCCCCTTGCGATCAAGCTGGCCGAAGGGCTTGCCGAGTTCTTGTTCGGCGGCGGCGATGATGCCGGCCAGGGTGTCTTCGAAGTCCAGCCTGATGGCGACGGCAGGCTCACCTTCCCAATCGAGCACGAGATCGGTGTCGGTCGCGTCGCCAAGCGGCACCGTCGATGCCCCGATGGCATCGATCAACGGTTTGAGGGCGGTGACAAATGAGTCAACCATGGGTCATATTCACGTTCACCCGGCTCGCCCCCGCCGCAACCGCAGCTTCCAGGCCGGTACGCAGAGCATCCAGAATGTCGCTCGCCGGCCCCGCTGCGGTGTTTCCGAACGGCCCGATCTCAACCGACAAACCCTTTGCCTCAAAAGCCTCGACGGCGGCTTGAACATGGGGACCGGGCTCGCCTTCATTGAACGGTTCAACCAGGAACTCGACCCGCAGCCGTCCTTCGGTCCCGTTCACGGCGCGGCAGTCGTTATATACGTTTCGGGGCGGCGATCGCGATAGAACTGCCAGTAGTCTCTGACCTCTTCCAGAAGTCCTAGATCGAGGTCCCGCACCACAACCTCGTCTTCGGTGTCCGAAGCCGTCTCGCCAACGATCTCACCCCGGGGACTCACGAAGTACGAGGAGCCGTAGTAGTCGGTATCCTCGAGGTCTTCGCTGCCGACCCGGTTGATGGCGCCGACGAAATACTCGTTTGCCACTGCGGCCGCCGGCTGTTCCAGCTGCCAGAGATGCTTCGAGTGGCCCCGGGTTGTCGCCGATGGATTGAAGACGATCTTGGCTCCGGCCAGACCCAGCTCCCGCCATCCTTCCGGAAAATGCCGGTCGTAGCAGATGTAGACACCGATGCGCCCGACGGCCGTATCGAACACCCGATAACCGGTATTGCCCGGCCGAAAGTAGAACTTCTCCCAGAATCCCTTCACCTGGGGTATGTGGGTTTTGCGGTATTTGCCGAGAAACGATCCATCGTTGTCGATCACTGCCGCCGTGTTGTAATAGACGCCCTCCTGCTCCCACTCATACATGGGAACAATCAACACCATGCTGGTCTCTTTGGCCAGCGCCGTCATTTTCTGCATCGTGGGACCATCGGGAATCGGCTCGGCAAAGCGGTAGTAATCGGAATCCTGCACGTTGCAGAAATAGGGGGTAGAAAAGATCTCCTGGAAGCAAAGAACCTCGGCGCCCTCGGCGGCCGCTCGCCGGGCATAGTCCATCTGCTTTGCGATCATCGACTCCTGGTCACCCGTCCATTCGGCCTGAACGAGCGCGGCTCTGACTACTCGGGACATCCGGTCTCTCCCATGCGGTGTTTTACGAAATGTAAAACTACACCACCCGACCCATTTCTGAGCCAATATCTCGTCGATGCCATTCGGCTCTAGGCATCACGAAGGTCTGCGAGTAAGTTCGCAACCATTCAAGCGAAGGGAGGCACCTTGGCTATCGGGGACGGCCTCGAGCCTCGCCTCGACGAAAGAGCGGCACACGACGTTGCCGGAAACAACGTGCTCGTAGTAACCGACCTTCGCAAATCATTCGACGAGATCCACGCGGTCAAATCGGTCTCCTTTCATATCGCCCCGGGGGAAACGTACGGGCTCCTGGGTCCGAATGGAGCAGGAAAGACGACCTCGATCTCGATGATCGCCGGACTCCTCGAAAAGGATGGCGGCACGGTTATCGTCGATGGTCGGCCTCTCGACACATCTTCGGTCGATGAGAAACGTGCCATCGGCCTGGTACCCCAGGAACTGGCCATCTACCCGGACCTGACGGGTCGAGAGAATCTGAGTTTTTTCACGAAGCTGTACGACCTGGCCGGCGAAGACGCGAAAGGACGGATAGCCGAGGTCCTGGAAGTCATCGGGCTGGACGATCGGGCAGACGACCTCGCCAAGGAGTATTCCGGCGGAATGCAGCGCCGTCTCAACATCGGGATCGGTCTCCTGCACCGGCCACGTCTCCTGATCCTCGACGAGCCCACCGTCGGCGTCGACCCTCAGTCACGAAACGCCATCCTGGAGAGCGTCGGACGTCTGTCGTCCCAGGGCATGGCAGTCCTGTACACCACTCACTACATGGAAGAAGCCGAACGGCTCTGCGACCGGGTCGCCATCATCGACGAGGGTGAAATCAAGGCCGAGGGCACTCGACGTCAGCTCGTTGAAATGGTCGGCGAAAAGGATCGAGTTCGTATCAGCGCCATCTCGTCGCTCGAGGAAGCGGCCGACGCCGCCCGCACCGTGAACGGCGTGGTTCAGGCTTCGGTAGAAGATCACGCCATTGCACTGATTGCAGAAGACGCCTCGGCGATCCTTCCCCAATTATTGGACCGTATCACCAGGGCGGGCACGACGATTTCGGGTGTAGAGGTCCACGAACCCAATCTGGAGGCGGTCTTCCTGCACGTAACCGGCAAAGCATTGAGGGATTGAGATGGCCGGGCGCCCCACCAGCGCCACGCTGGCAATAGCGACCAAAGATCTGAAGGAACGGATTCGCGACCGATCGGCCTTCATCCTCGGTATTGTGGCGCCGTTGGCGCTGGCGCTGATCTTCAACGCCATTCTCGGTGATCTCGACACCGGAAGCTTCGACCTCAGGTATGGAGTGGTCGACGAGGACGGCGGTCAGGTTGCATCCCAGCTGGTCGCCATCCTGGATTCGCTCGAGGAAGAGGGAATCGCCTCGATCCAATCGCTCACCTTGAGTGAAGGCGAAACCCTGGTCGAGGCCGGTGATCTTTCCGCGACCTTCGTCATACCCGCCGGGTTCTCGACCGCAGTAGAGGCGGGGCAGGCCGCAGCCCTGCGCGTGATCGGAAACGTCGATGCCCCCACGGGTACCGCCATTGCCCGATCGATTGCCGAAGGCTTTGCGAGCGGTATCCATTCGGTACAGCTATCGGTGGCCACCGCCCTCGCGACCGGTGTAATCGATGTTGCCCGGATCGAAGAGGTGATTCAACAGGCTGCTACTGCGACCGAACCCGTCGCCGTCGGCGAGATCGAAGCCGCAACCCGCGAACTCGACCTGCCGACCTTCTTCATTGTCGGCATGGCGGTCTTCTTCGTCTTTTTCACCGTCCAATTTGGTGTCACGAGCCTGCTGGAAGAACAGAAGAACGGCACGTTGACGAGACTGCTGGCCGCACCAATCAACCGGAACTCGATTCTGGCGGGCAAAGCCCTCGTGAGTGTGGTGCTTGGGCTCGTCAGCATGGCCGTGCTGGCCGTCGCCTCGACCGTCATCATGGGCGCAGACTGGGGTAATCCGCTTGGCGTCGCCATTCTCACCGTAGCGGTCGTGTTTTCGGCGATCGGCATCATGGCCGTCGTGGCCGCTTTCTCCAAAACCGCAGAACAAGCCGGCAACCTCCAGTCGATCATTGCCGTGGGACTCGGGATGCTCGGCGGCATCTTCTTTCCCGCTGCCCTTGGAGAGGGAATCATCGGCGCCCTGTCCTACATCAGCCCTCATCGCTGGTACACGAGCGGCCTCTCTGAGCTGGCGGGAGGCAGCCTCGCCGACATCACACCTTCGGTACTGGCGTTGCTCGCATTCGGGTTCGTGACCACCACCATCGCCCTGCCCCGGCTCCGTAGGTCGCTGACAACATGAAATCACTGGCCATCGCCGAGACCAACATCCGCCGGCTGGCGCGCGACAGATCCAACATCTTCTTCGTGCTCATTCTGCCGCTCGGCATCATCATCATCATCGGATCGCTGTTTGGCGGATCATTCAACCCGGTCATCGGCATATACAACGGGGCCGAGACGCCGCTTGCCGCCGCGCTGGCAACTGCTCTGGAGAATGAGGACGGTTTTGATATCCGTATCTACGACTCCGAGGAAGATCTGGTCGGCGCAGTAGAGCGAGGCAACGCCGACGCAGGCGTGGTGATTCCGTCCGACTACGACTCGGCTATTCGATCAGGCCAAACCGCCGCGGTGGGATTCGCCGCCCGGCCGGACGGTTCCGGCTTCGAGCTGCGGGCGGCCATTTCGGCCATCGTCGGCAGACAAGCCGAGCTCACCCGCGCTGCTCGATTCGCCGCTCAAACCGCCGGGATCAGCCTTGACGAAGGCCTGGCGTTGGCGGCCGACGTGAGCCCCGGAATTCCCCAGGTGATCGTCGAAACCGAGGTTCTGGGAGAAGCAATCTTCGGCGAGTCGCCCGGACAGTTCGACAACGGGGCAGCCACACAGCTCGTGTTGTTCATGTTCCTGACCGGCCTCGTCGGCGCAACGGCACTGATCCAGACGCGCAACTATGGCGTCTCGCGCCGCATGCTCTCGACGCCGACATCGGCCCGCAGCATCGTCCTGGGAGAGGCACTGGGGCGTTTCGGCGTCGTGATTGTGCAGGGTCTGTACATCATCGGCGTGACATGGCTGGTATTCCGGGTCAATTGGGGCGACCCATTGGGCGCAGCAGCCATCGTCATCCTGTTCGCGGCGGCCGCAGCCGGGGCCGCCATGCTGGTCGGTGCTCTCTTCGACAACGACCAGCAGGTCGGCGGAATCGGCGTGGTGGCCGGCATCGGATTGGCCGCATTGGGCGGCTCCATGATTCCGCTCGAGTTTTACAGTGACACCATGCAGGCCGTCGCCCACTTCACTCCGCATGCCTGGGCACTCGAAGGCTTTGCCGAGCTCGTCCGGCGAGATGGGACGATCGTCGACATCATGCCCCAATTGGGTGCATTGGCCCTGTTCGCGGTTGTCCTGCTCGGTCTCGCCGCATGGCGTTTGCGGGTGGCCATCACCCGCCCTTGACTTCTACGCTTCTTCCATGACCCGGCCCCATGTAGCCCTGCTCCGCGGAATAAATGTGGGGGGAAACAATCCGGTTCCCATGGCGGAGCTGCGGGTCACGTTCGAGGACATGGGATTCACTGATGTGACCACCTACATCCAGAGCGGCAATGTGCTATTCCGGGGCGAAAGGATCGACGAGAACGCAATCCAGGCGCGCCTATCGGAGCAGTTCTCTTATCACGGTCGCGTGGTGGTGCTAACGGGCACCGCTTATCGCAAGAACCTGGCCGCCGCTCCTGCGTCCTGGGGCCACGACGACACCAGAAAGCACAACGCCCTGTTCACGCTGGCCGGCATGAGTCCCGAAGACGTCCTCTCCCAACTCCCGCCCCTGTCCGAATTCGAAGAAGTCGCCACCGGTACGGCCGCACTCTTCTGGTCGGCCCCCAAAGACAAGATCACGAGAACGATGTTCGCTCGCAAGTTGGTCGGCGACCCGATGTACAAGGAATTGACAATTCGCAACCACAACACCACGTTCAGGCTCGCCGAGCTCCTCGACGCCATGTAGCTAGAGCCGGCTCATCACGAACTGGGCTGTCATCAGATCGAGGTGCCCCCCGCCTCCGTTCTTGAACAGCGTGACCTCGTCTTCCGACGTGCGACCTGCAACCGACCCCTGGCACAGCTGATACAGATCTCCCAGTACATCGGCCGCAGTGATCGTCCCGTTAGCTATCGGATCGATCAATTCGCCGATCTCGCCAATGGTGGTGTCGCGCGAGTCGACGAACACCCGGGTCCGGGCCATGGCGACATCATCGGCTTCCCGCATGCCAGGGGTGTAGGCGCCGACCAGATCGACATGCGTGCCCGGCTGCAACCAATCCCCTTTCAGCAAAGGATCCACGGTCATCGTGGCCGACGAGATCAGATCCGCCCTGCCAACCGCCGCCTCCAGATCCGGTACTGCGGTGACGGATACCCCGTCCAGCGCCGACGACAGTGCCCCTGCGAGCTCGTCCGCCCGGCCGGGACTGCGATTCCAGATCTCGACTTCGGTGATCGAAGGCCGAACTGCGAGATGGGCCTTGATCAGATGCGGGGCCATGGCGCCGGCGCCCACCATGAGCATGCGCCCGATGTCGGACCGGGCGAGATAATCAGCTCCCAGCGCACTGTCGCACGATGTCTTGAACCACGTGAGCCACGTACCGTCGATCACTGCGATGGGTTTCCCGTTTGAACCATCGAACAACACATATACGCCGTGAACGCTCGGTAGGTCGGTGTTGGCGGGAAAGATCGTTGCCAACTTCACGCCGAGCGCCTGACCTGACTGCCAGGCCGCTCGGATGAGGATTCCCTCGGTTTCATCGGTGAGATACAGATCATCCAGCGATGCGGGCGGAAGCTGATGTTGCGCCCGCAGGCTCTCTATCAGCGGCCGGTATTCGAAAATCCGGGCGGCCTGGTCAGCATCAATTACGTCCACGCCGACATACAAGCATGGTCCGACTTCAGTCGTCGCGGATCGGCAACGCAATCGTGAACGTGGATCCGCGGCCAAGCTCGCTCTCGACACTTACGGCTCCGCCATGCATCTCGACCACGTTGCGCACAATGGCCAATCCGAGGCCGGTTCCACCGGATTCGCGATTGCGGGCATCGTCCACTCGATAGAAGCGCTCGAAGATTCTCGGGAGGTCACGGCTCGGGATTCCTTTCCCGGTGTCGCTGACCGCAATGGTGGCCGAATCCGCGGACCTCTTCGTGGCAACAGTGATCGTGCCGCCTTTCGGCGTGTACTGCAGGGCATTCTCGAGAAGGTTGCGGACGGCGAGCCGGAGATCTTTGCGGCTGGCCCGGGCAACGACAGACATGAGATCCGTCTTCAGATCGATCCCGGCAACCTCGGCCTGATCGGAGATCCGGTCGACCTCCTTGGACGCCAGTCTCGCGAGATCGACGTCTCGCATGTTCACCGGCTGTTCCGACTCGACCCGCGACAGGTCGAGTAGATCGGCGACAATTTGAGCAAGTCGGCCCGCGGTCGAGTGGAGCTGCTGCGCGAAGCGCTTGGCAGCAACCGGGTCTTCCTCGATGGCGACCATGAGCGTCTCGGCGACAGCCTGGATCGAGGCAACAGGCGTTTTCAGCTCATGCGAAGCATCTGCCACGAAGTCCCGACGCATCGTCTCTACTTCGCGAAGTCGTGTGATATCTCGCAGGATCAAGAGCGCCCGGCCCGTATCTTCGGATAGGGGCCGGGCCGTTACCTGTATCCATCGAGGTGGGGTCCCGCGTTGAATTACATCGTCGGCCGTACGACCGTCGAGTGCTTCACCTACCAGAGCAACCAGGGTTGTAGGAACCAGCCGAACCAACTGTCGAGGTAGGGGTGCGCCGATGAGTTCGGCCGCCGCGGTATTCGTGAAAACGACTTCATCCGCCTCGACGACCACCACACCGTCGGGAAGCGCGTTCAGCAAGACGCTCTCGGCCGGCTCAGTCATCCACGAATTTGTAGCCGAGGCCGCGCACCGTCACGAGGTATTGCGGGTTTTTGGGATCCGGTTCGATCTTCTTGCGAATCCGTTTGATATGAACATCGAGCGTCTTCGTATCCCCGTAGTAGTCGAAACCCCATACCTCGGTGATCAGCCGATCGCGAGTCATCAACAGGCCGCGGTTGCGTAAGAACGCGGCCAATAGCTCGAATTCGCGAGGCCGCATCTGCACCGGTTCTCCCCCAACCTCGACTTCGTGTCGTGCGACATCCATCGAGACCGGCCCGCCAGTCAGCATCTCGGACTCGGCGTCGAAGCGATCGCTCATGCCGCGCCGACGCAGGTTGGCTCTGACGCGTGCAAGCAGCTCCCGCATTGAGAACGGCTTGGTGACATAGTCGTCTGCCCCAAGCTCGAGACCGGCCACTTTATCGGCCTCGGAATCGCGGGCAGTGATCATGATGATCGGCACATCTGAGGTCGCTCGAAACATCCGACACAGATCGAGCCCGGAGATCTCGGGCAGCATGACGTCGAGCAAAATGAGCGAAGGATCCCCCTCCTTGAACATACGGAGCCCTGTGTTCCCGGTTTGCGCTATGTCAACGACGTAGCCCTCCGATTCGAGGTTGTACTTGATGGAATCCGCCAGCGGCTCCTCGTCTTCGATGACGAGGATGCGCACCTCAGACATGATGCGAGGCGTCCGTGAACTCTCGGAACTCGCCGGTGAGCAGGAATGCCAGCTGCTCTGCCACATCGACGGCGTTGTCACCCGCACGCTCCAGCGTTCGGGAGACAACCATCATGCGGACCCCCCACTCGAGTAGTTCGGGATCGGACGCGAGCGCAGCTACCTTCCGAACCATCTTGCGATTGAGTCGGTTGACCGGGCGGTCCATCTCAGGCAGAGCCAGCGCTCGATCCAAATCCCTGGCCTGAAACGCCTCCATGGCCGCGCGGATCATCAAGAGGACGACGTCACCCATCTCCCGCAGGTCAGTCGCGATCGTCGGATCGTGCGGCAGTTCCTTCGCCTTCTTTGTGATTTTCGCAATCGTGACAGCCAGATCGGCGATGCGCTCGAGGTGCGAATTGACGTGCAAGATCACCGACATCAACCGGAGATCAATCGCGACCGGCGTTTGAAGGGCCATCGTTTCGAGCCATCGCTGGTGAACCGCCAGGTAGATGTCGTCGACGACATCGTCGGCGGCGATGATGTCTTTGGCACGCGAAATATCAGATGCGATCAGGGCGTCGACGGCATCGCTCAGCATCCGGCAGGCATGCTCTCCCATGACTACGAGATCGTGTTCGAGGTGGGCCAGCTCGTCGTGGAAGTGCGGCCGCAATTCGGTCATCCGAACCGTCCTGTGATGTAGTCCTCGGTCCGCTTCTCCGCGGGATTCGTGAAGATCGCGCTGGTCTCGTCGAATTCTACGAGTACGCCGGTTCGCTGCCCGGTCTCGTCCATGTCGACCGTGAAGAAGGCGGTCCGATCGCTCACGCGTGCCGCTTGCTGCATGTTGTGGGTGACAATGACGATGGAGTAGTCCTCCTTCAAATCTTGCATGAGGTCTTCGATCCGCAGGGTTGCAATGGGATCGAGCGCCGAGGCAGGTTCATCCATGAGCAGCACATCCGGGCTCGTGGCAATAGCGCGAGCAATGCAGAGACGCTGCTGTTGGCCACCCGATAGCGCATAGGCGGAGTCCTTCAGTTTGTCTTTCACCTCTTCCCACAGGGCCGCTCTGGTGAGTGCCTGTTCGACGAGCACGTCGAGATCTCCCTTGAACCCGGCAATTGTCGGGCCAAAGGCAACGTTGTCATAAATCGACTTCGGGAAGGGGTTCGGCTTCTGAAACACCATTCCGATGTGGCGGCGGACCTGAACCGGATCTACTTCACTCCCGTAGAGATCGATGCCGTGGTAGCGAATCGAGCCCGACACTCTGGCAATCTCAATCAAATCGTTCATGCGGTTGAAGCACCGCAGCACGGTGCTTTTCCCGCAACCGGAAGGACCGATGAGAGCCGTGATCTCGTTGCGGCGTATCTGAATCCCGACGTCTCTTACGGCGTGAAAATCGCCGTAGTGAACGTTCAACTCCTCCACGTCGAAGACAACCGGGCTTTCGATGGGAGCGTGATCGGACCTGTTCACGGCGCCCCCCATCAGCCGAGAGGCTGCGGTGCCGGTGTCGGTCCTGGCGAGCTGCGACCTCACTCCGGGCTCGAGTACGTCGGGCTGGTTCATGTCAATCTCCGTTTCGTCGTTCACCATCGCCGCTCATACCGATTCCTCAAGATCACGGAACTTCCGTTCGCCACGAACAACACGACGAGCAGAACCAGGATTGCAGCGGGCGCCAGGTTCTCTTTGAAAACGGGATCCGTCTGCCGGCTCCACGAGAGAACGACAGCGGGCAGAGCCGTGTACGTGCCGGTTAGCCGGTCGATCAGGCCCGCCGACCCGGCGCTGAAAAAGCCGGTTGCAACGCCAATGACCAGTAAAGGAGCGGTTTCGCCGAATGCCCGTGCCAGGGCGAGGACGGTTCCTGTCAATATGCCCGGCGTCGCAATCGGAAGCGTGTGGTGCCGAATCACTTCCCATTGGGTCGCACCCACGCCAAATCCAGCCTCCCGAATCGTGTCTGGCACAGCCCGGAGCGCCTCAGACGCGGTGATGATGATTACGGGCAGGACGAGGACCGCCAGCGTGATCCCGGCCGCGATCACGTTCCGCCCGGCTGTGGTATCGGGACCACCAAGGCCAATGGCGTCGACGAGTCGCACGAACACGGCCAATCCGAGAAGTCCGTACACGATGGATGGCACTCCCGCCAGATTCCGGATATTCGTTTGGAGAAACCTGGTGAGGGTGTTGTTCGGCGCGTATTCCTCGAGGTAGATGGCGGTCCCGATCCCAAGTGGAAAGGCGACGGTTGCCACGATGACCGTGATACCGATCGATCCGAGGAGCGCTGTCCACACGCCTGCGGTTGCCGGGTCGAGGCTGATCCCCGATGTGATGAAGTCAAGACCGCGCTCGCGAAAGACCGGCACAGCTCCGATCACGATGTCTGCAAGGAGCGTCACGAGAATGAGCAACGATGCGAGCAGCAGGAGAAGCAAGGTTGCCTCGAACGCAATTCCAGCCGGATTGAAGCGGCGGCCCTCCAACGATCGGCGCATCGCAGCGGCGGTGTCGAGCGTCTCGGTGCGGCCCATCATCAGTATTTCTGCCTGACCCGTTGGACAAAGCGGTCACTCATCCAGTTGAGCACCAGGGTGATGAAGAACAGGGTGATGCCGAGGGCGAAGACTCCTTCAAATGCGAGCGCTTCACCGGCCACCTGATCCGAACCGGTTGCCACCGAAGCGATAGCTGCGGTGAGGGTCGTACCAGAGTCGAGGGGGTTCCACGTTCGCAGCGCCCCTCCGACCGCTCCGGCGGCCATGAACGTGACCATGGTTTCTCCGATAGCGCGCGACAGACCGAGGATGAGCGACGCCATGATGCCGGAAACAGCGCCCGGGATCACGACCCTGCGGATCGTCGTTGACTTCTTGGCACCAAGCCCAAAGGAAGCCTCTCGCAGTGCCTGTGGCACCGCACGCAGCGCGTCCTCCGATACGGAGGCGACGAGCGGTGTGACCAGGATCCCGACGCCGATGGCGGCGGTGAGGAGGGTGGCCGGCTTTGGCGAGTTGAGGAGCTCGACCACGATGTTGGGGCCAATCCACAGCAACGCGAAGAAGCCGAGAACGACCGACGGGATTCCCGCCAGAATCTCCAGCACCGGCTTCAACAACCGTCGCATTCGCGGGTTGGCGTACTCGGCAAGGTAGATGGCGGCTCCCAGCCCGAGAGGTGTAGCCACCACCATTGCGAGGAGCGACATGACCAGTGTGCCGGCTACGGGCGTGAGTAAATCGAATCGGTTGCGTCGCGGAAACCAGCCGACATCGAGCAGCGCCCCCTTGTCCACGTTCGCAAAGAAGCTTGCGGCGTTACCGAGGAGTGATGCCACGATGGCGATACTGATCACGACAGAAACGATCGCCATGCTGAGGAACAGGCGGCGGACGCGCTGTTCCCTGCGAAGCCTGCGGGGTTCTCCTCGCAGATCCACCGGGCCGCTTGTCGCCGTCATGCTTGTCGCCGTCATGGTGCTGGCCTTGCCATGCTCTCTCGGCCTATCGGCTTTCCCAAGCGGCGATGGTCCCGGCGTAGTCGGAGAGAGCGACGTAGCCCGTCTCCGGTACCGACGCCAGACCTTCGGTTGAGAGAAAGAAGTCGACGTACTCGGCAAGCTCGGGCTTTTCCGCGGCTTTGATCGTGTTGACGTAGATGTACAGCGGACGCGCCAGCGGATAGCTGCCGTCGGCAATCGTGACCTCGGTTGGCTCGACACATCCGCCGGTGCCGTCGTCCACTGCGAGAGCCACAACTTTGTCCTGATTCTCGAAGTAGAAGGCGTAACCCACCCAGCCGAGAGACGTTTCGGAGCCGGCGATGCCGTCGATGATCACGTTGTCGTTCGGCGACGCAACGTAATCGAGACGAGCAGCGTGCTCGACCCCACGTTCCTCGGCCAGATCCTCGATCACGAACTCGACGAACGTGTCGTAGGTGCCAGATTCCTCGCCGGGCGCGGTGATGACAAGGGGTGCGTCCGGGTAGGGCGCGTGACCGGCTCCGAGCTCGCTTGCCAATGAGTTTGCGTCGGACCAGGAATCGAATCCGAGTGATTCAGGCCCCATGAGTGCGTAGAGATCTCTGAAATCGAGACATGTGATCGTTCCATTCGCCGGGGATGTGAGCACCGAGAGCCCGTCGATCGCCACGATCAACTCCACGTACTCGACGCCGTTTGCAGCGCAATCTTCGGCCTCGGATTCCTTGATGGCTCTCGATGCATCGGAGATATCGGTCTGGCCCTCGCAGAACTTCTTGAAGCCATCACCTGTGCCAGGCCCCTCAACAGACATCGTGATGCCGGGATTGGCGGCCGAAAACTTTTCTGCGTTCCGAGCAGAGATGGGCTCCACCGTCGACGACCCGGATATCACAATCGATCCGCCGCCCCCACCAGAGGTCACCTCCTCAGCGTCGACCCCACCACACGCCGCTCCCGCAAGTGCCAACGCCACGATGCACGATATCCACGACTTCGGATCCATCTGCTCCTCCGGTTTCGTTTCGATGTGCAAGCTACGGAGGCCGGGTAACCGGTTCGGTGAAGTCGGGTTACCGGAACATGAACGTTCGGAGCGACTGATTTCTCATCCGAGGCTGCGCCCGGCTGAGACGTCCCGGTACTATTGTTTTACAAAATGTAAAGACAGGAAGTTTCGTGACCGCAACCACCGACCCGCCCCTCACGCAGCCACCGTTGACGCCATATTCGCTGGAGGTCCTGCTCGATCGGATCTCAGACGAATGGCACGACCGCAAACAGATCTTCGATTTGCCGACCGCCCGCATCTGGTCCCCGGATCCGGAGTTTGACCTGTCGTTCGAGTTTCTAGGGCGTCCCGCCGCCTCTCCCATCGGACCCGCCGCCGGACCGCACAGCCAGCTCGCTCAAAACATCATCCTGGCCTGGCTTGGTGGTGCGCGCATGTTCGAGCTCAAAACCGTGCAGATCATGGACGAACTCGAAATCGGCCGTCCCTGCATCGACATGGAAACCATCGGCTTCAACATCGAGTGGAGCCAGGAACTCAAGATAAAGCAGTCACTGGAGGAATACGTCAAGGCGTGGATGGTCATAGAGATCCTCAAACACTGGAAGCCGATTCATCCCTATATCGGTGAGAACTCCGGTCCGTTCGTGTTCGATCTGTCTGTCGGCTATGACCTGGCCGGCATCTCGACGCCCGAAGTCTCCTTCTTCATCGAATCGATGATGGACGCCACCGACGAAATCGATCGCCTCCGGCCGCAGCTGACTGGCCACTTCGCCAAGTTTGCGGGCTTCCACTTCGAACCAAGGATCGCCGACACCGTGACGCTTTCGACATTCCATGGATGTCCACCGGAGGAAATCGAAGGCATAACCAAGTATCTGATGGAGCACCACAACCTCGATGTCGTGGTCAAGCTCAACCCGACCTTGCTCGGATTCGGAAACGTCGTTGACATCCTCCAAAAACAACTGGGCTACGAGCACATTCGTCTCAGCCGCGACTCGTTTGTCGACGATCTGCAGTTCCCGAGAGCCATCGAGCTGATTCAGGATCTACGCGACTTCGCCAGGCAGCGCGGTCGCAAATTCGGCATCAAGCTCACGAACACGCTCGTCGTCCAGAACGACAAGGGCTTTCTGCCAGACGACCCCATGTACCTGTCGGGTCCGCCCTTACATGTTCTCGCCACCGCGCTGCTCGACGAGCTGATCAACACGCTCCCGAACAACACCCTTATGGTCGAAGGCCACGCAGGCGACGTGCAGGTGAGCTGGTCGGCCGGCATCACGCGCGAGAACTTTGCAACGTCGATCGGAATGGGAGTGGCGCCCGCCACCGTCTGTTCCGACCTGTTGCAGCCTGGCGGATACGGGCGGATCAAACCGATGCTCAAACGCCTGACGGACAACATGAAGGAAGCGGGAGTCACGGATCTTGCGGAATGGCGCAGACACGAGTGGGAGCGAGCGAAGGCCGCGGGGTTCCTGGGTCCGGTCGAAGCCCATGTTCATGCGCTGACCAAAGGTGGGTTGCGAGAAAAGTACCACCACGACGCTCACCAGGATGGGCCCAGACGGGTCGATCATGTGCTCGAGATGTGGGGTTGTGTTGCGTGCAATTTCTGCGTCACGGTGTGCCCGAACGACGCGTTCACAAAGATCCCGACCCCGGCCGGCATGGAGGTCGATGGGCGCCAGCAATACGTCGTTCTGGTCGAGCAATGCAACGAGTGCGGCAATTGCATGGTGTTCTGCCCGGAAGAAGGCGACCCCGCTCAGATCAAGCCCAGGTTGTTTTTCGACGAGAGCCGCTTCGCCGCTCAATCCGGTCAGGCCTTCCTCCTGTCGAAGGACAACGGAGGTTTTTCCATAACTGCTACCCCGCAAGCCGAGTCGGAGGTGCCAGTATTGAGGGAGCTACTGGAACAAGGAGGCAAGGCCATCACCGGCTGAACTATGCGTCTGCTCACGGTCGCCGCCGCACAAATGGGTCCGATCGCAGCCGACGAGAGCCGCGAAGCTGTCGTCGACCGCCTGCTGGCTCTCATGAACACCGCCTCCGGGCGCGGTGCAGATCTCGTCGTGTATCCCGAGCTCGCGCTGACCACGTTCTTCCCCCGCTGGCACATGGAGTTGTCCGAAGCCGATCACTACTACGAAACCGAGATGCCCGGTCCGGCCACCAAAGTGCTCTTCGATGAGGCCAAGCGGCTCGGCATCGGGTTCTGCCTTGGCTACGCCGCATTGACTGCCGAGGGTCGCCGATTCAACGTCTACCACCTCGTCGACAAGGCAGGCGAGACCGTTGGCATTTTTCAAAAGGTGCACATCCCCGGTCACGACGAGTACGAGCCGTGGCGGGAATTCCAGCATGCTGAACGTCACTATTTCGAACCAGGCGACGACTTCCCGGTGTGGCGAGCCTTTGATGGGATCGTCGGCATGGCCATCTGCAACGACCGCCGCTGGCCCGAGACGTACCGGGTCATGGGCATGCAAGGAGCCGAACTGATCCTGATCGGCTACAACACACCTCTCCACTATGCGCCTGATCCGACCCAAAACGCGCTAGCCGGCTTTCACAACGCTCTCGTGATGCAGTCGGGCGCCTATCAGAACGGCGCCTTCGTCGTCGGCGTCGCCAAAGGTGGAATCGAGGAGGGAGTCGATTCGCTCGCCCAGAGCATGATCGTCGCACCCTCGGGCCAGATCATTGCCCAATGCATCACGACCGGTGACGAGGTAGCGGTCGCCACCATCGACCTCGATTTCACGAAGACCTACAAACACACCCTCTTCGATTTTGCTAAATATCGCGTTCCGAACGCGTACCGACGGATCACCGAGCAAACCGGTGTCGAGTTACCCCCGGAGAAACCCTGATGACCATCGCCGATGCCCGCACGACCAGCTTCACCGTAAACGGCTCACCTGCCACGGTGCGTTCCGACCATCCGACCCTTCTCGCAGCCTTGCGCGAGGAACTCGGCATAACGTCCACCAAGGACGGATGCTCGCCGCAAGGACAATGCGGCTGCTGCACGGTCATCATGGATGGCAAGGCCATTCAATCCTGCCTGGTGGGCATGGAGAAAGCCGAAGGCAAAGAAATCACGACCCTCGAAGGCTTCGATCAGGATGAACGCGACCGGCTCTCGAAGGGTTTCGCCGCAACCGGAGCTCTCCAATGCGGCTTCTGTACGCCCGGCATCCTTGTCCGGACCAAGTCGCTGATCGATGCCAAGGGAAAGGATCTGGACCGGCGCACTATCGAGGGACGGCTTGGCGCCCATCTCTGTCGTTGCACCGGCTACGTGCGGATCATCGAAGCAATCGAGCTGCTGGCATCAGGTGAACCCATTCCCGACACACCGCTCCCGAAACGTATTGGCGACTCCGGTGTGAAATATGAGGCCGAAGCGCTTGCCCTCGGTGACCGTGGATACGTAGGGGACATCACGATCGCCGGTATGTTGCACGGCGTGGTGCGATTGGCGGACCATGCTCGCGCCGATGTCTTGAAGATCGACACCGCGGCTGCCAAAGAGATGCCCGGCGTCGTCGATGTGTTCACGGCGGCCGACGTTCCCGGCGATCTCCGCGTCGGGATCATCTACACCGACTGGCCCGTCTTCATCCCGGAGGGGGGACGCACCTCCTATCTCGGTGACGTCATGGCAATCGTCGTCGCCGAAGATCACCTGACCGCAACCAGGGCGGCCGAGGCCATCGAGATCGAGTACGACGTGCTCACCCCGGTGACAGACCCAATGACCGCCATCGAGGATGCATCAGAGAGCGCGGTGTGGGAACTCGAAGGCAACGTGCTCTCGGTTTCCGAATACACCCGGGGCGATTTCGAGAGTGCCTATGAGTCGTCGCCGCACAAGCTCCATGAAGTCTTTCAAACCCAGCGCATCGAACACGCGTTCCTCGAACCCGAATCAACGCTCGCGGTTCCGAAGGAGGACGGGACCCTCCACGTGTATTCGGGTGGCCAGGGGGTATGGGACGACCGCAATCAAATTGCCGCAGTACTCGGTATACCTCAGGATCAGGTCACGGTCGAGCTGGTATCCAACGGCGGTGCCTTTGGTGGCAAAGAAGACATGTCCAACCAGGCGCAAACAGCTCTGGCAGCGTGGCTGCTGAAAAAGCCGGTTCGATGCACCTTCACCCGCGAGCAGAGCTTCTATGTCCACGCCAAACGGCATCCGATCCGGATCGAATCATGGGCTGCCTGTGACGCCGACGGCAAGCTGACCGCACTCAAAGCTCGCATGGTCGGAGACAGTGGACCCTACGCATCGGTCGGGATGAAGGTGCTCGAGCGAGCGGCCGGCCACGCCTCCGGGCCATACGTCGTGCCGAACATCGACGTGTACGCCGTGGCGGCCCGCACCAACAACGCCGTTGGCGGAGCGTTCCGTGGCTTTGGCGCCAACCAGGCCCAATTCGCCATGGAGGGAGTCATCGATCGACTCGCCGACATGGTCGGCATCGATAGCTGGGAAATGCGGAGCCGCAATGTCATCGAACCGGGTGTGGTTTGGGGTCCTGGCCAGATCATGGACGAGGGCAGCGCCGGAGCGCGCCTGTGCCTGGACACGATCAAGCCGTTCTTCGATCAAGCAACGGCCGACGGCAAAGCGGTGGGTCTCGGTTTGGGACTCAAAAACAGCGGGCTCGGAAACGGGTTCCTGGAAATCGCAAGGGCAGTTGTTCGCTTCAACGATGACGACACCGTCGAAGTCCGCCACTGCTGGACCGAAATGGGCCAGGGCGTCCACACGGTTGTCTTGCAGGTTGCGGCCGAAGAACTCGATGTCTCACCAGAGCGGATTTCGGTGATCGTCGACACCACACGCGAGCTAGGGGCCGGACAAACGACCGGCTCCCGAGGCACGCTCATGGGCGCCGGAGCAGTGCAGGCCGCATGCCAGGCCGCCAATGCCGACGGTCGCAAGGTTGGTGTTGACTATGAAGGTGAATACCGGGTGGACTGGACCAACAAGCTCGGCGACGATGTCGAAAACCCCATCCTCCACTCGACATTCGGTTATGCCGCACAACTGGTTATCGCAGACAAGACGACAGGTGACATCGAAAAACTGGTGGCCGTCCACGATGTCGGAAGGGCGGTCAATCCGGCGCTGTGCGCCGGCCAGGTCGAAGGCTCCGCCCACATGGGCCTTGGCTATGCACTCACCGAGGACTTTCCCTACGACGAAGAGGCAAGACCCACCAACATGACCCTCCGCAGCCTCGGCATTCTCAGGCCAAAGGACATGCCGGAGATCGAAACCATCCTGGTCGAGGCCCCGCAACCTCGCGCCCCCTATGGAATCAAGGGCGTTGGGGAAATCGGTCTCGTGCCCACTGCGGGAGCCGTGGCCAGGGCGCTTCATCAGTTCGACGGCATCTACCGGACCAGACTGCCGATGAACAAGCATCACCCGACGGCGGCGGCGAACGGTGGCTGACAACACCACGCCAGGGCTGGTCTGCGGACACCACCACCTGTACTCGGTGCTGGCTCGCGGCATGCCTCCCCCACCCATGGTGCCGACGACATTTCAGAGCATCCTCGAACAAATCTGGTGGCGGCTCGATTCGGCCCTGGATCTGGAGATGCTGGAATGGTCGGCCAAACTCGGAGCACTAGAAGCTCTCGAATCGGGAACGACCGCGATCGTCGATCACCACGAGAGCCCGAATGCCATCGAGGGCAGCCTGGACGTGATCGCGAGAGCCTGCGAAGAGGTGGGCGTTCGTGTGCTCACCGCATACGGCGTCACCGACCGCAATGGGCCTGACGGGGCGAAGCGTGGTCTCGAAGAAAACAGACGCTTCATCAGCGAAGGGGGAAACGCCCTCGTTGGCATTCATGCTGCCTTCACCTGCTCGGACGAAACACTGGAGAACGCCGCCGGAATGGCCAGAGATCTCGGAGTCGGCGTTCACATCCACGTCTGCGAAGGTCCCGAGGACAAGGACGCGGCACAGCGGTTACGCGGTTTCACCCGCGCCGATTGGCTACTCGCGCACTGCGTACATCTCCCCTCGGATCACGAACTCGAGGGCACGATCCTGCACAATCCCCGCTCGAACCTCAACAACTCGGTCGGATACGCCGAACCGGCTCGATTCTCAAATCCGGTCATGCTCGGCACAGACGGCATTGGTGCCAACATGATCGAGTCATTCCGCCTCGCCTATGTCATGCAGCGATCCACAAACATCACCGCCACCCCCGATACCGCATGGCGATGGTTGGAACAGGGTTGGGAGTTGTTCCCGAATTCCCGCAAAGACATCGTCACCTGGTCGTACGACCCGATGGATCCATGGCACATCGCTTTCACACCGGGCATTCGTCCGCTGCGGGTGGAGGTCGACGGTGAAGTTCTACTAGACGAGTCAGGACCCACCCGGGTCGACGCGAACGAGGTACGAGCAAAAGCGAGAGAACAGGCCCGACGTCTGCATGAGGCGCTGGCGTAGTGCGCGAAACCCTGGCCTATCCGGGCCAGCGCGCGCATCCGTCGGCGCTCTAGAGTCGATACCGTCCTAGTGAGGGAATGAGAACCATGAGAACTATGGAAACGTCAACACAAACGAATCTACGAAGAATGCTCGCATTGTTGCTGACGCTGGCGATGATCGCTGCTGCCTGCGGCTCTGACGAGGGAACCGAGACCACAAACACGACCGAGGCCGGCGGCACGGACGGCGAACCGATGAAGGTCGCGTTCGTCCACGTCTCACCGGTTGCAGACAAAGGCTGGTCGTGGGCGCACGACCAGGGAGCCCAGTACCTGGCGGCAAACATGGACGTCGACATAACAACCCTGGAGGCCATTCCGGAAGGATCGGACTCCCAGCGTGTGTTCGAAGACCTGGCAGCAGCCGGTAACGAGCTCATTTTTGGCACGAGCTTCGGCTACATGGAACCCATGCTCGCTGCAGCCGCAAACTTTCCCGAGGTCACGTTCATGCACGCCACCGGCTTCATGTCGAGCGACAACATGGGCAACTACTTTGGCGCTGCCGAAGAGGGCCGATACTTGAGCGGGATAGCCGCCGGCGCAGCGACCGAGAGCAACCTCATCGGTTACGTAGCTGCGTTCCCGATCCCGGAGGTGCTACGCGGTATCAACGCGTTCACGCTCGGGGTGCACGAGGTCAACCCGGACGCCCAGGTTCAGGTGGTATGGACGAGCACCTGGTTTGATCCACCGCTCGAGAGCACAGCTGCCCAGAGTTTGTTGGATGCGAACGCCGATGTCATCGCCATGCATCAAGACTCGGCGGCACCTGGCCAAGCGGCTGAAGCTGCCGGTGCCAAATGGGTCGGCTACAACACGGACATGACGGAGTTCGCTCCAAGCGCCTGGCTGACTGCTCCCATTTGGGACTGGGGGCCGTTCTATCTGACGACAGCCCAACAGGTCAAGGACGGGACCTGGAAGTCGGAGGCCTACTACGGCAACATGGCAGACGGCATGGTCGACCTCGCCCCCTTCGGATCGTCGGTCTCCGATGAGACCAGAGCGACGATCGAGGAGCGCAAAGCTCAGATCATCGACGGTTCATTCTCCGTGTTCCCCGATCCGATCGTCGACCAGGACGGCAATAGCCGCGAACTCGGCGACATCTTCGGCATGGACTACTTCGTCGAAGGCGTGATCGGTAGTCCAACCGGCTAGCAGCGACCAACTCACGATATGAACAATGGGCTCCACAAAGGTGGGGCCCATTGTTCTAATGTGGGCTCATGTCGGATTCGATAGCTACGGAAACGCTTGCGGTCGATCTTCGAGATATCCACAAGCAGTTCTATGGCGTCAAGGCAAACGAAGGCGTCAACTTCCAGTTGAGGCCCGGAGAGGTCCACGCCCTCCTTGGTGAAAACGGTGCCGGAAAATCGACGCTTTGCTCGATCCTGGCCGGGCTGTACCGGCCGGATGCCGGCGAAATGGTCATCGATGGCGAGCCGGTTGTCTTCAAGTCACCCAAGGATGCTCTTTCCGCCGGCATCGGAATGGTGTATCAACACTTCCGGCTCGTCCCGAATCTGACTGTCGCCGAGAACCTGGCGCTCGGCCACCACAATCTCGGTGTTCTGGTTGATCAGAAAGACCTCCAGCGCGACGCCGCCGAATTGGGTGAGAGGTACGGTCTGCCCGTCGATGCAACTGCGCGGATATGGCAGCTCTCAGTCGGTGAACAGCAGCGCGTCGAGATTCTCAAACTCCTCTACCGCGATGCGAAGGTCCTCATTCTCGACGAGCCGACCGCAGTGCTCACCCCGCAGGAATCGCAAGCTCTCTTCAGCACCATGCGTCAGCTGACCGACGAGGGTCGCTCGGTGATTTTCGTGTCCCACAAGTTGCATGAGGTGAAACAGGTATCGGATCGGGTTTCGGTCATGCGTCAGGGACAAATGGTCGGCGAGATCGACACAGCGGACGCCGAGCCAAGAGATCTTGCCCGCATGATGGTTGGCCGAGACCTCGAACTTCCGACCCGGGACGAAGATGAAAGCACGGGGGAGCCGATGTTGGTGGTACGGGACCTTCGGGTGCCGGGCGACCGCGGCCTCGAATCGGTCAAGGGCGTCTCGTTTGAGGTTCGGGCGGGCGAGGTAGTAGGCGTGGCCGGGGTTTCGGGCAACGGCCAGCGGGAACTGGCATACGGCCTGGTCGGGCTGCGAAGGCCAACCGCGGGGAGCGTCACCCTCGACGGTGTCGACGTGACCGAAGCCAACGTACTGGAACACATCCGCCAGGGACTGGCCTATGTGCCACAAAACCGCCTCGGCATGGGACTGTCGCCGGGTCTGACCACCGAAGACAACCTGGGCCTCAAAGCGTTTCGAGAGGCACCGTATTCGAAAGGACGCCAGCTGGTCCCGGCGGCGTTCAAAACCCGGGGTAAGGACCTCATCGAACAGTACGACATTCGCGGCGTCGTGCCGGGGCTGCCAATCCGGCTGCTGTCTGGAGGCAATCTGCAGAAGGCCCTGCTGGCACGCGAGGTCGAGATGCAACCGAAGATACTCATAGCCCGCTCACCGACGAGAGGCCTCGACGTAGGCGCCACCGAAGCCGTCAGAAACTCGATCTTGCGCGAACGGCACCGCGGCACCGGCATCCTGCTCATGTCGGAAGATCTCGACGAATTGCTTGCGCTCTCGGACCGGCTCATCGTCCTCTACGAAGGCGAGATCGTCGGCGAACTGACCGCCCGCATGGCCACCGCCGAACGGCTGGGCTTACTCATGGCCGGCCAAAAGGATGGCGGGGACTAGATGACCGTGCGCCGCATCATCGTCGAACCACGTGGCCTGGCATCGTTGCGCCTGACGCTCACCGTGCCACTGCTCTCGGTATTGGCCGCCCTCATCATCGGTGGCGTGTTCCTCTGGATCACGGGGGACAATCCGTTCACCGTCTACGGGCACATGGTGGACGCTGCCTTCGGCAGTGCGCGTGGCGTGAGCGAGACATTGATCTCGGCAACGCCGCTCATCCTGACCGGCCTCGCAGCCGCTCTCGCGTTCAAGATGCTGGTTTGGAACATCGGCGCCGAAGGACAGTTCTTGCTCGGCGCAATCGTCGCTGCCGGCATTGCTATTGCAATGGGAGACGCTATTCCGGCCGCGCTCGCCATACCCGTCGTGATCATTGCAGGCGCCGTCGGCGGAGCGTTGTGGGCCGCGGTTTCGGCGGTCCCGCGGGTGTATTTGGGAACCAACGAAATCATCACGACGTTGATGCTCAACTTCATCGCGCTCAACCTCATGAACTATCTGATCTTCGGCAGCAACAGTCCGTGGCGCGATCCTCTCGTCAGCACGTTTCCAACCGGGCGCCCGATTCCGGACGCCGCGAGCCTCCCGCGCTTTTTCAATCGCCTCGATGTCGGCATCTTCATTGCGATCGCGGTGGCGATGTTCGCGTGGTTTCTCGTCAACCGGACGCGCTGGGGATTTGAAGTGCGAGTGGTCGGCGACTCGCCCGATACAGCCCGCTATGCCGGGATAGAGGTGCCGCGCAAGATCCTCGGAGTTTTCCTACTCTCGGGCGCGTTTGCAGGGCTGGCGGGAGCGTTGTTCGTCGCCGGCCCGGTGGGAGCGCTCGATCCTCGCTCGCTCGACCTCGGGCTCGGGTTCACTGGCATCATCGTCGCAGCCCTGGCCAGGCTCAATGCGCTGGCCGTCATTCCGGTCGCCATCCTCATGGGTGCCCTCAACAATGCCGGCCCCTCGCTGCAGTCGATCGGGGTCCCTCCGGAGATCGTGACCATGTTGCAAGGGGCGATACTGATTTTTGCGGTCGGAGGTGAGTTCTTCATCGCCAACCGGCTTCGAAGACCCGAACTCCCCCCCGACGTGCTGGCCAGCGGAGCGGCAGCATGAACGACTCTCAGCTGATCCTCACCATCGTGGCCGCCATCGGGCTTGGGACGCCTCTCATCTTTGCCACAGTCGGCGAGATCATCACCGAACGGGCAGGAATTCTCAATCTCGGTGTCCAGGGAACGATGCTGGTGGGGGCCGTGACCGGTTTTTGGGCGACCTTCCAAACGGGAAGCCTCACCCTTGGCATCCTGGCTTCGTTGTTGGCCGGTGCCGCCTTCTCGGTGATACACGCCTTCGCATCCATCACCCTGCGGGTCAGCCAGATCGTTTCGGGATTGGCTCTGACGATCTTCGGCACGGGCCTGGCGAGCTTCCTCGGCAAAGCAGGTTCCGATCCCCTGGTCGGAGAGCCGGCCCGTGACCAGTTCGACGCCATCATCACCGACGGTATTGCGGACTGGCCGGTCGTGGGTCCGCTCATCTTCGGCCATGACATCCTCGTGTACGTTGCCTGGATCGCCGCCGGTGCCGCCAGCTATTACCTGTTTCGAACCCGGATGGGACTGTCCCTGCGCGCGGTTGGAGAAGATCCCGCCAGCGCAGAATCGGCAGGCGTCAATGTGGCGTGGGTGCGGTACGTCCATGTCATGGTCGGCGGCGCCCTCGCAGGACTGGGAGGCGCCTACTATCCACTGGCCCTGGTCCCGACATGGCAGGACAATCCGATCGGAGCGGCAGGATGGATTGCGATTGCACTGGTGATCCTCGCAAGCTGGCGTCCGTGGCGAGCACTGTTTGCTGCATATCTCTTCGGCGCGGCAGCCAGGATCCAGTTCACGCTCCAGACACTCGGGGAACCATGGAGCAACATCCCGGCGACCATTCTCGCCATGATCCCCTTCGTTCTTGCGATCATTGCGATGATTGCTCTCACCAGTGGCAAGCGGGCGAGGTTCCTTGGAGCCCCGGCCGCCCTCGGTATCCCGTATTTCCGGGAACAGCGCTAGCCGCCGAAGTTACCGTTGTAGTTCGTGCCCAGGTACGCCCCCCAGCTGATGCGTTCCGGAGTCGGCACGCCAAGCTCACGGCGTTCGACCCGCGATCCGTCGCCATCGAAACTCGATCCGACGTATTCGAGCGAGCCGTCACCATCCAGATCGGAAACCAGGCCGGTACCAAAGCTTCGGGCGGCGCGTTCAATCAGCACCGAGCTTTTCCCTCGGCCGGGGTCGACCAGAAGCACGACCTGATTTCCTTCGAACAGCGGACTCAGTGTGATGATGACGTCGTCTTTTCCATCCCCGCCCATGTCGATTGCTAGGGGCGATGTCACGACGGGTTGCGCGAACGTCTGTCGCCACAGCTCTTCGCCGGTTGCCCCCGACACAGCCACCAGCACCGACTCCCGATAGTCGGGCAATCGACCGATGGAAAACGCTCCAAACACGTCCGGAATACCGTCTTCGTCAAAGAACCCGATCGCGGGCGAGGCCCAGGTTTCGGCATCATCCACCCCGATGGCCCAGATCACAGCGAGTGTCTCGCCGTCGATGGCAATCAGGCGTCCGTCAAACGTCGCTATGACAATCTCGGGAGTGCCGTCGTTGGTCAGATCAACCATGGACGGAGGCGCCACCATGCCCCTGTCGGACAATGGCGTAACAATCGGTAATGCGCTCCCGATGTCACCCCGTAGAACATCATCGAAGCCGACGACCCAGAGCGAACCGGCTTTGGTTTCGCCACCGGTGCCGAACACAACGAGATCGGCGGCGTCCGAGGCCCGCCGATACAGCAGCGCCGACATATAGGTTTCGGCCCCGTCCGGTGTCTGGCTGATGGAGAGCACGCGCCCGGATGCGCCGCTCACCAACACCAGATGGCCAGGAGGTCGCGGGAAAAATGGCGGCAATCCGGAGTCACCGCCATTGGCAACGAGCAGATCCGGGAGCCCGTCGTCGTCTACATCGCCGACGAATTGGGGCGTGTAGAAGTTGAGCCAGCGTTCCTGACCCACCGGGACATCTGCGTCGAATTCCCACAACAGCCGGCCAGCGGTGCCATCAATCGCGTAGAGCTCTCCATTGCGACCACCGATGACCACATCGGGGACATCGTCGTCGGTCAGATGACCGAGAGCGGCCGAGCCGACCATCTCATCGCCCGTGTCTATCCGCCAGAGAAGTTCTCCAGAGGCTCCATCGCGGGCGGTGACAAACCCCTCTTTAGGCAAGGTTTCGTTTCCATGCCCGGCTATGACATCCCGTATCCCGTCACCGTTGAGGTCGGTCGCACGAATCGACGAGAAAATCCTGTGTTCGTCGCCGACCTCCCATGTCGAATCGAAAGAAACTCCGGCGCTGCAACCGACCAGGGTGAGAATCAGGCCGAACATGAGGTGCCGCACCCGAAACAGACTACGGCCGACCTCACCGCACAATCGCAGGCGCGCGCTCGAATCCACGATCGTAAGATGGTCCAACGAGCGGCTGGGAGCATCGAGATATGACATGGCAATCTGTGCAATTCTCCCTTCCGCCATGGATAGAAGAAGTTGCACCTGAGGGACTTGTACTATCCACGCTGGAGGAGCGCATGCGATTCGTGGTCGAATTGGCGAGTCGCAACGTCAAAGCCGAGACGGGTGGCCCATTCGGCGCCGCAATCTTTGAAACCGCCTCGGGCAAACTGATCGCTCCCGGCGTCAACCGGGTGGTACCAAGCAACATTCCCACTGCTCATGCTGAGGTCATGGCCATCTCGATCGCCGGCCAGATGGTCGGTTCGTTCACGCTCGCTGCTGTTGGAATGCCCGCAGCAGAGCTGGTCACGTCTTCGGAGCCGTGCTCGATGTGCTTTGGCGCAATCCCCTGGTCGGGCGTCCGCAAAATGATTTTTGGAGCGACGGCGGAGGATGCGGAGGCAATCGGATTTGATGAAGGTCCCAAACCCGAGAATTGGATCGAGGCGCTCGAAGAGCGCGGCATCGAGGTGGTTGCAGGGTTTCTCGCAGCGGAAGCCGGGGCGGCGCTCCGTGCCTACGGAGAGGGCGGGTATGAGGTATACAACGGCTGATGCATGAAGTCCAGCTGACCGGCACTCCGATATCGCGTCACATCGCGCCTACGAGGCTTCAAGACGCATTGGATCTGCTGGCCCAATACGGATCGAGCGCCAGGTTGATCGCCGGAGGCACCGACCTCATCATGGAACTCGATCGGCGGGGGCGGCCTGGTGTCTCAGTTCTGATCGATATCACCCGGCTCGAGGGTCTGAGCGATATCGAACACCTCGAAGATGGTCGGATTCGCATGGGCGCGCTCGTCACGCACAACCAGGTGGTTGCCTCGGACTTGCTGTGGGAAGTTGCGCCTCCCCTTGCTCAGGCCAGTTGGGAGGTGGGCTCGCCTCAATTACGAAATCGGGCGACGGTTGTGGGCAATCTGGTGACAGCCAGTCCGGCGAACGACACGATCAGTCCGCTGCGTGTGCTCGATGCCGACCTCACGCTCGCCTCGACCGGCGGCGAACGCACGGTCGCTCTTGCAGAATTCCACACCGGAGTTCGCACGTCAGTTCTGCGTCCGGACGAAATGGTCACGCATGTGACCTTCCGCTCGTTGTATCCAGATGAACGAGCCGTGTTCGTGAAAGCCGGAAACCGCAGCGCTCAGGCCATATCGGTCGTCCACGGCACGATCTCTGTGCGGCTCGCAGGTGAATCTGTAACGGACGCCCGGATCGCCCTCGGCTCGGTCGCCCCGACCATCGTCACGGTGGAGTCGGCCGAGAGTTTGCTCGTTGCCCAACCTCTCTCCGACGAAAACATCGTTGCAGCTGCCGAGGCCGCAGCGGCAGCGTGCCGACCGATCGACGACGTGCGATCGAGCGCGGGTCATCGATCCGCCATGGTTGTCGCAATGGTGACGCGGGCGCTCGAGACCTTGAGGGACGACGCATCAATTCGTCCTGAGAATCCCGCCCTTTTGTCTCAAACCGGCACGAGCCACATACCCGGGTCAGAAGTCGACGCAGCCGCCACTACGGAGATCGAAACAACGGTCAACGGCGTACCTCGCCAGGGATCCAGGGCTCCCGGCGAAACACTCCTCGATTGGATTCGTGACGAGCTGGGGTTGACGGGCACCAAGGAAGGCTGCGCAGAAGGCGAATGCGGGGCATGCACGGTCATCGTAGATGGAAGCGCCGTGATGTCGTGTCTCGCGCCTGCTGCGATG